>CAYQFJ010000030.1:0-24323 GCA_964416715.1 uncultured Actinotalea sp. | reverse complement strand
GATGCGGTGGACGGTCGCCGAGATCGGCCATGCCCACCGCCGCCAGCGCGTCGTCCACCCGTTCATCCAGTGCAGTACCGGACAGGCCCAGGTTCCGTGGTCCGAATGCGACGTCGTCCCGCACCGTAGGCATGAAGAGCTGGTCGTCCGGGTCCTGGAAGACGATGCCGACCCGGCGACGGACCTCACGCAGAACCTTCCGGTCGGTCAGGTCGACCTCCAGCCCGGACACTCGCACCGATCCGAGTCCTCCGCCGAGGATTCCGTTGAGGTGCAGGGCAAGAGTTGTCTTCCCGGCCCCGTTCGGACCGAGCAGCGCGACCCGCTCACCTCGCTCCATCCGCAGGTCGACACCGAACAGTGCCTGGCGCCCATCAGGGTAGGCATAGGCCAGGCCGGTGACCTCCAGCGATGCGGTCACGTCAGGACCCGGCCGGCGACCAGCACGATCAAGGCAGCGACCGGGAGTGCGGCCGCGGCCATCGCCGGAACTTCGCCGAACCCCGAGGACCGCTGCGCGGCCACGGTCGTGCCGCCCCCTCGGGAGAGCATGGCGAGGTGCACTCGTTCACCTCGTTCGTAGGTGCGGACGAACAGGGCGCCGGCGCCCCGAGCGACGGCAGCCGCATGACCGAGATGCTGCGCTTCGAAGCCTCGGGACTCCCGGGCGATTCGCATCCGGTGCATGTCGTCCTGCACCACGGAGAGGTACCTCACCATGAAGGTTGCGATCTCGACGACCTGCGCCGGGACCCGCAAGCGGGCCAGGGCTCCGAGCAGCGCCCGGATGTCAGTGGTCGCGGCGAGAAGGATCGAGGCGACGACGCCGAGCGTCGCCTTGGCCAGGACGTTCCATCCGGCAACCAGGCCTGGCAGACTCAGGCTCATTCCCAGGACGACGGTGCGCTCGCCGGTGGCGACAAAGGGTAGGAGCAGGGCGAACAGCACGAACGGCGTCTCTACGACCATGCGACGGGCCAGGATCCGAACGGGGACCTGGGCCAGCCAGGTGACCACGGCAAGGAGCACCGCGTAGACGGCGAAGGCCCACATCATCCGGGCCGGCGTGCTCACCACGACGATCACGAACGTCAGGTGGGCGACGAGCTTCGCCGTCGCGGTCAGTCGATGGACTGGTGAGCCACCGTCGAGGTACAACGACCCTCTGCCGAACCCGCCCATGTCAGACGGGCTGCTCGCCGGCCGCCGCCGCTGCGGATGCGCGACGAGCCGTGACACGGAACACGACCCAGCCGATCAGGACCGTGACCGCGACGCCGAGCACCCCGGCCACTCCCACCGGGATGCCGCCGACGTCCCCGTAGTCGGCCAGGGCGAACCCGCCGAACAGGTGATCGGTCGCGGTGCCCAGGAAGCCACGTTCCTCGGCCACGTACTCCAGGCCGTCCGGGTGGCTGCTGGCGGCGAAGCTCAGCACGCCTGCGACCAGAAGGGTGGCGACGCTCCCTGCGATGAGCAGTGTGCGTGAGGCGATGGGCCGGCGTGCTGATGCCGTTGGCGGCAAGTCGACGAGCTGCCCGGACCCGTCCTTGAGCTGCAGCCGGGGAATGAGTCCGCGAGCGGCGTGGACCAGATCCGGCCGGACGGCGACCACCGCTCCGACGGTCGCCGCCGTGACCGCGGCCTCGCCCAGACCGATCAAGGCGTGCCAACCGACCATGCTCGCGGTCAGGCCGGCCAGCGGGATCGGCGCTGTGCCCCCGACGCCGTACAGCAGGACGAAGACGAGCGCGGAGGCCACCACCGAGAGGAAAGCGCCGACGGCGGCGGCCGGGACCACGGAGCTCGGTCGTCGTGGCAGGACGGCGAGCACTGCTCTGGTCATCAGCCAACCGACGAGCACGGTGGTCAGCCCCATCAGTGTGATGTTGGCGCCCAGAGCGGTGAGACCACCGTCGGCGAAGAGGAGCGCCTGGACCATGAGGACCACGGACATGCAGAGCACGCCGGTCCACGGTCCGACGAGCACGGCCGCCAGCGCGCCGCCCATCAGGTGCCCGCTGGTGCCCAGGCCGACCGGGAAGTTGATCATCTGCGTGGCGAAAATGAATGCGCTGGTGAGCCCGGCCAGTGGCACGGTTCGCTCGTTGAGCTCGTGCCTGGCACCGCGCAGGGCGATACCTACCGCACCGGCCGCGACGACGCCGGTCGCTACGGAGGTGGATACGTCGAGAAATCCATCGGGAACGTGCACGGGCGGCCTCCTGATGGGCGTGTGCACCAGCGGATGTCCGTGCGCTGGTTCTCGTACGATTGGGTGCCCCATTACGCTATCTGAAGAAGTGATCAAGTGCCAAGATCATCGATCCATTTGGCCCCCCGGATAGCTGGAGGCGGCGGACGGCGGGAGACTTGCCGGGGTACGGCCGGAGACCTAGGATCTGTATCAAGTATCAAAGTCGTCGGAGGAGAGCGCCGTGCCCCGTAGTGAGTTCCACCGAGAGGTCTCGGTCACCTCTTCCGCCGAGGAGACCTGGGCCGCGCTGACGGACGTCCCCCGGCTGGTGAGCTGGGTCTCCATCGTCGAGGACGCCGAGGAGATCGAGCCGCTCGCCAGGTACAGCGCCGTGCTGATGGACCGGCTCGGGCCGTTCAAGCTGCGCGCCGACCTGGACATCGTGATGTCCGACGTCGAGGTGGGACGCTCGCTCAGGATCCGGGCCTCGGGTGAGGACCGCCAGGTGGGCTCACGGCTCGTGGTGGAGGCGACCTTGGACATCGAGCCGGCCGACGGCGGGACCAAGATCGTCGTGGACGGTGCGTACGAGGTCACCGGCAAGGCGGCGAGCATGGGCTCCGGGACCATCAACAAGAAGGCGGAGAAGATCATGAACGGGTTCTTCACCGCCGTCGGGGACGCACTGGGGAAGGCCTGATGCTTCCTCCCTTCCTGCTGGCACGGCCCCGGACGCTGGACGAGGCGCTGGACGCGATCGGGGACGACCGGGTGCCGTACTGCGGCGGGACCGAGCTCCTGCTGGCGATGCGCGCGGGCCTGCACCGGCCCGAGGCGCTCGTCGACATCAAGGCGCTTCCCGAGCTCACGGGGATCCGTACCGATGACGACCACGTGGTGATCGGCGCCGTCGAGCGGCACATGGACATCGCCTCGGACGACGTCGTCACCCGGCACCTTCCCATGCTGGCCGACGTCGAGCACCGCGTGGGCAACGCCCGGGTCCGGGCGCAGGGATCCATCGGTGGCAACCTGTGCTTCGCCGAGCCGAAGTCCGACGTCGCGCCGGCGTTGATCGCCTTCGGCGCGGAGGTGACGCTGGCCTCACCGCAGGAGAGGCGCGCCCTGCCCGTCGAGGAGCTGATCGCCGGTCCGTACTACGCGGACAAGGAGCCGGACGAGCTGATGGTCGACGTGCGGGTACCGATCCCGGCGGCCGGCACGCGTGCGGTCTACCTCAAGTACCAGATCACCGAGCGCCCGACGCTCGGGGTGGCGCTGGTGCACTCCGACGACGCCGGGTACCGGCTCGTGGTCGGGGCGGTGGGGGAGACACCGATGCTGTGGACCGGTGAGGATCCCTCGCAGATCGACTCCCAGGCGATTGCCGACGAGGTCGACCCGACCCCGGACCTCACCGGCTCGGAACGCTACAAGCGTCACGTGACCGGGGTGTACGTGCGGCGCGCGGTCGCCGCCCTGGCGGAGGTGGAACGATGACGGCCCAGATGCTGGCCCAGGTCCCGGTGAGCGTCGAGGTGAACGGTGTCGTGGTGGAGCGGACCATCGCCCCGCGCACCCTGCTCGTGGACTTCCTGCGCGAGGACCTCCGCCTGACCGGCACCAAGGTGAGCTGTGAGCTGCAGGTCTGCGGGGTCTGCACGGTGCTGGTGGACGGTCGGCCGGTGAGCTCGTGCACCTACCTCGCGGTCGACGCGGACGGGCGCAAGGTCGACACGGTCGAGGGGCTGTCCGACGGCCAGGAGCTGCACCCGCTGCAGGAGGCGTTCGTCTCCTGCCACGCGCTGCAGTGCGGCTTCTGCACCCCCGGGTTCCTGATGATGTCCAAGGCGCTGCTCGACTCCGAGCCGGACGTCAGGCGCGAGGAGATCGTCGAGCACCTGGAGGGGAACATCTGCCGGTGCACCGGCTACCAGCCGATCGTCGAGGCGGTCGAGCAGGTGGCCCGGCAGACGGCAGGGGCGGCCGGGACCGCCGGGACGGAGCGGTCATGAGCGAGTTCCGCACGGTCGGTCGGTCCGTCCGGCGCCGTGACCTGGTGGAGAAGGTGCTCGGCACGGCGCAGTACGCCGTCGACGTCACCATGCCGGGCATGCTGCACGCGAAGGTGGTCCGCGCGGACCGCGCGCACGCCACGATCGTGGACATCGACAGCACCAAGGCGCTGGCCCAGCCCGACGTCGTCGCGGTGGTCACCGCGGACGACATCGAGCCGCTGTTCGGTCGGTTCGGCCACATCATCTCCGACCACTTCATCCTGGCGACCGGCAAGGTCCGCTACTACGGCGAGCCGGTCGCCATCGTGCTCGCCGAGAGCCGTGCGGCCGCGGCCGACGCGACCAACCTCGTCGAGGTGACCTACGACGACCTGCCCTCGGTGATGTCGGCCGGCGAGGCGCTCGCCGAGGGGGCGGCGCTCGTGCACGAGACCGGCTACGCCTCGACCGTCGACGTCTCCTTCAAGGAGCTCACCGACTCCGACGACGACGATGTCGAGCCGGTGCGGACCAACCTCGCGCACGAGGTCAACCTCGAGTGGGGCGACGTCGACGCGGCCTTCGCCGACGCGCACACCGTCGTCGAGGGGTCCACCCGGTTCCCGATGCTGTACGCCTACGCCATGGAGCCGTACAACGCGGTGGCCTCCTACCGCGAGGACGGCCTGACCGTCGTCACCACGGCCCAGCACCCCTACATGGTGCGTGACGACCTGGCCCGGGTGTTCGACATGCCGCTGGCCAAGGTGCGGGTCACCTCGCCGTACCTGGGCGGCGGCTACGGGTCGAAGTCGTACACCAAGGTGGAGCCGCTGGTCTCGGTCGCCTCCTGGGTGGTGGGACGTCCCGTCAAGCTCACCCTCTCGGTGGAGGAGGCCATCTACACCACGCGCGTCGACGACGCGCACATCTGGGTCAAGAGCGCCTTCGACGCCGACGGGACGATCCTGGCGCGCGAGTTCGACATCGTGATGGACTCCGGGGCGTACGCCGACAACAGCCCGCTGGTGCTGGCCAAGTGCGTCAACCGGTGCTTCGGCCCGTATCGCGTGCCCAACCTGCGGGTGCGCGGACGCTCGGTGTACACGAACACCTCACCGGCGTCGTCGTACCGGGGCTTCGGGGCCACCCAGGGCAACCTGGCCGGCGAGACGAACATGGACCAGGCGGCCGAGCAGCTCGGCATCAGCGGGGCGGACATCCGCCGTAGGAACCTGGTCAAGCCCGGCGAGGAGATCCTTCCGGGCAGCCGCGGGATCGACGCCGACCTGGTCGCGGACCTGGAGATGGCGGTCGAGTCGCTCGAACGGGACCGCAAGGACGTGCCGTACTACGGCATCGGCTTCGGCTGCTCTGCCTCGGACGCCGGCGCCTACCCGATCTCGACCGCGCAGGTGAAGATCGCCACCGACAGCTCGGTGATCGTGCTGTCGGGGTCGACGGAGATGGGTCAGGGCAGCCGGTCCCTGCTGGCCCAGGTCGCCGCCGAGGAGCTCGGGGTCGAGCTGCACAAGGTGTCGGTGGTCCAGTCGGACACCTCCGGCTCGGCCTACGAGCGCACCACCGGCGCGAGCCGCACCAGCACGCTGGCCGGTCTCTCGCTCCAACGCGCCTGTGCCGACGCGCGGGCGAAGGTTCGTCAGATGGCGGCCGAGCTGTGGGACTGCACGGTCGAGGAGGTGGCCGACGCACCGGGCGGTGCCACCGGTCCGGCGGGCCAGGAGATGACCTTCGGCCAGATCATCGTGAAGTGGTTCGGCGGGTCGGCCGGTGAGGTGACCGGGATCGGGATGGTGCGCCGCGAGGGCGCGACCGAGAAGATGCCGCCGTTCTGGGAGACCGGGATGGTCGGCGTCGGCGTCGAGGTGGATCCCGACACCGGGCAGATCACCCTGGACCAGCTCATCACCGTCGCCGACGTGGGGTTCGCGATCAATCCGCAGGCCGTCGAGGGGCAGGACCTGGGCGCGGCGACGCAGGGAGTCGGCGCGGCGCTGTTCGAGGAGCTGGTCTACGACGGGCCGCAGCTGGCGAACGCCAACGTCGTCGACTACCGCGTCCCGCGGGCCGGCGACATGGCACGCAAGATCGACCTGATGATCGCGGAGCGGCGCGACGGCGTCGGGCCGTACGGTGCCAAGGGTGCCGGGGAGGGGCAGCTCAACCCGGTCGGCGGGGCGATGGCCTCCGCCGTGGCGCGCGCGACGGGGAGATGGCCGACGCGACTTCCGCTGACACCGGAGCGGGTTTGGCGGTTGATGAACGACATCGGTGAGACAGACTAGGAATCGACAGGGTGACCGTGTTGTAATCTTGGATGCGCGATCCCGCGATGGATCTCGCATCCAGTCTCTGAGATCTCGCGACGACGTGAGGAAGTCCACGTGGCCAGTACCGATACATCTGGTGTAGCGGACCCGGAAGTCCTGAACGCGATCGCCGACTCTGTGCGGGGATCATTCCGGACTGTCGAGGACATGACGCAATCCTTCATCCGTGAGGCGATCATCCAGGGAGTCTTCCCGCCTGGACAGCGGCTCAACCTCGACGCGATCGCTGCCACCCTCGGCGTGAGCCGGATGCCCGTGCGTGCCAGCCTGCGCCAGCTGGAGAGCGAGGGCCTGCTCAAGATCCACGCCTATCGGGGAGCGACGGTCTCGGTTCTGACACCGGAAGAGATCGCCGAGGTCTACGAGCTGCGCGTCCTCTTGGAGCTGTACCTGCTCGAGCACGCGATGGGGAACCTCGATGACGAGCTCCTCGATGAGCTCCAGCTCATCGTGAACGATCTCGAGGCATCCGACGAGCTCAGTGTCCGACTTGACAAGCGGCGCTTCTTCTACGAGACCCTGTACGCCCGGGCCGGACGTCCGCGAGCGCTCGCACAGGTGAACCAGCTGCGTTCCGCCGTCGGGCGTTATCTGCTGCTGCAGCGCGTGGAACCCGGACCCGTCCATTTCGAGCTCCTCGATCATCTGCGCGCCCGTGACATCGACGCAGCAAAGGAATGGGTGTCGTCTCACCTACAAAGGGTCTCCGCGACGCAAGAGCAGATCGTGCGCGAGAGGCTTTCCGGCAAGGAGTAGCGCCCGGGGCTTCTCCCGTGGGTGGCCCAGATCCGAGCGTTCATCTGATCCGTCTCCGGGTGGACGTCATGTCGACCCGCTGTGCTGTCGTCGGGAGAAGGAGCTCGGTGATGACGCAGGTGATCGATGATGACGATCTTCGTGGCCTCTACCCCATGAAGGAGTGCATCGCCTACGTTGAGCGCGCCTACGAGGTCGCGGGTCACGGCGGGGTGGAGGTGCTCCCGCGCGAGACAGTGACGGTATCCCGGCGAAGCCGACTGCACTCCATGACGGCGGGCTCTGCGGCACTCGGATTCATGATGAGCCTGTCCTACTCAGGCGGCGCCCGCGACACAGACGGCGGCCCGGTCGACGAACGTACATCCGTCTCGACCCTTTTCAGCATCGAGACCCGCGGGTGCGAGGCGGTCCTGATCGGCCGCCACCTGGCCTGGCTGAAGACCGGTGCTGTGGGTGCCGTGGCGATCAAGTACCTGGCGGACCCGGCCGCGAGGACGCTCGCCGTCGTCGGGACCGGGCACCAGGCGCGGGCCGCGATCCGCGCTGCGGTCGAGGTGCGGGAGCTCGACGACATCCGGGTGGTGGGACGCCGACTGGAGGGTGCACGCGTCCTCGCCCGAGAGCTGGCGCCCGACATCGAGGTTCGCCCGTTCGACAGCGTGCGGGAGGCGGTCGCGGGTGCCGACATCGTCTGCACCGTGACTACTTCGGCGTCTCCGGTCCTGAAGCAGGACTGGCTCGTTGCCGGCGTCCACGTGAACGCCATAGGCGCGCACCATCCGACAAAGCGGGAGCTCGGGGCCGACGTGATCGAGCAGGCGACCGTCTTCGTCGATGACGAGCGGACCGCCCGTGCCGAGAAGGGCGAGCTGCTCCTGGCCGCAGCGGAGGGACGGTTCGACTGGTCGCAGTGCGAAGGAGGCCTGGCGTCGGTCGTCGCCGGCCGAGCTCACTGGGCACGCGGCCCCCGAGAGCAGACGATCTTCTGCTCCTCGGGGACCGCAGTCGAAGGTCTGGGCGCGGCTGTCGGTGCTCTCGATGCTGTCCGGATGGTCGGGTGAGAGCACCCAGTCTGTACGTCTGAGCAATGCCTCAGATCACGACCTGGTAACGGATGGATCCGCCCCTTGACCGCCAGAGGCGCGCTGCTAGATTGGATATAACATTTCGAACGTGGTATCCGCTATCTGAGACACCTCACCAGGTCTCGATAGATGTGCGAGCGGGAGACCCCCGAGCTCGCCCTGAAATCGTCTAACACGAAGTGCATGCGCGGCTCCGGCGGCAATGGTGCATCCGGAAGTCGCGACTGTCCGTTACATCCTCGAGACGGCCATCTGTGGCCAGGACCCACGACAGCCCCGGGAGCGATTGACCTATGGCCCGGATCAGTGGAGGAGCATCCACATGAAGCACATTTCTCGACCCATTTCTCTGATCGGGATCGTCGCAGGCGCCGGGCTGCTTCTGGCGGCTTGCGGTGGGGCGGCGGGAACGGACGACAACCCGCCCGCCGAGACCGACGACACCACCGCGTCCCCGGACGTCGAGGCGGTGGGCGACGGGTCCCCGTCCGATGCCGCGTGCGCGGCAGCGGCCGGGGGAACCACGCGCCACTGGGCGACGACCGACGCCGAGGTGTTCAAGGAGAAGGTCAAGGACGGCAAGACGGTGATGGGTGTGATCCGTTCAACGGTCGTCGTGGGACCGGACGGTCGTGTCCAGCACGCGATGTACGACGTCAAACCCACCGGACACGTAGCAGCGCTGCGCAGCGAGCTCGGGGTCGACTGAAGCCGAAAGGATCCCCGAGCGCCAGGAGAGGTCCGGTGGTGCGGTGACCGACCCGGAGCGCGGTGGAGGCTCGCGGTCCTCCGGCGCGATGATCGCGGTCGCCTGCCTGGGCGCCGCCCTCATGACGTCCGGGGTGCAAGGGATCGCACCGGCGATCCCCGCGATCGCGACGCAGTTCTCCCTCGACTCCGCCCAGGTCGCGCTGATCACGAGCATCTACCTGCTGCCGAGCATCGCGTCGGCGTTCGTCTCCGGCGTCCTCGCGGACCGGTTCGGTTCGAGGCCCGTCTTCGCCGGTGCCCTGCTCGTGTTCGGAGCCGGCGGCGCGGTGCTCCTGGTGGAGCACAGCCTGATCACGCTCCTGACGGTCCGGCTCGTGCAGGGAGTCGCGTTCGGCGCTGTCATGTCGTTGTCGGTGGGGGTCATCGGGGAAGTGGCCGCGTCGGCGGCGCAGGCCGCGCAGGGCCAGAGCCGCCGCGTCGTGTCGATCTCCGCCATGGAGTCGATCATGCCGGTGGTCGGCGGACTGCTCGCGTCGGTGTCGTGGCACGCGCCGTTCGCGATGCAGCTGGTGGCATTACCCTGCGCCGTCGTCGCGTGGAGGATCCTTCCGCCGCTCACTCTCCGGCGTGAGGTCGGGGCCGGAGGTGTCCGGGACGTACTGACCGCTCCGGCAATCATCTCGGTCCAGACGCTCGGCGGCTTGCGTTTCGTTTTCAAGTTCGCGGTGCTGACCTACTTCCCGGTGCTCGCCGTCGACGCTCTCGGGATGTCGCCCGCGCAGGTCGGGGTGACGATGGGCGTTGCGGCGTTCCTCACCGCGTCCGGTGCGTGGTTCACGCATCGCCTGACCGCAAGGTGGCCGTCGGCACGGGTGATCGGGGTCTGCCTCGCGGTCGGTGCCGCCGGCCAGAGCGGCTTGGCGGTAGCGGGCATGCTGGATCACGATCTCGTGCTCGTGGCGATCGCTGCTCTTCTCCTGTTCGGGGTCCAAGACGGTGTCTTCGGCGTCGCGCACAACGTGCTGATCACCGATCTTGCGCCGGCCGGTGCCCGATCGGCGTACGTCGGCCTCAGCGGAACCGTCCGGAACGTCGGCAAGTTCGCGGCACCGATGGTGTTCGGCGCCGCCACTCTGGCCTTCACCGTCCCGCAGAGCTTCTTGGTGATGGCCGGTATCGGGCTGATCTCGCTGCCGACGACGCATCGTGCCGCGATCGCGGAGGCGGGCGATGTCCCTCACCGGGGCGCCGGGCGCCACGGGTGACGTTCAAAGGTCGCTTCGACCCCTGGGTAAGCATGTATCCTATATCCCTTCCAGAAATGGTCCAGATGAGCGAGTTTCGTTGGGCGACGGGTGTGGACGGACAGCGGCGAGAGCGGCTCGTGGAACGTGCGTGGGCTCGTCCGGCCCGGCGTCGTCCGATTGGTCCACGGAGAGCGGGAGGATCTCGATGATCGGAGGTGCCGATCCCCGGCAGATCACGAAGGAAGCAGGGGTCGCCGTTCTCGGGCTCGGCAAGATGGGCTTCCCGATGGCTCGCAACCTGGTCGCCGAGGGGTACCGAGTCGTCGCCTTCGACCTCCGTGGCGAACGGTGCGCTGCCGCGCGGGAGGTGGGTGTCGAGGTCGCAGCGAGCCCTGCAGAGGCCGCAGGGTCCACGGTCGCAGCCCTCGTCGTCGTCGGATTCGACGACGAGGTGAAAGCCGTGGTCTCGGACTCAGGCATGGGATTGCTGGCCACCGCTGGCGAGGGCTACGTCATCGCCATCTGCAGCACCGTCGAGCCCAAGACCTCGACCGACGCGGCGGAGGCCGCCCGCGAGAAGGGGGTGCGCGTCGTCGACGCCACGCTTTGCCGCGGCGAACCGTCCGCGGAGGACGGGTCGCTGCTGGTAATGCTCGGAGGCGATGACGAGCCCCTCGACTTCCTCGAACCGGTGCTGCGCGTCGTGGGAAGCGATGTCCACCGGCTGGGACCGGTCGGGGCGGGACAGGTCAGCAAGATGCTCAACAACTTCCTCCTGTGGAACTCGGTAGTGGCGAACCACGAGGCGATTCGCCTCGGTGCCCGGATGGGCGTCGACATCGAGGCGTTGCGTCAGTCTCTGCTGCTCAGCAGCGGGAGCAACTGGGCGCTGGAGACGTGGCTCCGTTCCCGACCGATGCCGTGGGCGGAGAAGGACATGCGAATCCTCATGCAGTACGCCGACGATGCGCGCCTGGCCATGCCGCAGGCGGGTCTGGTCCGGGAAGAGATCAAACAGATCAAGATCCTGAAGAACGCGTGGACCGACGGTGGAGGATCCAGCTCGAGCATGGATGCGTTCACTCGTGCCCATCTCTGAGATCCTGTGCGAGCCGGAGCCACGGCGTTCTCTACTGCATGCTCGGTGACGGAGCGGTCCCGAAGATCGAGAAGGCCGGGAGGGACGTTCGCTGTCCGGCCCGCTCGACCTGAGCAGGAGTACTGCTGACATGACTGCGGAACCTCACCGGGACCGTCGGGTCGGGCACAGTCACGTCCTGGGTCTTGTGCTGGCGGCGGGCGAAGGGAAGCGTTACGGCCTGCCGAAGGCACTGGTCGACGGTTGGCTCGCGGACCGGGTGGAGGCACTCAGGGCGGGCGGGTGCACGTCCGTGGTGGCGGCCCTGGGGGCGGCGGCGGACCAGGCGTTGCCTCTGGTGCCCGCCGCCGCGGATGTCGTCGTCGTCGACGACTGGCGCGAGGGGATGGGTGCGTCGTTGCGCTCCGGGCTCGGTGTCGCGCGGCGCATGTCGGTTGATGCCGTTCTCGTGGCGCTGGTGGACACGCCGGGCTTGACGGCGGCTGTGGTCGAACGCCTCATCGGAGCGGGCGAGCTCGCGGATCCACGGCATGCCCTGGTGCAGGCCACCTACGGCGGCCGGCGAGGCCATCCCGTCCTGCTTGGGCGGGCCCACTGGCAGGGCGTCGTGCAGAATGCGCGAGGCGACCGTGGTGCGCGGGACTATCTCGCAGGACGCGTGGTGGCCGAGGTGGAGTGCGGCGACGTCGGGGACGGCCGTGACGTGGACGTCAAGGAGCCCGGTTCGTAAACCCCTCGATATGGCCGGACTGTATCCTAGATGTACCGACGGAACTCGGGCAGAGCGGGCCCCGGCAAGGAGGAGTCGAACCGTGCGCGATGTGCTTCCTGAGCTCTTGACCTGGTGGCGAGGGGGTCACGAGGTCGCGGTGGCGACGGTCATCGACACATGGAAGTCTGCGCCCCGCGAGGCGGGCGCGTCGATGGCCGTCGGGCCCGGCGGCGAAGCGGTCGGTTCGGTCTCAGGCGGTTGCGTCGAGGGAGCGGTGTACGAGCTCGGCCAAGCGGTGATCGCCGACGGGACGCCGGCCCTGGTCCGGTACGGGGTCAGCGATGACGACGCCCACGCAGTGGGCCTCACCTGTGGAGGGATTCTCGACGTCTACGTGGAGAAGGTCGGTCCGCGGACATTTCCCGAGCTGGAGGAGACCGCGGCCGACATCGATGCGGGTCTTCCGGTTGCCGTGGTGACGCTGGTGGCCCACCGGGACGAGCATCGTGTCGGTGCCCGTGCGTTCTTGCGCCTGGGCGCCGACGGGCAGGCCGTGCTGGCTGGGGACCTGGGTTCGGAACGGCTCCAGGCCGCGGTCCGGGACGATGCGGCCGGGCTGCTCGCGCTGGGGCGGACCGCCACGCTCACCTATGGGCCGGACGGTGAGCGCCGCGGCGAGGGTGCGCGCGTGTTCGTCGCGGCGTACACGCCGCCGCCTCGCATGATCATCTTCGGAGCGATCGACTTCGCGGCGGCGCTGGCGACCATGGGTTCGTTCCTCGGTTTCCGGGTCACGGTGTGCGACGCCCGGCCAGTCTTCGCGACCCGCACCCGGTTCCCCGCGGCGGACGAGGTGGTCGTCGACTGGCCGCACCGGTACCTGGCCGCCGAGGTGTCAGCTGGGAGGGTCGATCGACGCACGGCGCTTGCGGTG
The DNA here is from genome assembly GCA_964416715.1 of uncultured Actinotalea sp. Lineage (GTDB taxonomy): Bacteria > Actinomycetota > Actinomycetes > Actinomycetales > Cellulomonadaceae > Actinotalea. The sequence continues at coordinate 11,231 of CAYQFJ010000030.1, read as the reverse complement.
CTGACCCACGAACCGAAGTTCGACGTGCCCGTCCTCGAGCTCGCGTTGCGTCATCCGGTGGTCGGATACGTCGGAGCGATGGGCTCACGTCGCACCCACCACGACCGCGTGGCCCGGCTCAAGGAGGCTGGGCTCACTGACGACGAGCTCGCCCGCCTGTCCTCTCCGATCGGTCTGGACCTGGGTGCCCGGACGCCAGAGGAAACGGCCGTCTCGATCGCAGCGGAGATGATCGCGCTCGCATGGGGTGGCGACGGTGGGCGCTTGAGCGAGCGTGAAGGGCCGATCCACACCAGGATCGAGCACTCTGCGGTCGTGCCTTCCTCGATCACGGCCGGCCACTCGCCACGCGGGGGCTGATGCGCGGATCGCATCCCTTGATGCTCACTTCGATCGGACTAGATTTTGGATCCGATCTGAGGAATGATGACACCCGGGTATGAGCTGACCAACACGGATCGCACAGACTCGCCGTGAGATGGTGCTCGACCGTCCGGCACAGACCGTGACCGGGATCGTCCTGCATGAGGGGAATGGCGTATGCGCACCACCGAGGTCACCTTCTTCAGCGAAGGCGATCGGATCGCCGGGTTGTGGCGGACGCCCGACACCGGCGAGGGGCCGTTCCGGGCCATCGTGCAGGGCCCGGGCTGGCTCGGCCTCAAGGACGCGAAGCTCTACGTCCGCTACCACGAGGCTCTGACAGCCGCCGGCTTCGCCGTCCTGGTCTTCGACTACCGCGGCTTCGGTGACTCGGGTGGTGACCGCGGGGTGCTCTCCCCGGGCCGTCAGCTCCAGGATCTGGTCAACGCGGTGACGTACCTGACCACCCGCGACGACGTCGTCGCCGACGCGATCGGCGCGTTCGGCACGGGCGGTACCGGTGGCGGCAACTCGATCCTGCTCGCGGACGTCGACCCACGGGTCAAGGCCGCGGTGAGCCAGGTCCCGGTCGCCGACGGCACCGACTGGCTGCACCGGATGCGTCAGGAGCACGAGTGGCTGGCCTACCTCAAGGACCTCGAGGAGGACCGCAAGCTCCGGGTCACGACGGGCGAGGGTCGCAAGGTGCACCCGCGCGAGGAGATCATGATCCCCACGCCGGAGCGCCGGGCCACGAAGATCAAGGCGGACGTCGACGACCGCATCCCCTCGGCCATCTCGCTGTCCAGCGCCGAGGAGATCATGGCCTACAAGCCGATCGACGCGGCACGGCGGCTCACCACCCCCCTGATGGTCATCGGCGTCGACGGCGACGCCACCACCCCCACGGACCACGCCGAGCGCCTCTACGAGGCCGCGCAGGGCCCCAAGACCTTGATCATGCAGAACCACACCACGCACTACGCGGCCTACGACCGCTACTGGGAGCAGACCACTCCGCGCATCGTCGAGTGGTTCGACAGGTACGTGCGCCCGGCCGACGTGGTCGTGCGCACGAGCACCGGGGCATCCGGTGACGACATCGAGAACATGGAGGTCCCGTCATGACCGTCGACGTGCGATTCGCCGGGGGGACGGTGGTCACCCCTGACGGGTCATTGACCGCCGACCTTCTCGTCAGCGACGGCAAGGTCAGCGGCATCGTCGCTCCCGACCTGGCCGTGGACGCCGGCCGGACGGTGGACGTGGCCGGGAAGCTGGTGCTACCGGGGTTCGTGGACGTGCACGTGCACACCCGCGAGCCCGGGTTCACGCACAAGGAGGACATCCGCACCACGACGCTGCAGGCCGCCGCCGGTGGTGTGACCACGATCTTCGGGATGCCCAACCTGATGCCTCCGACGACGAACGTCGAGACGCTCACGGAGGTCTTCGACCTGTACGAGCGGACCTCCATCGTCGACTGGAACCACAACCCGGCTCCGACGGTTCTGGAGGACATCGCCGGGATGGCCGACATGGGCATCCGCGCCTACAAGATCTACATGGTGGTGGACACCGGGCGCACCTACCCGCACCCGGCCGGTACCGGCATGCACGACCACGGCAAGCTGCTCGAGATGATGGACCGCATCGCCAAGACCGGTCGCCGGTTCATCGTCCACCCGCACGACCAGGCTCTGATGGACTACATCGAGGGTGAGATCCTGGCCCGCGGCGAGAACACCCCCGAGGGGTACGCCTCGGCGTACGCCGCCCGCAGCGGGGTGATCTGGGACACCGCGGTCGACGTCGTGCTGCGGCTGGCTGAAGCGGCCAACTGCCCGGTGCACCTGGCGCACATGCAGACCGCGCGGTCGATCGAGGCCGTCCGGCGGGCCAAGGCCCGCGGGATCGACGTCACGTGCGAGGTCAACCACTGGGGGCCGTACCTCTCGAAGTGGGAGCACGTGCAGACGCTCGGCCCGTACGCCCTGTCCTACTGGGTCCCGGACGAGGGTCGCGAGGCCATCTGGGAGGGCATGCGGGACGGCACCATCGACATGGCGTCCTCCGACCACGCGCCGCACACGCGCGAGGAGAAGGAGGTTGGCTGGACGGAGATGTGGAGCTCGCACACGGGCACCCCGGGGATCCAGTACTACTACCCGCTCCTGCTCGAATCGGTGAACAAGGGCGAGCTCACCCTCGAGCGCGTGGTGGACATGGTGGCCACCAGGCCCGCTCAGGCGTTCGGCCTCGAGGGGGTCAAGGGCGCGCTCACGGTCGGCGCCGACGCGGATGTCGTCGTCGCGGACTTGAACGCCCCTTGGACCATCACGAACGACGGAGTCTTGTCGAAGATCGGCTGGACGCCGTACGACGGGCGCGAGATCAGCGCCCGGATCGACCGCACCTTCGTGCGGGGCACCGAGGTCTACGCCGACGGCGAGGTCATCGGTGCACCGGGACACGGCCGTCAGGCGGCCGCAGCGAACGATGGAAGGAACTGACATGAAGTTTGGTCTGCTGCTGCCGCACTTCGGCGAGCACGCGAGCCGGGAGAAGCTCATCGAGGGCTCCAAGCTCGCCGAGAAGATGGGCTTCGACTCGGTGTGGGTCCGGGACCACCTGGTCTTCGAGCCGCACGGCGAGATGGAGAAGCCGAATCGTGAGTTCTACGACGCGCTCGTGACACTGACCGCGATCGGTGCGGTCACGGAGCGGCTCCAGCTCGGCACCGGCTCGCTCATCCCGTTCCGTCACCCGCTGGTCACCGCGCTGATGGCCGGGACGATGTCCCACATGCTCGGCAAGGACCGGCTGATCCTCGGTTTCGGTGCCGGGACGTTCGACCACGAGTTCGAGGCGATCGGCTGGGGCGACCGGGACCGCGTGGAGCTCGTGCGTTCCAACGCGGAGATCTTCAAGCGGGTCTTCGCCGAGAACAACGTGGACTACAAGGACGAGTACTTCGAGTTCGAGGACGTGTCCATCGAGCCCAAGCCGCTTGAGGGCAACATCCCGTTCTGGTACTGCGGGGCGACTCCGCGTTCGGCGCGTCTCGCCGTGGAGTTCTGCGACGGCTGGATGCCCGGCCGGATCGCCCTGGCGACGATGGCAAAGCGCATCGAGACCATGCGCGAGCTCTCCGCCGAGCAGGGAAAGACGATGCCGACGGTCGCGGTGATCCCGCCGACCAGCATCGAGGAGACCCGCGAGGAGGCGCTCAAGCACGTGAACATCCCCGGCCTCCTCGCCTGGGCCAACAAGTCCAAGTTCGCGGTCAAGCCCCCGTCGGGAAAGTTCGAGACGGTGGAGGACCTCGAGGGCCAGCTCATCGTCGGCAACCCCGACGAGGCGGTCGCCGAGGTGCAGAAGTTCAAGGAGCTGGGCACCGAGCACCTGGTGTTCGACTTCCGGTTCAAGTTCGACCGGTTCTTCGAGCAGATCGAGCTCCTGGGTACGGAGGTCCTGCCGAAGCTCCGCTGAGCAAGCACCGGCCGGGTGCGGCAGCGCCGCCCCGACCGAACGTCCGACGGGCGGCGCCGGATTCTGATCCGCGCCGCCCGTCGGGCATCATGGCCAGTTGGCTCGCACGAAGGAGGCACCCGACGCGGTGACCGAACAGACGCAGACCAGGACCGAGCACGACCTGCTCGGCGAGCGTGACGTCCCGCGGGATGCCTACTACGGCGTCCACACCGTGCGGGCGGTGGACAACTTCCCGGTGACGGGCACACCGATCGGCCGGTACCCGGCGTTGATCAGAGCCCTGGTGGCGGTGAAGCAGGCCGCGGCCATCACGAACGCGGAGCTGGGCCTGCTCGAACCCCGTATCACCGAGGCGATCGTGGAGGCGTGCACCCGGATCCGGGACGGCGAGCTGCACGACCAGTTCGTCGTCGACGTGCTCCAGGGCGGTGCGGGTACCTCGAGCAACATGAATGCCAACGAGGTCGTCGCCAACCTGGCGCTCGAGGTGCTCGGGCTGGAGAAGGGACGCTACGACGTCGTCCATCCGATCGAGCACGTCAACCGGAGCCAGAGCACGAACGACGCGTACCCCACTGCGGTCAAGGTCGCCCTGCACCACGCGCTGGACGAGCTGATCGCCTCGGTAGAGGTGCTGCGAGCGTCGCTGGCGGCCAAGTCGGACGAGTTCGGCGACATCCTCAAGATCGGTCGGACGCAGCTGCAGGAAGCCGTTCCGATGACCCTCGGTCAGGAGTTCGGCGCGTTCACCACGATGGTCGCGCACGCCGGCCGGGACATCGAGGGGTGCGCGGACCGGTTGCTCGAGGTCAACCTCGGTGGCACGGCGATCGGTACCGGGCTGACCGCGCCGGTCGGCTACGCCGAGCGCGTCGTCGAGCTCCTCGCCGAGGTGAGCGGGGTCCCGGTGCGGTCCGCACTCGACCCCATCGAGGCGACCCAGGGGACCGGGGCGTTCGTCATGCTCTCCGGCGGTCTGAAGTCCCTCGCGCTCAAGCTGTCGAAGATGAGCAACGACCTGCGGCTGATGTCCTCCGGCCCCCGGGCGGGGTTCGCCGAGATCACCCTCCCCGCGGTTCAGGCGGGTTCGAGCATCATGCCGGGGAAGGTGAACCCGGTGATACCGGAGATGGTCAACCAGGTCGCGTTCGCCGTCGTGGGACGCGACGCCACGGTGACCATGGCCTCGGAGGCGGGTCAGCTCCAGCTGAACGCGTTCGAACCGGTCATGGTCGCGAGCCTGCTGGACAGCATCCATCAGCTCAGCACGGCCTGCCGGGTGCTCGCCGAGCGGTGCATCGACGGGATCACCGCGAACTCGGTCCGGCTCAGGCACGCCGTCGAGCACTCGATCGGGCTGGTCACCGCGTTGCTGCCGGCGATCGGCTACGAGCGGGCCACGCTTGCGGCGGCGGAGGCGCTGCGGCTCGACACCAGCGTCCTTGAGCTGCTGGAGAAGCACGGCCTCGTGCCCGAGGGCTGGGAGCGGACGATGCTCGGGCCGACACCGCGACCGGTCGCCGAGCCGGCGGCGGGGACGGTCTCCTGACCCGCGGGACCGGCTAGCCGATGCGGTCGAGAAGGCCTCGCAGCGCCGCGGTGAACTCGTCCGGTCGCTCGCGGTATACGTAGTTCGCGGCCCCGTTCAACACGAGCGAGGCGCAGTGCGCCGTTCGGGCCGCGATCATCGTGAACAGCCGGTGGCCGAGCTCGACGGGCGCCGATACGTCCTGCTGGCCCCAGACCTGGAGCACCGGCATCGCGAATCCCTCGGCGGCGAGCTGGTCGAGGACACGGATCCGCAGCTCGACGAGCGAGTCGGTCACCCGGTGGTTGATCCCCGCGCGCCGGGCCCGGTCGCCCCACCACCCGTTGGCGAGCGCCGCCTCCCGCCGGCCGGCGACGAAGGCGGCGTCGATGTGCTCGACCGACCAGGAGTTCATGGTCGGTTCGCGGCGGACGTACGAGTCGGACGGTTCCTGGGGCGGGTCGGCGTAGGCCGTCGGGTAGAAGTCGGTCGGCGTCAGCGCCGAGGGCGGGGCGAGGGTGTTGGAGGACACCAGCACGAGCCCGGCGACGAGATCCGGTCGCCGCAGCGCCACGTCCGCGACCGGCAGCGCTCCTCGCGAGTGGCCCACGAGCACCACTGGGGCCGCACCCGTCGCCTCGACCACCCCCTCGAGGTGTGCGCTCAGCGCGGGTGCGCACATCGCGGCGTCGGCGAGGGTGGGTGCGTAGCTGTGGCCCTGACCGGGCTTGTCGTAGGCGACCAGTCGCGCCCTCAGATCGCCGGGCCGCCACACGGTCGACCAGTCGAGCCCGTTCGCGAGCGACCGGGGGTCGCCGCCGTGCACGAAGAGGACCGTCTTCCCGGAGCTCGGGCCGCTGTCGTACACCCGGGTCTCGACGTCGCCGATGCGCCACTGGAGCGGCTGCATCCGGGTCATCGGGCGTGCGCGAGATCGGCTGCGACGCGGGAGGCGGCGACACGGGAGGCGCCGTGTGGCGATGAGTCCGGTTCCGCCGTGGGCGTCTGCGCCATGACCGACGTCGGGGCGGCGGCACGCTGCGGGGCGAAGGTGAGAACCGGCCGTCCGGTGGTCGGATGACTGAGCACGGTCGTGGTCACCCGGTACACCGGGTCGATCACCTCGGGGACCAGGACCTCGCGCACGTCGCCCGCTGCGACGACCCGGCCCCCGGCCAGCAGCACCACGTGGTCGCAGTAGGCCGCGGCGAGGTTCAGGTCGTGCAGGGCCACCAGCGCGGTGGTGCCCTGGCTCGCGGTGCGGTGCACGAGCTCGAGCGCGGCGAGCTGGGCGTGCACGTCGAGGTGGTTCGTCGGCTCGTCGAGCAGGATCAGCTCGGGTTCCTGGGCCAGCGCGCGGGCGAGGTGCACACGTTGCCGTTCACCGCCGGAGAGGGTCGGGAACCGGCGGTCGCCCAGGTCGGCCAGGCCGACGGCGTCCAGCGCGTCGTCGACGACCTTCAGGTCGCCCGCGGACTCGGTGGACCAGCGTGACCGGTGCGGCGTCCGGCCCAGCAGGACCACGTCCCGCACGGTCAGGTCGACGTCGGCGACGGTCTCCTGCTCGACGAGCGCGACGCGGCGGGCCCGTTCGCGTGCGCGCATCCCGTCCAGAGCCGCCCCCGCCCAGCTCATCTCCCGGCTGGTGCCCGCCGTGATCCCGGCGATCAATCTGAGCAGGCTCGACTTGCCCGAGCCGTTCGGGCCGAGCAGACCGCCGACCCGCCCGCGGGGTACCGTCACGTCCACACCGTCGAGGATCAGTCGGCCGTCGACACCCCAGCGGGCGGAGTCGACCTGAAGACCGCTCATCGGGCACCTCCCGCGTCGCGGCGGCGCCAGAGCAGCCAGGCGAACAGCGGTGCACCGATGAACGCGGTGAGGATGCCGACCGGCAGCTCCCGTGGTGCGAAGACGGTACGTGCCGCGGTGTCCGCCCAGATCAGGAACGACGCACCGATCAGTGCCGAGAGCGGCAGCAGCACCCGGTGCCGCGCACCGACGAGGAGGCGCGTCACGTGCGGCAGGATGAGGCCGACGAAACCGATCGATCCGCTCACGGCCACCAGCGCGCCGGTGAGCAGGGCGACTGCGGTGAGCATCACCCATCGGGTCCGGCGGACGTCGATGCCGAGCGCGGCCGCGGCGGTGTCCCCGAAGGCGAACGCGTCGAGCGTCCCGCCGGCCGAGGCGAGCGCCGTGCCGATGACCAGCAGCGCACCGCCGGCGATGAGGACGCTGGACCACGTCGTGGAGCCGAGGGAGCCCATCAGCCAGCTCAGGATCTCCCGGTAGGAGTCGCCCGTCGCGGACCAGAAGATGACGAACGACGTCGCCGCCGCGCACAGCTGTGCGACCGCCAGGCCCGCGAGGACCATCCGGGTCGGGGTGAGCGCGCCGAGCGAGCCGGCCAGCGCGAGCGTGACCGCAAGAGCCGCCAACGCCCCGAGGAACGCGGCTGCCGGGAGGATCAGACCGATGCCGAGGACCAGCACCGCGACGGCACCCAGCGAGGCCCCGGAGGACAGTCCGAGCAGGTAGGGGTCGGCGAGCGGGTTGCGGGTCAGGCTCTGCATGACGGCTCCGGCCAGCGCGAGTCCGGCACCCACGGCGCCGGCACTCAGCACCCGCGGGAGCCGCACGTCCCAGACGATGGCGTCCCGCAGCTCGGGCAGGGAGCTCGTTCCCAGCCCCAGGTGATCGGCGACCGAGCGCCAGACGTCGATCGGCGCGATCTGCGCGGGACCGAACGTCACGGCCAGCACTATGGAGGCCAGCAACGCCCCGGACGCCACCAGCAGGAGTGGGAACGTGGGGAGGCGACGCGGGGACGGCGTCGACGTGGTGCTGGGCACCGCCGTGCGGGTGGTCGCCGGTGGCCGTGCATCGGTCCGGACCTCTCGGTGCAGCGTCTGGGTCATGGCAGGTCCAGCTCCGCGAGCTGAGCGGACAGGTCCTGGACGGCGCCGACGTTGCGGACGCCGGCCTCGGTCGACGCGAACGGGACGATCAGGTAGCGCTCCTCCTGCACTGCGGTCAGCAGGGAGGTCGCCGGCCGGGTCTCGAGCTGTTCGATCTTGTTCGCGGCGGTGTTCCACTCGGCGTCGACGAGCACCAAGACGTCGGGGTCGTCCTCGACGATCTGCTCCCAGCCGTAGGAGGTCCACGTGTCGTGCACGTCGGCGGCGACGTTCTCCAGTCCGACGGCGTCCATGATCATCTGCGGTGCACCGATGCCTGCCCCTACGTACGGGACGTCGTTGCCCGACGAGTACCACAGGGCGGTCAGGCCACGCGCGTCCGGTTCGACCTCGGCGAGGGCCGCGCGTTGCTCGTCGACCAGGTCGCGAGCACGGTCGGCGACACCGAACAGCTCGCCGGCCTGCTCGATCTCCTCGAACACCACGTCGAAGGTGAGCGGGTCGGGCATGTAGCCCTCGCTCTTGCAGGCCGACGGTGCGACGTAGGTCGCGACACCCAGCGTGTCGAGCGCGGACCGCTCACCGGCGCTGTCCGCCGCGAAGTTGCTCTCCCAACCGGCGAAGACCAGGTCGGGCTCGAGTGTGAGTACCGCCTCCTGGCCGGGTGCCGAGTCGGCGATCACGTCGATCTCCTCGGCTCCCGGGACGTCCGGCAGCGGGCCGTCGAGGAACGCGGCGCCCACGACGCGGTCGCCCAGCCCGAGGGCGAGCATGAGCTCGACGGTGCTCGACTTGATCGTCACGACCCGCTCCGGCGGCGAGTCGACGGTCACCGGGAAGCCGCAGTTGTCGAGGGTGAGCGGGTACTGGTCCGCGACGGCCGCGGGCGCATCGCCCGGGTCGGCGATGGGCTGGGGGGACGGCGTCGGACCGCCGGCGGCGCAGGCGGCGAGCAGCGATACGGGGGCGAGGGCTCCCAGCAGTGTGACGACCGGGCGGCGGGGACGGCGTACCGGGCGGGCAGGAGCCGAGGGGGGCGATACGGGCACAGGTGACCTCCGACGAGACGGCATGGGTGTCGGCGCACAGATCGCGTCCGGACCCGCCCTCCAAGACGGAGTCAGCTCACGAGGCCAAGTACGACCCCGGGTCCATAATGAATATTCTATTCAAGCACCGTGGATCTGTCGAGCGAGATCCACGGTCCTACCGTAGTACTCCGGTCATCTGGGCGCCTTCACCGCGAGCACCGGGCACTCGGCGCCGAGCAGGACACTCTGCGCGGTGCTGCCGAACAGGAGCTTGCCGGTGGGGGAGCGCCGGCGCAGGCCGATGACGATGAGCTCGGCGGAGACCTCCTCCGCGGTGGCGAGGATCTCGTCCGCTGCGCTGTGCGGGGCACGCTCCCGGCGCACGGTGTGCCGGACCCCGCTCTCCCTGAGCCGCTCGATGAGCTCGGCGGTCTGGGCGTCGGAGATGTGGCCGTCGCCGTCGTCGTCGCGAGCGAAGTTGAGGACCACGAGGTCGGTGTCGTGCTCGCGCGCCTCCTCGACGGCGCGGTCGAGTGCGGCGTCCCCGAGCGGGGACGGGATGTAGCCGACGAGGACGGTCATGAGGTCCCTCTCGTGTCGTACCGGGCGCGGCATCGTTGCGCGCATTCTTCCAGACGAGTGTATCGATGATACTCGGTCGCCGGACGTTCGAGGGTTGTAGTTTCGAGGCCATGAGCACCCTTTCCGTGCTGTTCATCGGCGGCACAGGCACGATCAGCTCCGCCTGCGCCCGCCTGGCGGTCGAGCGGGGCATCGACCTCACCGTCCTCACCCGCGCCGGCGACTCCGGCGCGATCCGTCCGCTCCCCGAAGGCGTCACCGCGCTGCGGGCCGATGTCCGCGAACCGGCGAGCGTCCGCGAAGCGCTCGGCGACCGGGAGTTCGACGTCGTCGTCGACTGGGTCGCCTTCACCCCGGAACACGTGCGCACCGACATCGAGCTGTTCACCGACCGGACCGACCAGTACGTCTTCATCAGCTCGGCCTCGGCGTACCAGACCCCGCCGGCGCGGCTCCCGGTCACCGAGTCGACCCCGCTGTGCAACCCCTGGTGGCAGTACTCCCGGGACAAGATCGCGTGCGAGGACGTGCTGGTCGCCGCCTACCGGGACTCCGGCTTCCCGGCGACCATCGTGCGCCCGTCGCACACCTACGACCGGACCAAGGTGCCGTTCGACGGCGGGTGGACGGCGATGGAGCGGATGCGCCGCGGCAAGGAGGTCGTGGTGCACGGTGACGGCACGTCGCTGTGGACGTTGACGCACCACGAGGACTTCGCCAAGGGGTTCGTCCCGCTCCTCGGTCACTCCCGGACGATCGGCGAGGCGTTCCACCTGACCTCCGACGACGTGCTCACCTGGGACCAGATCGCCCGCACCCTGGCCCGGGCCGCCGGCGTCGAGGCCCGCATCGTGCACGTGCCGTCGGAGGCGATCGCCGCGGTGGACCCGAACTGGGGCGCGGGGCTGCTGGGGGACAAGGCGCACTCGATGGTCTTCGACAACTCCAAGCTGCGCTCCGTGGTGCCCGACTACCGCGCGACGATCCCGTTCGAGCAGGGCGCGCGGGAGATCGTCGCCTGGCATGACCAGGACCCGTCGCGCCGGACGGTCGACGCGCGGCTGGACGCCGTGATGGACGGGTTGGTCGAGCGGTTCCGGATGGGCTGAGCAGCACGCACACGGGCCCGCGGCCTACAGTCGCTCCAGCAGGAACTCCCGGAGTGCGACGGCATTGTTGTGCTCGACGTCCCGTGAGCTGTACAGCAGCGTGACGCCGTCACCTCGAGCGGCCTCGACGAGGGGCGCCCAGGCTGAGCGGTTCTCGTCGAGCTCGGCCGCGTAACGGCGTCGGAACTCGTCCCAGCGCTCC
>CAYQFJ010000029.1:0-24326 GCA_964416715.1 uncultured Actinotalea sp. | reverse complement strand
GCCGCCTCGGCCTCGATCCCGCCGACGCCCCAGCCCAGCACACCCAGTCCGTTGACCATCGTGGTGTGCGAGTCGGTGCCCACGCAGGTGTCCGGGTACGCCTGCACGGTGCCGTCCCCGTCCGCTCCGCTCGCCCGGGTCATGACCACCGGGGCCAGGTACTCGATGTTCACCTGGTGCACGATGCCGGTGCCCGGGGGGACGACCTTGAAGTCGTCGAACGCCGTCTGTCCCCAGCGCAGGAACTGGTAGCGCTCACGGTTGCGCTCGTACTCGAGCTCCACGTTCCGCTCGAAGGCGTCCCGCCGGCCCGCGACGTCGATCTGCACCGAGTGGTCGATGACGAGCTCGGCCGGGGCGAGGGGGTTGATCTTGGCCGGGTCGCCACCGAGGTCCGCCATCGCCTCACGCATGACGGCGAGGTCGACGATGCAGGGCACCCCGGTGAAGTCCTGCATGACCACGCGGGCCGGCGTGAACTGGATCTCGGTGCTCGGCTCGGCGGAAGCGTCCCACTGCGCCAGCGCGCGGACGTGGTCGGCGGTGATGTTCACGCCGTCCTCGGTGCGCAGCAGGTTCTCGGCCAGGACCTTCAGGCTGTACGGCAGCCGGCTCAGCCCGGGCACCGACCCCAGCCGGAAGATCTCGTAGGAGGTCCCGCCGACCTCCAGCGAACCCCTGGACCCGAACGTGTCTGCGCTGCTCACCTGTGCTCCTTCGCCGGCCACCCGTGCGGGCGACCCGTACCCCGCGCTGCATAGTTATCTCGATATCGAGATATATCCTACCCGACCTCGTGCCCGGGTACGGCTCTCGGTCCAGTGCGTCAGCGCCGCGCTCCGGCCGGTGATCAGCAGGGCTGTCCGGCTCCCCGGCCGAGAACGGCGACGCACTCCACGTGGTGCGTCATCGGGAACAGGTCGAACGCGCGCAGCGACTCCAGCCGGTAGCCGGCGGCCGCGAACAGTCCCAGGTCCCGCGCGAGCGCCGCCGGGTCGCACGCGACGTAGACCACCTTCCCGGGGCCCAGTCGCACGACCTGGTCGACCACCGGACGGCCGGCGCCCACCCGGGGCGGGTCCAGCACGAGGACGTCCGCCGCGCCGACCACGTCCGCCCGTAGCACGTCCCGCACCGCCCCCAGGTGCAGGTCCACCTGCGGACGGGCGTGCACGTTGCGGCGCGCGTCCCGCACCGCCCGTGCGTCCCCCTCGACCGCGACGACGCGTCCGGACGGTCCCACCAGGTCGGCCAGTGGGACGGTCAGCAGCCCGGCACCCGCGTACAGGTCGACCACCGTGAGCCCCGCAACCTCCCCGACGGCGTCGACCACGGCCTGTGCGAGCACCTGCGGGGCGCGGCGGTGCACCTGCCAGAACCCGGTCCCCGCCACCCGCCAGGACAGCTCGGAGCCGTCCACCGTGGCCACCTCGCGCACGGACGCGCGGGCGTTGGGTCGCCGGTCCGGACCCTTCTCGGTCCACGGGACGCCGTCGACCAGCACGAGCGGGCGGTCACCGCCGACCGGGGCGATGGCGGTGATCCGGGCACCGGGCGGCCAGCGACGGTCCAGCAGGCGCAGTCCGGACGGGTGGTCGGGATCGGTGAGCACCGGGTCGGCGAGCGGCATCCGGTCCAGCGCGACGACGTCGTGCGAGCGGAACCGGTGCATGCCGGCCCGCCCCTCGGCGTCGGCCACCAGCTCGATCCTGGTCCGCCAGCCGAGGCCGTCGGTCTCGCCCGGGGCAGGCTCGACCGTCACCGGAAGGTCCAGTCGCGCCAGCCTGCGCAGCTGCTCGGCGACCACCGCCGCCTTCCACCCGCGCTGCGCCGGAAGGGCCACGTGCGCGAGCTCCCCACCACCGACGCCGCCCGGGCCGGCCTCCGGCCACGCCGACGGGACGCGGTCCGGGCCGGCGTCGAGCACCTCGACCGCGTCGGCCCGCCAGTACCGCGCGTCGGGCTCCGCCTCGGTCAGTCGGGCACGCACCCGCTCGCCGGGCAGCGAGTGCCGCACGAAGACCACCCGGCCCTCGTGCCGGGCGACGCAGTGCCCACCGTGCGCGACCGGGCCCATCTCCAGGGTGATCGTGCCGCCGGGTGCACCCGGCGCGGTGACCGCCGCGTCGTCGGACGCGCTCACCGGGCTCCCCCGGTGCCGCCACGGCCCCCCTTGCCGCCCGTCCCGCCGGCGGACTCGAGCTGCCACGGGACCGACGCGACCACGACCCCCGGGCTGAACAGCAGGCGCGCCTTGAGCCGCAGCGCGCTCTGGTTGTGCAGCAGCTGCTCCCACCAGTGCCCGACCACGTACTCCGGGATGTACACCACGACGAGGTCCCGTGGGCTCTCCCGGTGGATCGACTTCACGTAACCGAGCACGGGCCGGGTGACCTCGCGGAACGGCGAGTCGAGCACCTTGAGCGCTACCGGCAGGTCGAGCCGCTCCCACTGCCGACGCAGCTCGTCGACCTCCTCGGCGTCGACGGCCACCGCGAGCGCCTCGAGGACCGACGGCCGCGACGCCCGTGCGTAGGCGATGGCACGCATGGCCGGCTTGTGCAGCCGCGAGACCAACACGATGGCGTGCACCCGGCTGGGCAGGGCCCGGGCCGACGCCGGGTCCTCACCCAGGGCGAGCTCGTCACGCACCGCGTCGTAGTGCCGACGGATAGCCCGCATCAGCGCGTAGGCGGCCGCGATCGCCAGGACGGTGATCCAGGCGCCTCGGGTGAACTTCGTGACCAGGACCACCACCAGGACCGTGGCGGTGAGCACCAGGCCGACGCCGTTGACCACCCGGGCGCGCCGCATCCGAGACCGCTCGCGTGCGTCAGGCTCGGTGCGCAGCTGCCGGTTCCAGTGCGTCACCATGCCCAGCTGCCCCACCGAGAAGGACACGAACACCCCGACGATGTACAGCTGGATCAACCGAGTGACCTGGGCGTCGAACACCCAGATCAACGCCACGGCACCGAACCCCAGGGCAAGGATCCCGTTGGAGAACGCCAGACGGTCGCCGCGGGTGTGCAGCTGACGGGGCAGGTACCCGTCCCGCGCCAAGATCGACCCGAGCACCGGGAACCCGTTGAACGCCGTGTTCGCGGCGAACAGCAGGATCAGCCCGGTGACCGCCGCGACGACGTACACCAGCGGGGCGGCGCCGGCGAAGACCGACTCGGCCAGCTGCACGATCACCGGGTGCTGGACGTGGTCCTGCCCCACCGGCACCCCGTCGCGCAGGAGCTGCTCCCCCGGGAGCTCGACGTAACGGACCCCGGTGGCCCGGGCCAGCAGCAGGATCGACATGATGAACGTGGTCGACAACGCCCCGAGCAGCAGCAGCGTCGTCGCGGCGTTCCGGCTCTTCGGCTTGCGGAACGCCGGGACCCCGTTGCTGATCGCCTCGACACCGGTCAGCGCCGCGCTGCCCGAGGCGAACGCCCGCAGCACCAGGAACGCCCCGGCCAGACCGGTCAGCCCCTGCTCGAACCCGGACTCCGGGAGCACCTCGAGCTCCGCCGTCGCCGCCATGGGCAGCGAGCCCGTCAGGTACCGGACCGCCCCGACGACGGCGAGCAGGCCGAGCGCCAGCATGAACAGGTAGGCCGGTGCGGCGAAGATCCGACCGGACTCGCGCACACCGCGCAGGTTGACCAGCACCAGCAGCAGCACCAGTGCCACTGCGAAGGCCGTCTCGTGCCCGCGCAACGCGGGGACCACCGAAGCGGCGTACTGGGCGCCCGAGGAGATGGACACCGCGACGGTGAGCACGTAGTCGACCAGCAGCGCACCGGCCACGGTCACCCCGGCACGTGCTCCGAGGTTCACCGTGGCGACCTCGTAGTCGCCGCCACCGGACGGGTAGGCCCGCACGTTCTGCCGATACGCCGCCACCACGACGAGCATCACGACGGCGACGGCCAGCCCCACCCACGGGGAGATCAAGGTGGCCCCGAGACCCGCGACGGACAGGGTCAGCAGGATCTCGTCCGGGGCGTACGCGACGGAGGACAACGCGTCCGAGGCGAAGACCGGCAGCGCGATGCGCTTGGGGAGCAGCGTGCGGCCCAGCCGGTCGCTGCGGACCGGGCGGCCCAGCACAAGCCGCTTCGCGGCATCGGCGATGTCCGACACGAGAGCCAACGGTATAGCGTCAGACGCTGTGCACTTCGTCATCATGGGCTGCGGTCGCGTCGGCGCGACCCTCGCCGGGTCGCTGGAGGACCGTGGGCACTCGGTCGCCGTGATCGACCAGAACCCCGAGGCGTTCCGCCGCCTCGACGCCGAGTTCGCCGGGCGCCGGGTCACCGGGCTCGGTTTCGACCGCGAGACCCTGGTCCAGGCCGGGGTGGAGGACGCCTACGCGTTCGCCGCGGTCTCCGACGGGGACAACTCGAACATCGTCGCGGCCCGGGTGGTGCGCGAGACGTACGGCGTGGGCAACGTCGTCGCGCGGATCTACGACCCGCACCGGGCCGAGATCTACCAGCGGCTGGGCATCCCGACGGTGGCGACCGTCCGCTGGACCGCCGACCAGGTGCTGCGCCGGATGCTGCCGATGGGCGCGACCGACGAGTACCGGGACGCCTCGGGCCGGGTGGTGCTCGCCCAGATGGACGTGCACGCCGACTGGGTCGGCCGGACCGTGCGGGCGATCGAGCGCGCGACCGGGGCACGCGTGGCGTACCTCACCCGCTACGGCGAGGGAGTGCTGCCGGAGTCCGGCACGGTCCTGCAGGAGAACGACCTGCTGCACGTCCTGGTGCTCGCCGACGAGGTACCGGTGGTCGAGCGGGTGCTCACCCGCGCTCCGGCGGAGGCCGAGTGATGCGCGTCGTCATCGCCGGGGCCGGGTCGGTGGGTCGGTCGATCGCCACCGAGCTGCTCGCCTCCGGGCACCAGGTCACCCTGATCGACAAGCAGCCGTCGGCGATGCGGGTGGCCTCGGTGGCCGACGCCGAGTGGCTGCTCGCCGACGCGTGCGAGCTGACCAGCCTCCACCAGGCCCAGGTGGACTCGTGCGACGTGATCGTCGCCGCGACCGGGGACGACAAGGCCAACCTCGTCGTGTCGCTGCTGGCGAAGACCGAGTGCGGTGTACCGCGCACGGTGGCCCGGGTGAACAACCCGAAGAACGAGTGGATGTTCGACGAGGCCTGGGGGGTCGACGTCGCGGTGTCCACCCCGCGGATCATGACCGCGATGGTCGAGGAGGCGGTCGCCGTCGGCGACGTGGTGAAGATCTTCACCTTCCACCAGTCCGGTGCGGACATCCTCGAGCTCACCCTGCCGGAGGAGTCTGCGCTGGTCGGTACCCGGGTGGGTCAGGTGGTCTGGCCGCCGGACACCGTGCTCGCCGCGATCGTGCGCGGTCCCCGACCCATCGCCCCCAGCCCGGACGACACGCTCGAGGCCGGTGACGAGCTGCTCATCGTGGCGGGGTCGCAGGCCGACCTTCCGGCCCTGCAGCAGCTGCTGGGCGGCGCACGAGCAGCCACGTGAGCCACAGCACCAGGGCGAACAGCGGGACCCCCATGACCAGCTTCGCGGTGCCCAGCCACCCGACGGCGTCGTCGCCGGCCACGTAGAGCGGGACCTGCACGGCCAGGCGCAGCCCGAACAGACCGACGAACAGCCACGACGCCCAGACGTACCGGCGGCGCAGCTGGGTCAGGGCCGGCTCCGCGTCGCGGACCCGCCAGGCCATCGACTCACCGCGCAGCAGGCTCACCACGACGCCGACGACCGGCCATCGGGCGAGGATCGAGGCCAGGGCGCCGACGAACCACGCCAGGTTCACCCACAGGCCCCAGGCGAAGTAGTCCTCCGCGTTGCCGGTGCGCCAGGCCCACAGCACTCCGATCCCGACGCCGAGCAGGCCGGAGAAGGCCTGGGTCCACGGCGTGCGCTGGGCGAGCCGGACCACCACGGCGACGACGGCGACCGCGAGCGAGGCGACCAGTGTGGGCACGAGCTGCGACGTGGCGACGTACACCACGACGAACACGGTGCCCGGCAGGACGGACTCGACCAGCCCGCGAACCCCGCCCACGGCATCGACGAAGGAGAACTCCTCGCCCAGCAGGGCGCGTGCGCCGCGCAGCGGGACGTCGGGGGTCCGCGGCTCCCGGTCCTCCGCGTCAGCACCCGCGGCCTCGGACGTCGCCGCGCTCGCGGTCGGCTCGTGGGGCGCGGGGTGCTGCTCAGGCATCGGGTTCCGTCTCGTCGGGGGCGTACAGCTCGTAGCGGGGGTCGTACATCACCGGCCGGCCGTCGCGGACGCAGACCATGCCCTCGAGCCGGATCCGCCGGCCCGGTTCGATCCCGCCGATGCGACGCCGCCCGAGCCAGACGACGTCCAGCCCGCCGGTGCCGTCGTACAGCTCGGCCATCAGCGCCGGGACGGACTCCCGGGGCCGCAGGGTGACGCTGCGCAGCACGCCGGACACGGAGGCACGACGACGATCGGTCAGGTCACCGACCGCCGTGCACCCGCGCCGCAGAGTCTCCAGCCGTTCCCGGGATGCCTCGACCTCCTCGCGGGACGCGAGAAAGGTGCGCAGCCGGTCGCCCAACCGGCCGTGCTCGTCCGACCGCTGCTCGCCGTCGGCGTGGCCCGCCCCACCCGGTCCGGCGTCGTCCACTGGTTCCGATGACACCGGTCGCCTAGTGGATCTCGGTGATCTCGGGACCGCGGGTCAGCGGGTCGAACGCCGGGGCGGAGCCCTCGTCCGCAGCCGTCGGCTTCGGTCGGCTCCCGGGCACGGTCAGCGGCAGGAGGTCCCGCGGTACCCGCGGCTCGGTGCCGCGCAGCACCACGACGTCGGCGAAGACCTCCTCCAGCGCCTTGGCGTCCTCGGGGTCGATCGCGGCCCGGCCGCTCAGCACACCGCGCAAGAACCAGCGTGGCCCGTCGTACCCGATGAACCGCACCGCACGGTGCCCCGTGCGGCCCTCCGGGGTACGGACCGGCAGGCGGGCCAGCAGCTCACGGCCGAACGGACCGGGGAGGTCGTCCACCGACCCGCCCTGCTTGGTCACCGACTCGGCGATCTCGGACCGGATCTCGTCCCAGATGCCCTCGGTCCGCGGCGCGGCGAACACCTGCACCTGCAGCGCCGAGCCGTTCAGCGCGGCCGCAGCGCCCGTGACGATCGACGACTTCTTGTCGATCTCCATCCGCAGCTGCATGCCCTCGCGCGGCGGCAGCCACAGCGCCCCGAGGTCGACCCGGCGCCCCCGCCCGCCGACCTCGGAGACGTCCCACGGCCCGCGCGTGCGCTCGGCGGGGCCGTCCTCCTCCTGCTGCACGTCCACGGCGTCGCCGGCACGGTCCTCCTGGGTGGGAGACGCCTCGGCGCCGTCCCGCGCGGCGGCCGCCCGCCTGGCTCGCCCGAACAGTCCCACGTGCTCTGCCTCCTGACGATGGCTCGACGGACCGGGTTCCAGCTACGAGCCTAGACGCCCCGAGGCACCGGCCCATCCCCCGCTGGAGCCGAAGCCGCCGGACCCGCGGTGACTGCCGGGAAGCCGCTCGGCGCCGACGAAGCGCGCGCGCTCCACCCGCTGGATCACCAGCTGGGCGATCCGGTCACCGCGCCGGAGCCGGACGGTCTGCCCGGGATCGGTGTTGAGCAGGGTGACCTGGATCTCGCCCCGGTACCCGGCGTCGACCGTGCCGGGTGCGTTGACGATCGTCACGCCGTGCTTGCTCGCCAGGCCCGACCGGGGGTGGACGAATGCCGCGTAACCGTCCGGCAGGGCGATGCTCACGCCGGTGGGGACGGTGGCCCGCGCGCCCGGGTCGAGCTCGACGTCCACCCGGGCGACCAGGTCCGCCCCGGCGTCGCCGGGATGGGCGTAGGCGGGGATCGGCAGCCCGTCGTCCAGCATGACCAGGAGAACGTCGACCTCGGGGGAATCCACGACGCACGACTCTAGCGGTGCGGCGGTCCTCCCGGCCCCGTCCGGCGGACGGTGGTCCGGGGCCCCGGTGTGCCGTGGGCCTGCGATGCTTGGGGCATGAACGACTCCACCGCGCCGACCACGACGTCCGGCGCCACCTACCGGGAACGGCTGTGGCCCGGTCCGCTGGGCTGGGCGATGGTCGTGGGGGCCGGGCTGCTCGGCGCCATCACCCTGCTGCCGGTGCACCCCGCGCTCGGTCTGGCCGGCGGCCTGGTGTTCCTCGCGGGCGCGGCGGTGGGCGCCTACCTGATCAGCACGAGCGTCCAGGTGCGCGGCGGTGAGCTGCACGTGGGCCGCGCCCACATCCCGGTCGAGCTGCTCGGTACCGGGACCGTGCTCGACCGGGAAGGGGTGCGCAGCGCGCTGGGACCGGGTTCCGACGCCCGCGCGTTCGTCTGCGTGCGTGCCTGGTTGCCGGGTGCGGTGGTACTGGAGGTGGTGGACCCGCAGGACCCGACGCCGACGTGGCTGGTGTCCTCGCGTCGTCCGGACGAGCTGCTCGCCGCCGTGGAGAACGCCAGGCGGGTGCGCTGAGGCGGTCAGGTCAGGCGGCGCACTCCGAGCAGATCAGGACGCCGTTCTTCTCCGAGGCGAGCTGGCTGCGGTGGTGCACCAGGAAGCAGCTGGAGCAGGTGAACTCGTCGGCCTGACGCGGCAGGACGCGGACCGAGAGCTCCTCGCCGGACAGGTCCGCACCCGGGAGCTCGAACCCCTCGGCGGCCTCGGCCTCGTCCTCGTCGACCACCCCCGAGTTCTTGTCGGAGCGCCGGGCCTGGAGCTCCTGGAGCGAGTCCTCGCTCAAGTCCTCCTCGGTCTTCCGGGGAGCGTCGTAATCAGTGGCCATCAGGCGTTTCACACTCTCAATCGGTCGTCGGCCGGGCCTCGGGTCGGGCCCGTCCACCCCCCGGTCGCGCAGTTCTCGCGCGGCCGCGGGTCGGGTCGGTACGTAGTCAATGCACGAGGCGTGCTCGATGTTCCCGAACCGCTCGGCGAGGGGATTGTGCCTCAAACGCCGCCGGAACGCACCTGAGTACCTGCAGTACCTCTGGCCGGGTCCCCCCACCCGGGTGCTTCGACCCTGGCCCCGCGGGCTCCCTACAGGTCGGCCGCGTCCGCGCCGAGCGCCTCCAGCAGCCCGACCAGCTCGGCGACGGTCTCGGCGGGCCCGGCGACCGTCATCTCCTCCCCGGCGCGCCGCCCCCGCAACCCGGTCACCACGGCCCCCGCCTCCGCGGCGACGAGACCGGCGGCCGCAAGGTCCCAGGGCTGCAGACCCCGTTCGTAGAAGGCGTCCAGCCCGCCGGAGGCCAGCGAGCACAGGTCCATCGCCGCCGAGCCCACCCGGCGGATGTCGCGCACCCGCGGCAGCAGCTCGGCGACCACCCTGCCCTGCGACCGGCGCCGCTCGGCCGCGTACCCGAACCCGGTGCCCACCAGGGTCCGCTCGAGCGGGACCGCCGGGTTGATCGTGACCGGGTCGCCGTCGAGCCGGGCACCGTTGCCCAGGGACGCCGTCCAGGTGCGTCCGTCCGCCACCGAGTGGACGCACGCGGCCACCACCGTCCAGCGGCCCGGCTCGGGCGGTCCGACCACGGCCGCGACGCTCACCGCGTACGCGGGAATCCCGTACAGGTAGTTGACGGTCCCGTCGATCGGGTCGATCACCCAGGTGACACGGGAGGAGGACGACGTCTCCGAGGCGCGCAGACCCTCCTCCTCCCCCAGCACCGCGTCCTGCGGACGGGCCTCGGTGAGGCGTCGGCGCAGCAGCGCCTCCGCGGCCAGGTCCATCGCCGTGACCACGTCGACCGGGCTGGACTTGGTCGAGGACACGTGCACCCGTGCCGGCCTGCCCTCACGCACCAGCGCACCCGCCTCGCGGGCAACGCGCTCGGCCAGCGCGGCCAGTCCTTCGAGGTCCAGGCCGGTCAGGTCGGGTTCGGCGGGAGGTGTCTGCGAGGTGTCCACGTCCGCCATCCTCCCGCACCGGCGCCGACACCACCGGGTGGAGCCCGCCCACCGGCGACCCGGGGCGGCACACCGGCCCGCCTCCGCGCATCCGGCGCCACCAGGTGGCACGCTCGTGGTCAGGGAGGGTGCCATGGACGAGCTGACGCTCATCGGCCTGCACGACGACGGCGAGGACGTCGTCGTCGAGGGACCGGACGGTACGCGCTTCCGACTGCCGATCGACGAGGCGCTGCGCGCGGCCGTCCGGCGCGACCGCCCCCGCCTGGAGCTGGCCCGGGCCGAGGCCTCCGGTGCCCTGCCGCCGCGGGAGATCCAGTCCCGCATCCGGGCCGGCGCCAGCGCCGAGGAGGTGGCCGACGAGGCCGGCGTGGACGTCGACCTGGTGCGCCGGTACGAAGGGCCCGTCATCGCCGAGCGCGAGTACGTGGCCCAGCAGGCACGCGGCACCCGCATCGGACGGGACCCCGACGCCCCCGTCCTCGGCGACCTGGTCACCGACCGGCTCGCGACGCGCGGGGTGGACCCGGCGACCGTGCACTGGGACGCCTCGCGTCGCGGGGGGTCCCCGTGGACGGTCGAGGTGCGCTTCGACGTCGGCGGGGACGAACGCTCTGCGCGGTGGACCTACGACTCCGCCACGCGGTCGGTCCGCGCCGACGACGACGAGGCCCGGTGGCTCTCCGAGACGGAGCTGCGGGACGAGCCCGTGCCACGCCGTCACCTGGCGGCGGTACGCGGCACGACCGGCGGACCGGGCACCGGCACGCTCGAGGTCGACGTCGACGCGGCCGTGCGGCCGCTGCTCGCCGCGGTCGACCTGCCGCTGGAGGCCGAGCCCACCGAGGAGTCGGACCCCACGCACGCCCTGCTCGACGACCTGCGCGAGCGACGCGGGGTACGCCAGGAGGCCGACGTCCCCGACGACGAGGAGGACGACGACGAGGACGCGACCTTCGGTCCGCAGCACGCGTTCGACTTCGACCGCCCCGGCACGACGACGGCGGTGCCGGCCGCACACCCGCCGGCGTCGCGTCCCGACCAGGCCCTCGACGCGACGGTGCTCCAGATGCCGCCGGACTACCGCGAGCGGCGTCGGGCCGCGGCACGGTCCCAGGACCGTGCCGCCGAGCAGGACGGTCCGGAGGCCGGCGGGTCGGCGTCGTCCGACGCACCGCAGGGGGACGCCGCGCGGCCGTCCGCCAAGGACGCCGACAGTGCCGACAGTGCCCACGGTGCCGAGGGCGCAGGGGGCACGGCGGGACCAGAGAGCACACAGGGTGGAGAGCCCGTCGAACCTCCCGAGGAGGAGGTCCCGCCTCCGCTGGCCGGACGCGGACGGTCGCGCAAGGGCCGGGCCAGCGTGCCGAGCTGGGACGAGATCGTCTTCGGCGCGAAGCCCGAGTAGCCGAGCCGCCGGACCGGAGCGGCCGGGCAGCCCGAACGGCGTCGACGGGCGGCCACCCGGTCGTGACGTCAGTCGACGTCGAACGGGAGCGTCTGCGGCCGCTCGGCCAGAGCCCGTGCGGCGCTCGCCGTCATCCGGCGCTGGTGGTGGCGTCGGCAGAGCACCTCGTACCCGACCTCGCCGGCCGAGCTGTCGTCGCCGGTGTCACCGACGACCACCTGGTCCCCCTCGACGACCATCACCCCGTCGATGGTGCGGGCGTTGTGCGTGGCGCGCGCACCGCACCAGCACAGGGTGTGCACCTGCAGCACCTCGACCCTGTCGGCGAGCTCGATCAGCCGCGCAGAGCCCGGGAACAGCCTGGTCCGGAAGTCGGTGGTGATGCCGAAGGCGTAGACGTCCACCCCCAGCTCGTCGACCAGCCGGGCGAGCTGGGCCACCTGCTCCGGCGAGTAGAACTGCGCCTCGTCGCAGACGACGTAGTCCACCCGCTCACCGTGGGTCCGGCGCTGCACGACGTCGTCCCAGAAGTCGGTCTCGTCGGTCACCTCGCTCGCCGGGTGGGCCAGGCCGAGCCGGGAGGAGACCACCGCCTGGCCGGCACGGTCGTTGCGGGTGTAGACGACCCCGCCGCGGCCTCGGCGGGCGTGGTTGTGGTCGAGCTGGAGCGCGAGCGTGGACTTGCCGCTGTCCATCGTGCCGCTGAAGAAGACGAGCTCGGCCACCTCAGCCCACCACCAGCAGGGGGACGAGCATCTCCTCGGGGGTGAACGACCCGTGCATCCCCGGCAGCCGCAGCGAGTTCGTCGTCTGGGACCGGGTGTCCCCCACCCCCGCACGCCCGGTGGCCGAGACGACCAGGTCGCCGATCACCTTCCGCACGTGCTCGGCGACCGGGCCGAACCAGCCCTCCGCGATCGCCTCCTCGCGCGTCACCACCAGCGCCGTGCCCTCCAGCCGCTCGCGCCACCTTCGCAGCACCGGTGCCCGGTCGCCGTCCACGTGCACCTGACACGCGCGCGGCTCCCCGGTGACCAGCCGCACGTCGGCGGCGAGCTCCGGCTCCGCCGCGACGTCGAGGATCTGTGCCGGGTCGACGTCCACCACCCCGTGATCGGCCGTGATCAGCAGCACGGTGTCCCGCGGCAGGGACCGTGCCAGCCGCCCGAGCTCCTGGTCCAGCTCGCCGAGCGCCTCGCCCCACTGCGCCGAGCGCCAGCCGTAGCGATGACCCGCCTTGTCGACCGCACCCCAGTACAGGTAGGCCAGCCCCGGCTCCGCGAGCGCGGCCACCGCCGCGTCCACCCGGGCCTCGAGCGACTCTGCACCGACGAAGCGACCTCCGCCCAGCGCGGCCGAGGTCAGTCCCGAGCCGGCGAACTTGACCGGACCCACCGAGGTCACCGGCACACCCGCGTCGACCAGGGCGCCGAGCAGGGAGGGCTCGCGCTGCCACGGCTCGTCCGGGTCGATGCCGGTCCAGGACACGAGGTTCGCCGGTCCGCCGGTTGCCGGGTTCAGCACCGTGTAGCCGACCATCGCCGTGCGTCCGGGCGGGCAACCGGTCCCGAACAGCGGGATGGCGGCAGCGGTCGTGGAGGGGTAGCACGTCGTGAGCGCACGCCCGGGGCCGAGGCTGCGCAGGAACGGCGCGTGCCCGGACCGCTCGGCGAGGTTCAGGTGGCCCAACCCGTCGACGAGCACCACGCACACCCGCCGCGCGGTGGGGACGCCGAGCCGTTCACGTGCCGCCGCGGCGCCGGGGTGGTTGCCCCCCGGCTCGACACCGAGCGCGCCGCAGGCGGCCGGCAGCACACCGTCCAGGCAGTCGCCACCGTAGTCCGGCGCCAGGAACCCCGCCGCGGCGAAGGCCTCGGCGACGGCGGTGGTCGCGCTCACCGAGCCCGTGCGGTCGCGACCGAGAGCGCCCGGGCGAAGTCGACGGCGGCGCGGACCGCCTCGGCGCCCTCGGCGTGGGCCGAGACCCGGACCACGATGTCGTCCGGTGAGCTGGTCCCGGTGAGCCCGTGATCGGCCTCGCACGAGGGGTCGCTGCACACGGCCGGCTCCAGGTCGATCCGGCGCACCGCCCCCCACCCGAGCGCGAGCGTCAGCTCCGCGGGAACCGCGCCGGCACGGTGCTCGGCCGGGTCCGGTACGACGTGGGTCAGCGCGACGGTGTGCACGTGGTCCAGCGGCACGGACTCGGTGGTCGCCGACGCGCTGGCCGAGGGGTGCTCGCTGTCCGCCGGGTGGTCGTCCACGTGGGCGAGGACCAGCCGGGTGCCGGTCAGCACCAGCACGGTCACGTGGCGGCGGACCTCGGCCGAGTCGAAGGTCGTCTCGGGGTGCACCAGGTGCGCGATCACGTCCTCGCCGGCCACGGCGACGTCGAGCACGTCACCGACCAGCTCGGGGTAGTAGCCGGCGTGGCGCAGGCTGCTGCGCAGGTCCGTCGTCGCTCCAGGCACCCGACCATCCTCCCACCTTCGCGCGGGCGATCCCACCGGGTGTGGACGACCCCGGACCAGCGACCCGGTCAGCGCGGCAGGGCACGCCGGGGCGTGTCGACCCTCCCGGCCGCGGCGACCTCGGCCGTGGCACCCAGCACGTGGACACCGTGCTCGGCGGTCACCACCGGGTTGAGCTCGAGCCCGTGCAGCTCGGGCAGGTCGTCGGCCATCACCGCGACCCGGCCCAGCACGTCCTCCAGCGCCCCGACGTCCAACGGCGGCTGGCCGCGGTAGCCGAAGAGCCGCGGTGAGGCCCGGACCGAGCGGATCATCGACGCGAGGTCGGCGTCGGTCAGCGGCGCGACCCGGTGGCTGATGTCACCGAGCAGGTCGACCGCGTCACCGGCGAGGCCGAACGACACGACCGGCCCGAACCGCGGGTCCTCGGTGGAACGGATCACGCACGCGACCCCCGCCGGCGCCATCCGCTGCACCTCGAAGCCACCGCCGCCCGCGCCGATCTGCTCCAGGTGGCCGCGCATCTGAGCCATCGCCTCCAGCAGCCCGCCGGAGCTCGCCAGGTCGAGCCGGACCCCACCGAGGTCCATCCGGTGCCGCAGGTTGCCGACGGTGCTCTTGAGCGCCACCGGCCAGCCCAGGCGCTCGGCCGCACGCACCGCCTCGACACCGTCGTCGACCACCACGCTGGGCCAGACCTCGATGCCGTAGCACGCGAGGAGCTCCTCGGTCTGCTCCGCCGAGAGGGCGACGGTCTCCTGCCCGCCGGCGAGCACCTGCCCGCTGTCGGCGAGCACCTCGCCGACCAGCCGGCGGGCGCGGGCCCGGTCCGCATCGACTGTCAGCAGCCGTCCGTGGTCGGCGCTGCGCCACGCGCTGTACCGGGCCGACGCCGCCAGCGCGAGCACCCCGTCCTCCGGCGCGACGTAGGCGGGCACGCTCCACGCGCGCCCGGCGTCGTCGGTCGCCGTGAGGTCGGGGGTGATCCCACGTGCTCCCCGCAGGCAGGCCACCGTCGTCTTGCCACTTCCGGCCGCGGCCCGGGCCACCGCCCGGGCGACCGCCGGGTCCGGGCCGCCCACCGTGGGCAGGTGGACGACGACCACGACGTCGCAGTCCGGGTCGGCGTAGGTCTCGGCCAGCGCGGCCTCGAACCGCTGCAGCCCCACCTCGTCGGTACCCCCGCCGGTGACCACCGCCTCGGTCTCCCCCACGCTCAGCCCCGCCGACGACGCGGCCTCCCCGACCAGCGCGGCGAGCGGTTCGGAGCTGGCCAGCACGCGCGCCCGTCGCCCCGTCGGCAGCGGCTGGTGGACCAGGAGCTGTGCGACGTCGAGGAGCTGGTGCTGGCTCTCCACCCGGATCACCCCGGACTGGCGCAGCACCTGGTCGAGCGCACGGCGTGGCACCCGGGTACGGCGCACCACGTGCCCGGCGGGCGTCACGTGCCCGGACCGGCCGGCGGTCAGGGCCACCACCGGCTTGGCGGCCGCGAGCCGTCGGGCGACCCGGTTGAACTTGCGCGGGTTGCCGATCGACTCCAGGTAGAGCCCGACGACGTCGGTCGCCTCGTCCGCGCTCCAGAACTGCATGAGGTCGTTGCCCGACACGTCCGCCCGGTTGCCCGCCGAGACGAACGTGGACAGCCCCAGGTTGCGTCGCCGGGCCGAGCCGAGCAGGCCTGGCGCCAGCGGTGCCGACTGGCAGAACAGCCCGAGCCGCCCGGGTGCGGGCTCCTCGGCCGCGAGCGAGGCGTTCACGGTGGGTGCGCCGTCCACGCCGCGCCGGAAGAACCCGTACGACGCCGGCCCCAGCACCCGCATCCCGGCGGTGTGCGCGGTGCGCACGAGCTCGCGCTGGAGCTCGAGCCCGGCACGTCCGGTCTCGGCGAACCCGGCGGAGAGCACCAGCACGGCTCGCGGGTGGAACCGCGTGCACCGCCGGACCACCGGTGCCGCCTGGTCCGGCGGGACGGCCAGGACGAGCAGGTCCACCGGGCCGTCGACGTCGTCCAGGCTCGCCCGCACCCGGGTTCCCGGCACGTGCTCGTCGAGGCCCACGACCTGGACCGTCGGCGGCTGGGGCGCCGGCCCGGCCCCCGCCGTCCCCGCGGCATCGGGGCTGCCGCCGGGAGCTTCCTCGACGCCCCCCGAGCGGACCGCGTGCTGGACGAAGGCGCGTGCCCGCTTCTGCTCGGCCGGGTCGCCCCGGTCGGCTGCCGCCCCCGGGCCCGCGCCGACCACGACGAGCACCGAGCGTGGGGTGAGCAGGCCGTGCACGCTGACCGCCTCCGCCCGCTGCTCACGCGCGGCCATCACCGCCAGCGACCGCTCGGTCGGGTCGATGTCGAAGGAGACCGAGACGATGCCGTCGTCCAGCCGCTGGCGCACGGCGTAGCCGGCCTCGGAGAAGACGCCGATCATCTGGCTGTTCTGCGGCAGCACGTCCGCGGTGAACCGACTGATCCCGCGTTCGCGTGCGGCGGCCGCCAGGTGCTCCAGGAGCACCGACCCGAGCCCACGTCCCTGGTGCGCGTCGGAGACGTTGAAGGCCACCTCGGCCGTACCGGGACCGGTGAGGTCGTAGCGCGCCACCGCGAGGATCCGCTCGGTCTCCTCGTCGGCGGTCACCGCGATCAGCGCCACCCGGTCCCGATGGTCGACCGCCGTGAACCGCTCCAGGTCACGCTGGCCGAGCCGCGCCATCGGCGCGAAGAACCGGAAGTACGTGGACTGCTCGGACTGCCCGACGTGGAACTCCTGCAGGGCGTCGGCGTCCCCCACCGTGATCGGGCGGACGTGCGCGGTGCCGCCGTCGCGCAGCACGACGTCCGCCTCCCAGTGACGCGGGTACGGTTGCGCCGACCCCTCGATGGCTCCCACGGACCCAGGCTAGTTGGCGCGTCGAACCCGCCACCGGACCGCCGCACGCCGGACAATGGGACCGCGCGGGGTCGACCGGGCGCACGCCACCTGGTGCGCGCGCCGGGACCACCAACGAGACAGCACAGGAGCAGACCGCCGATGGCCCGTCGCCGTACGACCGAACCGGAACCCACCGAGCCGGTCGCGGAGAACATCGTCGACGTCGACGTCGCCACGGAGATGGAGGGCTCCTTCCTCGAGTACGCCTACTCGGTGATCTACTCCCGCGCGCTGCCCGACGCGCGGGACGGGCTCAAGCCGGTGCAGCGCCGCATCCTCTACCAGATGTCGGACATGGGGCTGCGCCCGGACCGCGCCCACGTGAAGTCGGCTCGCGTCGTCGGCGAGGTCATGGGCAAGCTGCACCCGCACGGCGACGCCGCGATCTACGACGCGCTGGTGCGCATGGCACAGCCGTTCTCGCTGCGGCTGCCCCTGGTCGACGGTCACGGGAACTTCGGTTCGCTCGACGACGGGCCCGCCGCGCCGCGGTACACCGAGGCCCGCCTCGCCCCGGCCGCGATGGCCATGGTCGCCGGGCTCGACGAGGACGTCGTCGACCTCGGCCCGAACTACGACAACAAGCTCACCCAACCGGTCGTGCTGCCCGCGGCCATCCCGAACCTGCTGGTCAACGGGGCGTCCGGGATCGCCGTCGGGATGGCGACGAACCTCGCCCCGCACAACCTGGTCGAGGTCGTCGCGGCCGCCCGGCACCTGGTCGCGCACCCGGACGCCTCGCTCGAGGACCTGATGCGCTTCGTCCCCGGCCCGGACCTGCCCACCGGCGGGAAGATCGTCGGCCTGGAGGGTGTCCGCGAGGCGTACCTGACCGGCCGCGGGACGTTCCGCACCCGGGCGACGGTCCGGGTGGAGAACGTCACACCGCGGCGCAAGGGCCTGGTCGTGACCGAGCTGCCCTACCTCGTCGGCCCGGAGAAGGTGATCGAGAAGATCAAGGACGGCGTCCAGGCGAAGAAGCTCTCCGGGATCTCCGCGGTGACCGACCTGACCGACCGCCGCCACGGCCTGCGCCTGGTCATCGAGATCAAGTCCGGCTTCAACCCCGAGGCGGTGCTCGAGCAGCTCTACCGGTACACCCCGATGGAGGACTCCTTCGGGATCAACAACGTCGCCCTGGTCGACGGCCGACCGCGCACGCTCGGCCTGCGCGAGATGATCGAGGTCTGGGTCGACCACCGGCTGACGGTGACCCGCCGCCGCTCGGAGTACCGCCTGGCCCGGCGCAGGGAGCGGCTGCACCTGGTCGAGGGCCTGCTGATCGCCATCGTGGACATCGACGAGGTGATCCAGGTGATCCGTGGCTCGGACACCGCCGAGGTGGCGCGCACCCGGCTGATGGGCGTCTTCGACCTCTCCGAGGCACAGGCCGAGTACATCCTCGAGCTCCGGCTGCGCCGCCTGACCAAGTTCTCCCGGATCGAGCTGGAGAAGGAGGCCGAAACCCTCCGCAGCCAGATCGCGGACCTCGAGGCGATCCTGGCCGACGACACACTGCTGCGCCAGGTGGTCGGTGACGAGATGGCCGAGGTCGCGGCGACGCACGGCACCCCCCGTCGGACGATCCTGCTGGAGTCGGCCGGCGGCAACGGCGTGGTCGGCGCCGACGCTCCGGGTCGCTCCGCGACTCCTCTGGAGGTCGAGGACACCCCGTGCTGGGCGCTGCTGTCCGGCACCGGGCTGCTGGCGCGCACCGCCGACGAGTCGGTGCCGACGCGGGACGGTCGCCGGTCCTCGCACGACGTGGTCGTCTCCTCGGTGGCGACCTCCGCACGCGGCGAGGTCGGTGCGGTCACGTCCCGGGGCCGCATCCTGCGACTGCCCGTGCTCGACCTGCCCGGCCTGCCGCCCACCGACGGCCCGCCGTCGCTGTCCGGCGGTGTCCCGGTCAGCGAGGTGCTCGAGCTCGGTCCCGACGAGAGGGTGCTCGCCCTGACCAGCCTGGAGGAGTCCGCTCTGACCCTGGCTATGGGTACCGCCGGTGGTGTGGTCAAGCGGTTGGCCCGCGGCCCGGCGCCCGGGCGCGACGCGTGGGAGGTCATCTCGCTCAAGGACGGGGACGAGGTGATCGGCGCGCGCACGGTCGCCGACGACGACGCCCTGGTCTTCGTCACCGCCGACGCCCAGCTCCTGCACTTCCCGGCCTCCGCGGTGCGGCCGCAGGGCCGCTCGGGAGGCGGTATCGCCGGGGTGCGTCTGGCCGACGACGCCCGTGCCGTCTTCTTCGGTGCGGTCCCGGCGGCGTCGCTCGGGCCCGACGCCGAGGAGCCCGCTCTGGTCGTCACCGTCGCCGGGACCTCGGGCGCGCTGGCCGGCACGCAGACCGGGTCGGCCAAGGTGAGCCCGATGGCGGTGTTCCCCGGCAAGGGCCGGGCGACCGGCGGGGTGCGGGCCCAGCGCTTCCTGCGCGGCGAGGACGTGCTGATCCTCGCCTGGGTGGGGCCCGCCCCGGCCCGCGCCACGGGCTCGGCCGGGCAGGCGGTCGACCTGCCTCCGCTCGACCCGCGCCGGGACGGCTCGGGCGTGGCGCTGCCCGCACCGGTGCACGCCATCGGCTGAGGGAGCCCTCGGCCGTGATCTCGCCGTCAGATCTCGACGGTGTAGAGGATCTGGGTGCGCACCGGGCGGTAGCCCAGGCGGCGGTACCAGTCGTATGCGCCGGACGGGTTGTCGGCGTCGACCTCGAGCGTCGCGTGCTCCATGCCGTCCGATCGGTAGGCGTCCAGCGCGGCGGTGAGCAGCGCCGCCGCGAGCCCGTGACCTCGCCACGACCGCCGCACGCCGAGCAGGTCCGTGTGCGCGACGCCGGGTGTGCTCGGATCCCGGGACACCACGTACCCGGCGATCTCGTCGTCACGCCGGTCGAGGGCGACCAGGCTCCAGCGCGGGACGATCGCTCCTCCGCGCAGGCGCCACTCCTCCGGTCCCCGCGGCTCCGAACCCCAGTGGTCGGCGAACACCTCGTTGTGGGCGGTGCGCACCCGCTCGTCCAGCTCAGGCGACCAGCCGGTCACGCGCACACCGTCCGGGGGCTCGGCGCGGGGTGGCGTCTCGACGAGGCTCCGCCGCATGGTGGTGTACCACCGGATCGGGCTGAACCCGCCGGCGGCGTACAGGCGCCGGGCGTCCCGGGCCTCGCTGTCCACCCGTACGGCGAGCCGCGCGGGCAGGTCGGTACCGGTCTCGGCGAGCTTCTGCCGCCCCCGGCCCTCGATCCAGGACAGCACTGCACGCCCGATGCCGCGACCGCGCCACCGCGGGTCGATCCCACCGGTCAGCCACGCGCGCACGGTGCGGCGGTCCCCCGGCCGCACGTCCACCGCGCCGAAGGCCCGCAGCACGCCGTCCTGGTCGAACCCGCCCAGCGTGTCCGCCTCCAGGTCCTTCCAGTCGCCCTCGACCACCTCCGACCCGTCGGCGGGCCCGGTGCCGCCGTCCGCGGACGCGATCCGGTCCAGCACCTCGGTCAACGCGCCGGCGTCGTCGGCGGTCAGCGCGCGCCAGCGCAGCTCGAGATGGGCCGGTGGTACGGCCAGCACGGCGGGTGGGTCGGCGCGCAGCCGGATCGGACGTGGGCCGCGGGTCTCCGGGCCCGCGGTCATGCGTCGATCCGGTTCCGGTCCAGCTCGGCGGCGTGGGCGACCAGGAAGTCCCGGCGCGGTGCCACGTCCGAGCCCATGAGCAGCTCGAACACCTGCTCGGCGGCCGCGGCGTCGGAGGCGGTCACGCGGCGCAGCGTGCGGTGCCTGGGGTCCATGGTCGTCTCGGCGAGCTGGTCCGCGTCCATCTCCCCGAGCCCCTTGTAGCGCTGGATGTCCTCCTTGTAGCGCTTGTCGGACCTGTCGAGCTTGCGCAGCGTGGCGCTCAGCTCCGCCTCGGAGTAGGTGTAGACGTACTCGTTCGGGCGGTTCCCGGTGCCGATGATCTCCAGCCGGTGCAGGGGTGGGACGGCAGCGTAGACCCGGCCGGCGTCGACCAGCGGGCGCATGTACCGGAAGAACAGCGTGAGCAGCAGGGTGCGGATGTGCGCGCCGTCGACGTCGGCGTCCGTCATCAGCACGACCTTGCCGTACCGCGTAGCGTCCAGGTCGAAGCTCCGGCCCGAGCCGGCCCCGAGCACCTGGATGATCGCCGCGCACTCGGCGTTCTTGAGCATGTCGGAGATCGACGCCTTCTGGACGTTGAGGATCTTGCCCCGGATCGGCAGCAGCGCCTGGAAGTCCGAGCTTCGGGCGAGCTTGGCCGTGCCCAGGGCGCTGTCACCCTCGACGATGAACAGCTCGCTGCGGTCGACGTCGTCGCTACGGCAGTCGGCGAGCTTGGCCGGCAGCGCAGAGGTCTCCAGCGCGTTCTTGCGCCGTGAGATCTCCTTGAGCTTGCGGGCGGAGATCCGGGTGCGCATCTCGGCGACGATCTTCTCCAGCAGCACCGCGGCCTGGGTCTTCTGGTCCCGCTTGGTGGAGGTGAGCAGCGCGGTCAGTTCCTGCTCGACCACCTTCGCGACGATGCCGCGGACCGGGCCTGTGCCCAGGACCTCCTTGGTCTGCCCCTCGAACTGGGGCTCGGCCAGCCGCACGGTGAGCACCGCGGTCAGCCCGGCGAGGATGTCGTCCTTCTCGATGCGCTCGGTGGAGTCCTTGGTGGACACCTTGAGCCGGCGGGCGTTGGACTCGATCTGCTTGCGCAGCGTCTTGACCAGGGCCTGCTCGAGGCCGGCGAGGTGGGTGCCGCCCTTCGGCGTGGCGATGATGTTCACGAACGTGCGGATCTCGGTGTCGTACCCCGTTCCCCAGCGCAGCGCGAGATCCACCTCGCAGTCCCGCTCGACCTCCTGCGAGGTCAGGTGACCGCGGCCGTCGAGCACGGGGACCGTCTCGGTGAAGGAGCCCGAGCCGGTCACTCGCCAGGTCCCGGTCAGCGGCGCGTCCGGTGCGAGGTGGTCGACGAAGTCGACGGTCCCCCCGTGGTGAACGAAGGTCTCCTCGTGCGGCCCGTCCGCGCCGGGCGTCCCGGGCAGTCCGCGCTCGTCGCGCACCGTGACGGTCAGGCCGGGGACCAGGAACGTCGTCTGACGCGCCCGGGACACGAGCTCGTCGTAGGCGAACAGCGCCGTCTTGGGGAAGACCTGGCGGTCCGCCCAGTAGCGCACCCGCGTACCGGTCCGTGACTTGGCCACCTTGCCGACCGCGCGCAGCTCCGAGTGGTCGGTGAACGGCTCGAAGGGTGCCTCCGGGTCCGGCACGGGACCGTCGGTGAACGTGCCCGGCTCCCCGCGCCGGAAGCTCATCCGGTAGGTCTTCCCGCCGCGGTCCACCTCGGCGTCGAGCCGCGCGGACAGCGCGTTGACCACGCTGGCGCCCACCCCGTGCAGCCCACCGGACGCCGTGTACGACCCGCCGCCGAACTTGCCGCCCGCGTGCAGCTTGGTGAACACGACCTCCAGGCCGCTCAGCCCGGTCTTGGGCTCGATGTCCACCGGGATGCCCCGGCCGTCGTCCCTGACCTCCACCGAGGAGTCGGCGTGCAGCACGATCTCGATCCGCGTGCAGTACCCGCCCAGCGCCTCGTCGACGGAGTTGTCGATGATCTCCCACAGGCAGTGCATCAGACCGCGGGAGTCCGTGGTCCCGATGTACATCCCGGGTCGCTTGCGGACCGCCTCCAGACCTTCCAGGACGGACAGGTGGCGGGCGGTGTAGCTGGTCTCCGACAGCGTGCTGGTCACGGTCACCGAGCCTAGACGCCCGGGCCGACGCAGCCGGGCTGCCATGCCGGAGGTCACCCTCCCTTCCACGGGCGACCTGTGGCGATCTGTCCCGGTGGCCCGGCTACGCGGTCAGCGAACCACGCCGCCGGACAACCACGGCCGGCCGCCGGTGATGGCACGATGGGAGCTGTGACCACGACGACTTCCCCCCTGACGGCCCACGACCGGTGCGACCGCTGCGGCGCGCAGGCGTACGTCCGCGTCGTGCTGCCGGCCGGTGAGCTGCTCTTCTGCGCGCACCACGCCCGCCGCCACGCCGAGGCGTTCGCCGACATCGCCGTGCACGTCCAGGACGAGACCGACCGGCTCCTCGAGGAGCACGGCGCCGGAGCCGCGGTCCGCTGACCGCCCGCCCACCGCACGTGCCCACGGCCTCTCCCGGGACGGCTGTGCCGGTGACTGGGACCGCGAGGTCGTGACGGCGATCTCGTGATCCTGCAGGACGGAGCACCTCGATGACCCTCGTGACGGTGCTCGTCGGCGTCGCGATCCTCGCCGGGCTGGTGGGCATCGTGCTGCCGGTCCTGCCCGGCTCCCTGATCATCGCGGTCGCCGTGCTCGTGTGGGCGCTCGTCGCCGGCGAGGCCGCCGGTTGGGTGGTGCTCGGCGTCGTCGCCGTCCTGCTCGCCACCGGCTGGTCCATGACGTACGTCGTCACCGCGCGCCGGGTCTCGGCCGCGGGGGTTCCCCGGCGCACGATCGTGCTGGCCGGGCTCGCCGGCATCGTGGGCTTCTTCGTGGTCCCCGTCGTGGGCCTGCTGCTGTTCTTCGTCGGGGCCCTCTACGCCCTCGAGTACCACCGGCTCCGCGAGACCGCCCAGGCCTGGGCGTCCGCATGGCTGGCCGTACGGGCGACCCTGCTCGGGCTGCTGGTCGAGCTCGGCTGCGCGCTGCTGGCGGCCACCACCTGGTTGGTGGCGGTGATCGCCGGCGTGGGCCGCTGAGCGGACGCCGTCACCGGTCGGTGCAGGGTGTTCGGCACCGGTGGTTCAGCGCCGGACGCCGGCCTCCTCCTCGCGGCGGTCGCGGACGGCGAGGTTCGAGATGGCGATCAGTGCGGAGATCCCCACGATGATGTACACCACCTTCGAACCGGTGCTGTCCTCACCGAAGATCGCGTCGACGAGGTTCCACTCGAAAGCACCGACCAGGCCCCAGTTGAGGCCTCCGATGATCGTCAGGACCGTAGCGATACGTCGTACCCACAGCATGATGGCCGCCCCTTCTCCTCTGGGCTACCAAAGGTAGGGCTACCGGGGCGAAGGCGCACGACGAACGGCTGCCGTGCGGCGCTCGCGGTGGGCGCCGCACCGCACGACGGCTCAGTCGAGGTAGTCGCGCAGGACCTGCGAGCGGCTCGGGTGGCGCAGCTTCGACATCGTCTTGGACTCGATCTGCCGGATGCGCTCACGGGTGACCCCGTAGACCTTGCCGATCTCGTCCAGCGTCTTGGGCTGACCGTCGGTCAGGCCGAACCGCATCGACACCACACCCGCCTCCCGCTCGGAGAGCGTGTCCAGCACCTGGTGGAGCTGTTCCTGCAGCAGCGTGAAGCTCACGGCGTCGGCCGGGACGACGGCCTCGGAGTCCTCGATGAGGTCACCGAACTCGCTGTCCCCGTCCTCACCGAGCGGGGTGTGCAGGGAGATGGGCTCGCGGCCGTACTTCTGGACCTCGACGACCTTCTCCGGAGTCATGTCGAGCTCCTTGGCGAGCTCCTCCGGGGTGGGCTCGCGGCCCAGGTCCTGGAGCATCTGACGCTGCACGCGGGCCAGCTTGTTGATGACCTCGACCAT
>CAYQFJ010000028.1:0-25197 GCA_964416715.1 uncultured Actinotalea sp. | reverse complement strand
GCGAAGAACGGGTTCTCCAGGTCCGGGACGACCAGCCCGATGGCGCGGGTCCGGCCGGTGGTCAGCGTGCGCGCCGCGGGGTTGGTGCGGTAGCCGAGCTCTTCCGCCGCCACCAGGACCTTCTCCCGGGTGGCGGGGGCGACCGACTCCGGCTTGGCCAGGGTGCGAGAGACGGTCGACACGGAGACACCGGCGCGCTGCGCGACGTCACGAGCACTGACTGCCACCTCGTACCACCTCCGTTGGCGGCCGGACACACCCGGCGCGGGTGACACAGTCTTGCAACCCTTTGCATGATTCTGTCAAGTTGCGTCACCAAACCGTGACCTACGGTCGCGGGCGCCCGGGAGGAAGCAGTGTTTGTGCAGGTCACCACGATTGGAACTTGCGGTGGCCGTCGCCGCGGGAGCATGATGCGGCTGCATCAGAACGGTCAAAGTCGAGGTCAAGGAGCTGCATCGGCCTCGGACACGGACCAGGATCAGCGCAGTGCAGAGCAGCGGAGGACACATGCGGATCGAACGGGTCGACGTCGTCGTCACCAGCCCGGGGCGCAACTTCGTCACCCTGAAGGTCACGACGAGCGACGGCGTCGTCGGGCTCGGGGACGCGACCCTCAACGGCCGCGAGCTCGCCGTCGCGAGCTACCTGCGCGACCACGTGGCACCGCTGCTCGTCGGCCGCGACCCGCACGCGATCGAGGACACCTGGCAGTACCTGTACCGCGGGGTCTACTGGCGTCGCGGTCCGGTGACGATGACCGCGATCGCCGCGGTCGACACGGCGCTGTGGGACATCAAGGGGAAGGTCGCCGGGCTGCCCGTGTACCAGCTCCTCGGGGGGCGCAGCAGGCGCGGCGCGCTGGCGTACGCGCACACCTCCGGCAGCACGGTCGACGCCGTCATCACCTCGATCCACAACCACCTCGAGCAGGGGTTCCGCGCGGTCCGCGTGCAGGCCGGCGTCCCGGGCCTGTCCAAGGTGTACGGGGTGGGCGCCGACCAGGTGGCCGGGCAGCGGTACGACTACGAGCCGGCCGGCCGCGGTGCCGCCCCGCAGGAGGAGTCCTGGGACACCCGCGCGTACCTGCGCCACATCCCCACGGTGTTCGAGGCGATCCGGCACGAGTTCGGGCCCGACCTGCCGCTGCTGCACGACGCGCACCACCGTCTGACGCCGAACGAGGCGGCCCGGCTGGGCAGGAGCCTGGAACCGTACGACCTGTTCTGGCTGGAGGACTGCACGCCCGCGGAGAACCAGGAGGGCCTGCGCCGGGTGCGCTCGCAGACCACGACGCCGCTGGCGATCGGCGAGGTGCTGAGCTCGGTGTTCGACTACCAGACGCTGATCACCGAGCAGCTAATCGACTACGTGCGGTCCTCCCCCGCGCACGCCGGCGGGATCACCGGGGTGCGCCGGCTGATGGACTTCGCCGGGGTCTACGCGATCAAGTCCGGCTTCCACCAGCCGACGGACATCTCCCCGGTGGGCATGGCCGCGGCGCTGCACCTCGACATCGCGCTGCACAACTTCGGCATCCAGGAGTACATGCAGCACAACGAGCGCACCCTCGAGGTCTTCCGCACGAGCTACACGTTCAGCGACGGCCTGCTCGACCCGGGCGAGGCCCCCGGCCTGGGCGTCGACCTCGACGAGGACCTGGCGGCGCGCTTCGAGTACACCCCCGCCCACCTACCGGTGAACCGCCTCCTGGACGGCACCCTGCACGACTGGTGACCTGCGCCGCCGTGGCACGGCGCCACCCGCGCGCAGCGTGGGGCTCGTGCCGGGTCGACCGTCTCGTCGGAAACTTTGCGTCTCCGAGCGACACCAAGTCTCCGATGAGCAGGTGGCGCGGCCGTGGGCAGGGCCGGTGCGCGGGGCCGGGGCGCAGTGTGTGGATGGGGCCGACGGCGCGGGCGGGGCGCCCGTAGGGTGGGCGCGTGAGTGCGAGCTGGCCGGTGGACGAGGAGCCGCCGTACGACCCCGCGTACGACGACGCACCTCCCGACCGCGGCCAGCGCCCCGCCGGGCTCGACCCCGGGCCGGTGCCGACGCCGCTCGAGGTGCTGCACCGGGTGTTCGGGTACGACGAGTTCCGCGGGGACCAGGCGGAGATCATCGACACGGTGGTCGCCGGCGGGGACGCGCTGGTGATCATGCCGACCGGCAGCGGCAAGTCGCTGTGCTATCAGATCCCGGCCCTGGTCCGGCCCGGGACCGGCGTCGTCGTCTCGCCGTTGATCGCCCTGATGCAGGACCAGGTCGACGCGCTCTCCGCGCTCGGTGTGCGGGCCGGCTTCCTCAACTCCACGCAGGACGCCGGCGCCCGACGCGCGGTCGAGAGCGCCTTCGAGGCCGGCGAGCTCGACCTGCTGTACCTGGCCCCGGAACGGCTGCGGGTGCCCAGCACGACCGACCTGCTGGACCGCGGGCGGATCGCCCTGTTCGCGATCGACGAGGCGCACTGCGTGTCCCAGTGGGGCCACGACTTCCGCCCCGACTACCTGCAGCTCTCGATGCTGCACGAGCGCTGGCCGACCGTGCCGCGGATCGCGCTGACCGCCACCGCGACGGAGGCGACCCACGCGGAGATCGCCGAGCGGCTCCGGCTCACCGAGCAGCCGGACGGTGGGGGCGCCGGCGCCCGGCACTTCGTCGCGAGCTTCGACCGGCCCAACATCCAGTACCGCATCGTGCCGAAGGACAACCCACGCGCCCAGCTCCTCGACCTGCTGCGCAACGAGCACGCCGGCGACGCGGGCATCGTCTACTGCCTGTCCCGCGCGTCGGTCGAGCAGACCGCGGCGTTCCTCACGGGCAACGGCATCCCGGCGCTGCCGTACCACGCCGGGCTGGACCGGCGGGTGCGCGCGGAGAACCAGGCACGCTTCCTGCGCGAGGACGCGCTGGTGATGGTCGCGACGATCGCCTTCGGGATGGGGATCGACAAGCCGGACGTGCGGTTCGTCGCCCACCTGGACCTCCCCAAGTCTGTCGAGGGCTACTACCAGGAGACCGGGCGCGCCGGACGCGACGGGCTGCCGTCGACCGCGTGGCTCGCCTACGGCCTGGCCGACGTCGTCCAGCAGCGTCGGATGATCGACACCTCCGAGGGTGACGCCGCCCACCGCCGTCGTCTCACCGCGCACCTGGACGCGATGCTCGCCCTGTGCGAGACGGTGGGCTGCCGCCGGGTCCAGCTCCTCGGCTACTTCGGCGAGCGCAGCGCGCCGTGCGGCAACTGCGACACCTGCCTGACGCCGCCGGAGACCTGGGACGGGACCGTCGCCGCGCAGAAGCTGCTCTCCGCCGTCGTCCGGCTGGACCGCGAGCGCAACCAGCGGTACGGGGCGGGACACCTGGTCGACATCCTGCGCGGGAAGCGGACCCCGAGGGTCGAGCAGCTCGGGCACACGTCGCTCAGCGTCTTCGGCGTCGGTGCGGACCTGTCCGAGGCCGAGTGGCGCGGGGTGGTCCGTCAGCTCCTGGCCACCGAGCTGCTCGCGGTGGACCCGGACGGGTACGGCACGCTGCGC
Organism: uncultured Actinotalea sp.; assembly: GCA_964416715.1. Lineage (GTDB taxonomy): Bacteria > Actinomycetota > Actinomycetes > Actinomycetales > Cellulomonadaceae > Actinotalea. The sequence goes on along the minus strand of CAYQFJ010000028.1, from coordinate 21,658 downwards.
ACCACTCGCGACAGCGCGGCCGTGCTCACCGGCGAACGCACCGTGCCGCTGCGCCGCGAGCCCGAGCGGGCGGCCAGGCGCGGAAGACCGGCGTCGGGCGGTGGTCGTGCGAAGGCGGCGGCCGACCTGGACCCGGCGGCCGCAGAGCTGTTCGAGGCGCTGCGTGCCTGGCGCGCGGCCACCGCGAGGGAGCAGGGCGTCCCGGCGTACGTGGTGTTCCACGACGCGACGCTGCGCGAGGTGGCCACCGGTCGCCCGACGTCGCTCGACGAGCTGGCCACGGTCAGCGGCGTGGGCGCGGCGAAGCTCGAGCGGTACGGCGAGTCGCTGCTGGCGGCGCTCGCTGCGCACGACGGGACCCCGCACGACGGGGCCCTGCACGACGGGACCCCGCAAGACGGGACCCCGGACGAGGTGCCCGGCGAGCGGTCGCGTCGACCACCTGACGAGTCACCGGGGCAGGCACCGGACGAGGCCCGGTGACCGCAGTCCTCTCGGCCCTCGGCACGATGATCTCCATCGCTTTCGTGGGCTGGCTGCTCGCCCGTACCGGTGTGCTCGGCGAGAACGTGCACACGGCGCTCGCCAAGGTGGTCTTCGCGGTGGCCGCCCCCGCGCTGCTCTTCGTCACCGTCGCGCACGCGGACCTCGACCTGCTGCTCTCCCGGTCCGCCCTGGTCGCGGCGCTCAGCACGTCGGCCGTCGCGATCATCGCCGTCGTGGTCCTGCGCCTGGTCGTGCGCCGCTCACTGGTCGAGGCGACGGTGGGGATGCTCTGCGCGGCGTACGTCAACGCCGCGATCCTCGGCCTGCCGCTGGCGGTGTACCTGCTCGGCGACGCCCTCGCCGTCGTACCCGTCCTGCTGTTCCAGCTCATCGTGCTCGCACCGGTCGGGTTCACCGTGCTCGCCGCGCACGCGTCCGGCGGTGGCGGAGGGCTGCGCGGTATGGCCGGGCGCACGTTCCGGAACCCGATCATCGTCGGTGCTCTTACCGGCCTGCTGTTCGCCCTCCTGCCGTGGCGGCTGCCCGAGGTGGTGTTCGCCCCGTTCTCGATGGTCGGGGCGGCGGCGGCACCGCTGGCTCTGCTCACCTTCGGCATGTCGATGCACACACCGCGCATGCCTCGGCTGCACCGGCAGGACGTGGACCGGGAACAGACCCGTCGCCCGTCCGCGGACCTGGTCCTGGTCCTGGTGCTGCGCACCGCGGTGCACCCGCTGATCGCCTACGGCATCGGCCGGGCGGTCGGGATGTCGGGCGCCGACCTGCTCGCGGTGGTCACCATGGGCGCCCTGCCGACGGCGCAGAACATCCTGGTGTACGCGATCCAGTACGGGCGCGGTCAGGACCTCGCCCGTAACTCCGGCCTGATCACCACGCTGCTGTCGGTACCCCTGCTCCTGGCGGTCAACGCCCTCCTCGGGTAGTCCCGAGGAGGGCGTCGACCGGGGTCACCCGTCGGGGGGTACGACGAGCGACCGGTTCATGGGGGCCGGCTGTGCCGGGACGGCGCGCACCGGCCACGCGAGACGATCGCGGGCCGGGGCTCAGCCGGCGGTCGCCGCCGCGAGCTCGGCCACCGCACCGGACCGGACCAGCGCGAGGTCGTTGACCAGCGTGGTCATCCGGAACCCCTGGGCCACCCGGCGGGCACCCATCTCACCGCCGACGCAGTGCACGCCGGGGACGACCCCGTGCCGCTCGCACGCGGCGCGGATGGTGTCGATCGCCTCCGTGTGCGCCGCCTCGGGACGCTCGTACGCCGGGGGGAGGTCGAGCGCGAGCGCCAGGTCGGCCGGGCCGACGTAGATCGCGTCCAGCCCGGGGGTGGCGGCGATCTCGTCCACGTTGTCCAGCCCCTCGCGGGTCTCGACCATCACGGCCACGACGATCTGCTCGAGGTCCCGCGGGTCGCGCGAGCCGACCACCGTCGAGGCCCGGACCGGACCGAACGAACGACCGCCGTTCGGGGGGTAGCGACAGGCCGCCACGGCCGCTGCGGCCTCCTCGCCGTTGTTGACCAGCGGGACGACGACGCCGAGGGCACCGGCGTCCAGCACCTTGCCGATGGTGGCCAGGTCGTTGGACGGGACACGGGCGATCGGCGTAGCACCCTGGGCGTGGATCGCCTGGAGCATCCCGACCGCGTCGGAGTAGTCGACCGCGCCGTGCTGCATGTCGACGCAGACGTAGTCGTAACCGGAGGAGGCCACGGCCTCGGCGACCACCGCGCTCGGGGAGGTACACCACGCGCCGCGGACCACCTCGCCCCGGCTCCACTTGACCCGCAGGGGGTTCTCGAATGCCATGACTTGCTCCTGTTCCTTGTCGTGCTCAGGTTTCGTGCTCAGGTGTCGCGCTGAGATCTCAGCGGCTCGGTGCGGGCACCTCGCGAACGGTCAGCGCCGCGTCGATCCAACGGCGGTCCCAGGTCCCCGCCGCGATCGCGGTGGCCTCGGCCTCCTCGGCGGCGAGCTTGGCCTCGGCGGCCGTCACGATCTCCTCGGCGCGGCCGCGCGGGATGACCGCGATGCCGTCCTCGTCGCCGACGATCAGATCGCCGTCGTGCACCGTGGTCCCGGACAGCGAGACCGGTCCGCGCAGGTCTCCCGGGCCGTCCTTGTACGGCCCGAGGTGGGACACCCCGGCGGCGAACACCGGCGGCCCGACCTCGTCCATCACGGACTTGTCACGCACCGCCCCGTCGACGACCAGGGCGGCGATCTCGCGGGAGGCGGCGTACTGCGCCATCAGCCCGCCCAGGATGGCCCGGTCGGTCGCGCCACCGGCGTCGACGACGAGCACCTCACCGGGCCGGGCGATGTCCAGGCCCTTGTGCACCACCAGGTTGTCCCCCGGTCGGGTGCGCACGGTCAGGGCGGGCCCGACCACGACGCGACCCGGCGCCAGCCCGGACACCGGGAGCAGTCCCGGTGCGCCGGCCCACCGGCCGAACACGTCGGAGACCAGCGAGCTGGCGAGCCGCTCGATGCGGGCGATCAGCTCAGGGCTCGGCAGCGGGGTCTGCGGATGGAGCAGGCACTCGGCGGGCATCGGATCAGGTCCTCTCGCGGGATGGCTGCGGCGGGCGCAGCCCGGTCGGTCTCGGGCGGGTCGGTCTCGGTCGTATCGGGCGCGGTCGGCTCGGGCGCGGTCGGGTCAGTCGGCGGGTCGGCCGGAGAGCGTGCGGTCCAGCCCCACCTCGTTCGCGATGGCGTCGAGGTCCGCGGCGACGGTCGCGGAGATCGTCACCCCGTTCTCGAGCGCCCGGTTCCATGCGACGTCCTCGACCTCGCCCGGCAGCAGCACCTTGTCGAAACCCTCACCGGCGGGCAGGTCGTGGACCCGCTCGACGAAGCCGGCGACGTGCTCACCGAAGGCGGAGCGGCCGAACCAGCCGTCCGGGTCGAGCGCGATGAACAGGTGGCTGACGCGCTGGGTGCGGGTCCAGTCCTCGTACATGTCGCCGATGCCGTCCCCGGTCACCCCGGCGACCATCGCGCCGGCCAGCAGCTCGACCATCATGGCCAGGCCGGAGCCCTTGGGGCCGGAGAACGGCATGACCGAGCCCTCGAGCGCGGCCGCGGCGTCCGTCGTCGGGCGGCCGTCGGAGTCCACCGCCCAACCGTCCGGGATGTCCTGGCCGAGCTGGTTGGCCAGGATGATCTTGCCGCGGGCCGTGGCGCTGGTGGCCATGTCGACCACGATCGGCGGACCGTCCGGACGCGGTACCGCGATGCTCAGCGGGTTGGTGCCCACGGCACGGGTCCGGCCGCCGAAGTAGATCATCGTCTTCGGCGCGGTGGACATCCCGATCATGACGACGCCGGACTCAGCCGCGCGCCGGGTGAAGTACGCCAGCGTCCCGCAGTGGTTGGAGTTCGCCACACCGACCGCGCACACGGCGCTGTCCCCCGCGTCGGCGCGCTCCAGCGCGAGGTCGACGGCGGCGTTCGCGCCCACGTGCCCGATGGCGTTGTGCGCGTCGAGGTGCACGCTGCCGGCGGTCCGCCGCACGACCGTGGGCCGCGCCTGCGCGTCGAGCATCCCGGCACGGAGCCGCTCGGTGTAGATGCGCGTGCGCGTCACCCCGTGCGAGGAGATACCCCTCGCCTCGGCGTCCACCAGCGAGTCCGCGACGAGCCCGGCGTCGTCGGCACCGAGCCCTCCGGCACCGAGCACCGCGGCGCAGTGCGCGCGCAGCTCGTCGAGGCCGACCAGCACCGGAGGCGCCGACGTGGCGGTGCCACGGGCGTAGGCGTTCTGCTTGCTCATCGGTTCCTCCGGGTCGCACGGTCGGTGCGGTGAGTTGCTGGTCAGGGACGGGGGTGGGGACGGCTCAGGTCTTGCCGGCGCGCGCACGCAGCTGGCGGATCATCAGCGCCTCGCCGGTACGCAGGTGGCCCAGGAGAGCGGCCCGGGCACGGTCGAAGTCCCGGTCGACGACGGCATCGACGATCTCCCGGTGCTCGTCCAGGGTCTCCTCCACGCGACCGGCGGTCGCCCCGTAGAGGAAGAACCGACCACGGTTGATGTGGGCGTTCATCACGGCGTAGAAGTTGCGGATCCGGCCGTTGTTCGAGCAGTCCACGATCGTCTGGTGGAAGTGGTCGTCGTGGGCGAAGTACGCGGGGTAGCGCTCCGCGGCGACGGGGTGGTCGTACTCGGAGAAGAACTCCGCGATCGTCGCGATCTTGGCGTCGTCCGGGTTCTTCTCCAGCTCGTCGAGGCCGACCGGCTCGAGCAGCTTGCGGAGCTGGAACAACTCACGCACGTCCTGCTCGGTGAAGTCACTGACCACCCAGCCGGACCGACCCCGGGCGTCGACCAGCCCGGCGGCCTCCAACCGGTGCAGCGCCTCGCGCACCGGCGTACGGCTGACCCCGAGCTGCTCGGCGAGGTGGCGGTCACGCAGCGGCTCGCCCGCAGGCAGCTCACCAGTGACGATGGCGGCACGGATCGCGTCGATGGTGCGGTCCCCGAGGTGCACCGACTCGATCCTCGCGAGCGCGCTCACGACGTCCACCCCCGTCCCGGCTTTGGAATACCACATACAGCATACATCACAAGACCCCCGGATCCGCCCAACGCTCGTTGGGCACGAGGGGGAACCAACCGGGACGCTCGGGGTCCCGGTCGTACGTGTAGTTCCCGACCTCGCGGTAGTAGGCGGCGTACTGCTCCATCCGGTCCGGATCGAGCTCTATACCGAGGCCTGGTCCGGTCGGGACCTTGATCGCGCCGTCGGTGTACGTCATCTTGCCGCCCACGATCACGTCGTCGGTCAGATGGTGGTAGTGCGTGTCGACGGCGAACGGAAGCGCCGGGAGCACCGCACCCAGGTGCAGCATCGTCGCGAGCTGGATGCCCAGCTCCCCCGAGGAGTGCATCGCGACGCTGATCTGGAACGTCTCGCACACGCCCGCCGCCTTGATGCACGGCCGGATCCCGCCCCAGAAGGTCGTGTCGAGCAGGATCACGTCGACAGCGCGGTCCAGCACGTTCGCAGCGAGCTGCTCGAAGTTGACCACCACGGTGTTGGTGGCCAGCGGTATGCCGACCTGCTCGCGGACCAGACGCATACCGCCCAGTCCCCAGGTCGGGTCCTCGAAGTAGTCGTTGCGCACGTGCTCGATCGCCTTGCCGAACCGGATCGAGTCCGGGACGCTCAGCACCGCGTTCGGGTCGTAGCGCAGCCCGTCCCCGGGGAACGCCTCGGCCAGCGCGAGGTAGCACTCCAGCTCGTACTCCGGCGGGAAGACGCCGCCCTTGAGCTTGTGCGAGGTGAACCCGTGCTCCGCCTTGAGCGCGGTGGCCTGGGCGACCAGGTCGTCCGGCGTGCGCACAGCGCCCGAGCCGTCCTCGCCCGGGTAGCGGAAGAAGAGGTACGAGCCGAACCGCACCTCGTCTCGCAGCCGTCCGCCGAAGAGCTGCGAGGCGGGCACGCCCAGGTACTTGCCCATCAGGTCGATGCAGGCGAACTCGATCGCCGAGTGCAGCGCGGTCCGGTTGCCGTACAGCGCCGCGGTCGGGTTGAGCAGCATGAACCGCATCGCCTCGAGGTCGAACGGGTCGTGCCCCACCAGGTACTGCCTGAGGCCGCGCAGCGCGTCCTCGGTTGCCGCCCCGGAGCCGCGGAGCTCACCCAGGCCGGTCAGTCCCTCGTCGGTGTCGACCTCGACGATCGTCCGGACGAACCGACCCCAGTGTCCACCGTTGGCGTGCCGGATCGGCGCCTCCAGCGGGATCGCGACCGTCGTCGCCCGGATGTCGGTGATCTTCATCGGACGGCTCCCGACTGGTGAGCGGAGGGCCCGGTCACCGGCGTGACGGGCGTGACGGGCGTGACATCGGTGTACGTCGTGCGCGTGCGGGACTCCAGCAGCGGGATGCCCCGGCCACGGGCGATCGTCTCGAAGTGCTCGCTGTCCTGGTGCGCCCGGTAGGCGGCCTCGTCGACGTACCGCTCGTAGAGCATGAACGTCGTGGGGTCCGCCTCGGCGCGGTGCACCCGGTACTCCAGGCATCCGGGCTCCCCGAGCGTCGGCGCCACCATCGCGGCGAGCACGCGCTCGACGTCGTCCGCCGTCTCGGGCCGGGCCTGCCACAGGGCGACCACCACGTAGTCGCCCATCAGCGGTTGTAGTGCGGTGCCGCACCCTGCAGGTCGGACCAGACGTCGTCGCATGCGGTGCGGACGTCCTCGGACAGTGCGGGACCACGCAGCGCGCTCAGGTTCGAACGGAGCTGGTCGAGCCCGGAGGCGCCCAGCAGCATCCCGTCGGCCAGGTCGCTGCCGAGCACCCAGCGGTAGGCGAGCTCGATCAGGGTCAGGCCCGCCCCCTCGGCGATCTCCCGCAACCGGTCCACCGCGGCGAACTGGTCCTCGTTCCAGTACCGGTCCCGGTACATCGGGTTGGCGAAGCGCGTGCCCGGTTCCGACTTCTCGTCCGGCCGGTGCTTGCCGGTCAGCAACCCGCCCGCGAGCGGGTTGTAGGTGATGTTCGTGAGCCCGAGCTCGCGCGAGGCGGCCGCGTACTCCGCCTCGACCCGCCGACCGACCAGGTTGTACATCGGCTGGGAGATCCGGATCTCCGGCCAGCCGTTCATCTTGGCGAGGTAGATCATCTGGGTGATCTGCCACGCGGCGAAGTTCGACTGCCCGACGTACCGCACCTTCCCGGCGGCCACGACGTCGGCGAGCGCCTCCAGGGTCTCCTCGATCGGTGTGTTCCAGTCCGGACGGTGCAGGTAGTACACGTCGATCCGGTCCACCCCCAGCCTGCGCAGGCTGCCGTCGACCGCCTGGGTCACGGCCTTGCGGCCGAGCCCGGCCAGGGACTGGTCGTCCTGGCCGACGTGGCTGCCGCCCTTGGTGGAGATGAGCACCTCGTCGCGGAACGGCTTGACGATGCGGCCGAGGATCTCCTCCGAGCGTCCGCCGGCGTAGTTGTTCGACGTGTCGAACATGGTGATGCCGGCCTCGCGGCAGACGTCGACCATCCGGGTCGCCTCGTCCTCGTCGACCTGCGCCCCGAACGTCATCGTGCCGAACACCACGCGTCCGGCGGTCAGCTCGGTACCGGCCAGGGTCATCTGCTCCATCAGGGGCTCCTTCTACTTGGTCGGGGTGGTCTGGTCGACCTGGGAGTCGGCGCCGTCCGCCGCCCGGGCCGCGAGGCCGGCACGGCGCCGTTCGCGCAGGATGCGCACCGCCGGCAGGGCGAACAGGACGAGGGTCAGCACCATCACCGGCAGGCCGACCTTGCTGGTGAACAGGGTCCCGGCCGAGGCGATCGGGTCGCCGTCGTGGAGCTGGAGCATCCGCCGCAGGTTGGTCTCCAGGATCGGCCCGAGGATCACCGCGAGCACCAGAGGTGCCTTGGGGATGTCCGCACGGGCGAAGGCGAAGCCCAGCAGCGCGAAGGCGAGCATCACCATCACGTCGAAGTTGCTGCCGCGCAGCGCGTAAGACCCGGCGATGCACGCGATCGCGATCGCGGGGTACAGCAGGGTCCGCGGGACGTTCAGCACCCGGGCGAACTGCCTGGCTCCGAACATGCCCATCAGCAGCAGGCACACGTTAGCCAGCAGCAGGCTAATGAAGATCGAGGACACGAGCTGCGAGTCGTTCTCGAACAGCAGGGGCCCGGGCTGGACGCCCTGGATCACCAGGGCACCGAGCAGGATCGCGGTCAGGGAGTCGCCCGGGATGCCCAACGAGAGCATGGTCAGCAGCGCTCCGCCGCTGGCGGCGTTGTTCGCGGAGTCGGAGGCCGAGACGCCCTCGGGGGCACCCTTGCCCATCGCGCCGGGGTTCTTCGAGACCTGCTTCTGGGTGCCGTACGAGATCACCGAGGCGATGGTCGCGCCCGCACCCGGCATCGCGCCGACGAGGGTGCCGATGGCCGAGGACCGGGCGACGACCCAGCGCAGCGGCCAGACGTCCTTGAGCGCGGACCAGACCTTGGCGATCTTCTGCGGCTTCTGGGTCACCCGGTGCTGGCGGGCGTAGACCTGCTCGATGACCTCGGAGAGACCGAAGATGCCGACGACGACGGCGATGAAGTCGAGCCCGCCGAGCGCCTCCGCGTTCTCGAAGGTCAACCGGGGCTGGCCGGTGAGGAGATCACGGCCGACCGTGCCGGCCAGCAGTCCGATGAGCGCCGAGGCCAGCCCCTTGAGCATGGACTTGCCGGAGACGAATGCGATGACCGACAGCCCCAGCACGGCGACGGCGAAGTACTCGGCGGAGCCGAAGTTGCGGGCGATCGAGGCGAGAAAGGGGCCAGCCACGCCGAGGATCAGCACGCTGAACGTGCCTCCGATGAACGACGAGAGGACGCCGATCCCGATCGCCCGGCCCCCCTCGCCGCGCCGGCTCATCGGATAGCCGTCGATCGTGGTCATCATGTCCGCCGGGGTGCCCGGCATGTTGATCAGGATCGCCGGCAGCGTCCCGCCGTACAGTGCCCCGAGCCACACCCCGGCCAGGACGCCGATCGCCTCGGTCGGCCCCATGGTGAAGGTCAGCGGCACCAGGACCGCGACGCTCATGTTCGCCGTCAGCCCAGGGATCGCGCCGACGACCATGCCGATGACGACACCGGCCAGGATCAGCAGGAGAGTGATCGGGTTGAGGACCAGCGACCAGCCCTCGGTGTACATCGAGCCGGCGCCACCTGCCGCCACGACGATCGGAGTCATGCTACGAGCCTCACGGTAGGGGTGTGATCGGTTGGCGGACGGAGAGGAGCTCGAAGAAGGCGATGTGGAAACCGCCCGCGACGCACACGGCGAACAGGACGAGGAGCGCGATGGAGCGCCACCCGCGGCCGCGGCCGAGCAGGAGCGAGACCCCGACGATGAACACGGTGGTGAAGGTCAGGAACCCGATCCGGAACGCACCGAGGCAGTAGACGACGATGGCGCCGATCAGGCTCGCGACCTGCCGCCAGTCGGGCGGTCCGGCGGTCTGCTCGTCGAGCTCCTGCTCGGCGCGCATCTCCTCGGACATCTCGACGGGCAGGTCGAGGGGGACGCCCTCGGCGTCCTCCTCGACCTGCACGCCGCGTACCCGTCGGACCACGTCGCCGGCAGCGACAGCCAGTCCGACCAGGATCAGGCCGGCACCGACGACGCGCGGCAGCAGCGCGGGGTCCGCTGCTGCCGCGACGCCGGTCGCGAAACCCGCGGTGGCCCAGAAGACCGCCGCACCGAGCAGGGCCAGAAGCAGCCCGCTCACCAGGTTCCGCATGGATCCGAGCCAGGTCATCCGGCGAGCCGGTCGGGCACGGTCGTCATGAAGTCCTCACCCTCGAAGAGCTCCCGGATCAGCTCGTCCTCCTCCTCGATGAGCTGCTGGAACTCCTCCGGGCCGATCCAGGTGGTCTCGAACCCTGCCTTGGTCATCGCCTCCTGGTTGGCATCGGACTTCGCGGCCTCCTCCAGCCGCTTGGACAGCTCCATGCGGATGTCCTCGGGCGTCTCCGAGCTGGTCACGTAGCCGCGCCAGACGGAGTACGTGACGTCGACGCCCTCTTCCTTCAGGGTCGGCACGTCGGGGTAGAGCGCGGAGCGCTCGTCCCCCATGACCGCGAGCATTGTCGCGTCCCCACCCTCGACGAACACCCGGCTCTCGGGCGCACCGATGGTCATCGCATCGATCTCACCGGCGAGCAGGGCGGTGCCCACGGCGGAGCCGCCGGCGTACGGGACGAAGCTGAATTCCACGCCGGTCGCACGCTCGAGCATGATCGCGGCCGCGTGCCACACACCGCCCACGCCGGAGTGGCCGATGGTGATTCCACCGGGGTTGTCCTTCGCGAACTGGATGAACTCCTCGACGGTCTGGTACGGCGCGTCGGCGGGGACCGTCAGCGCCGAGACGTCCTGGTGGGTGACGCCGAGGGCGGAGAAGTCCTCCACCGGGTCGATCTCCGGCGAACCGGTGTACGGCAGGGCCGAGATGGAGCGGGAGACGATCATCATCGACGTCCCGTCGGCCGGCAGGCCGAGCATCTCGGTCGCGGCGATCGCGCCACCGGCGCCCTCGACGTTCGTCGGGACCACGTTGACACCCAGAACCTCGGCCAGCGGCTGCTGCAGCGCGCGGACGGCGATGTCGAAGCCACCGCCCGGCGAGGCGGGGATGTACACGGTCTGGTCGCCGACCCACTCACCCTCGGCCGGGACGTCCGACGCGGGTTCCTCGGTGCCCTCCTGGGTTGCGTCGTCGGTCGGCGTCTCGGCCCCGTCGCCGTCGCCGTCCCCCGACTGTCCGCACGCGGCAGCCAGGAGGAGTACCGGGACCGCGAGCGCGATCCATCGTCTGTTGCGCATCGATGCTCCTTCACTCGAGCCTTCCCCAAGGGGCGGGGCTCACGGATGCTTGTCGGATGCACCGAGACGCTTGCCCCTCCGTCGCGGCACACCGTGTTCAGAACGTTGGTGTTCGGAACATGGTATACCACACACCGAAGCCGTCGAACCTGTCAAGGAGCGTTACCGAACCGTGAAGAAGCCGCCCCCCGCCGCCACCGGAGCCGAGCTCGCTGCAGCCTCCGGGCCGCACGTCCTGGTCGCGCCGGACAAGTTCAAGGGCACCCTCACGGCACAGGAGGCCGCCGCGGCGATGCGCGCCGGAGTCGTGCTCGCGCGCCCCGACGCCGTCGTGTCGACGATCCCCGTGGCCGACGGCGGGGAGGGCACGATCGAGGCGCTCCTGGCCGCCGGCGCCACCGAGCATCGGGTGACGGTCAGCGGCCCGCTGAGCCGACCCACGGAGGCACGTCTCGCGGTGCACGGCACGACGGCGTTCGTGGAGTCGGCGCAGGCGTGCGGCCTGCAGCTGCTCGAACCGGACCGGTCCACCGCCCTGCACGCACACTCCCGCGGCGTCGGGGAGCTCGTCCTGGCCGCGCTCGACACCGGGTGCGAGCGCCTGGTCGTCGGGCTCGGGGGTTCGGCCTGCACCGACGGCGGCGCCGGCATGGCACAGGTCCTGGGCGCCTCGCTGACCGACGCGACCGGTGCAGCCGTCGCCGACGGCGGACGGGGACTGGTCCACCTGAGCCGAGTCGGACTGGACGGGCTCGACCCACGACTGCGGGGCGTCGAGGTGGTGGTCGCCAGTGACGTCCGCAGCCCGCTGGTCGGCCCCGAGGGCGCCGCGCACGTCTACGGGCCGCAGAAGGGGGCCGGCCCGGAGGAGGTCGCGCTGCTCGACGGCGCCCTGGTCCGGTTCGCCGGTGCGCTGTACGACGCGACCGGGCAGGACCTGCGCACGCTGCCGGGCTCGGGCGCCGCCGGTGGGCTCGGTGCCGGGCTCGTCGCGTTCACCGGGGCGACCATCACCTCGGGGACGGACCTGGTGCTCGGGCTGCTCGGCGTCGATCGTGCGCTGGACGGGGTCGACGTGGTGATCACCGGCGAGGGGCGACTCGACGACCAGAGCCTGACCGGGAAGGCCCCGGTGGGCGTGGCGGAGCTGGCCGCACGGCACGGCGTGCCGACCATCGCCGTCGCCGGGCTCGTCGAGGTCGCCGAGCCGGCCACCCTGGACCGGTACTTCCTGCGCACCTGGTCACTGGCGGACCACGTCGGGCCGGATCACGCGCTGCGGGACGCGGCGGCGGCCGTGACGACGACCACCGCCGCCGCGACCGCGGCGTGGTTGTCGACGTGACGACACGACCGTTGCGTCGGGGACGTGACCGGCCGGTGCCGGACCGACCGCCTCAGACGGCGACCCGCTGGTGCGCCTCGACGAACGCCCGGACCGGGTGCGCCATCTGCCCACCGGTGAGCTCGAACTTCTCGAGCACCTCCCGCGGCTTCCCGCTCTCCCCGTACTCGTCCCGGACCCCGAGGCGGAGCAGCCGGGTGGGCCGCTCGGCCGAGAGCAGCTCGGCGATGCCGCCGCCCAGACCACCGGCGATCTGCGCCTCCTCGGCGGTGACGGCCAGACCGGTGCGATCGACGCTGGCGAGGATGGTCTGCTCGTCCAGCGGCTTGACGGTCGGGACGTGCACGACCTCCGCCTCGATGCCCGCGGCGGCCAGCGCCTCCGCGGCGACCAGGAGCTCGTAGGTCATCGTGCCGGTACCGAACAGCGACACGTCGTTGCCCGCCCGCAGCACGTAGGCGGCACCGAGCTCGAACGGCGACTCGGCGGTGGAGAAGATCGGGGTCTTGTCCCGGGCGAGGCGCAGGTAGGCCGGCCGGGAGTCGGCCGCGATCGCCAGGGTGGCCTTCTCCGCCTCGACGCTGTCGCCCGGTGCGACGACGACCATGTTCGGCATGACCCGCATCAGCGCGATGTCCTCCAGCATCTGGTGCGTCGCGCCGTCCGGGCCGACGTTCAGCCCCGCGTGCGAGCCGACCACCTTGACCGGCCGGTCGTTGAGCGCGGCCGTGGTCTTGATCTGCTCCCAGTTGCGTCCGGGGCTGAAGGCCGCGTAGCTGCTGGTGAACGGGATCCGCCCCATGTGCGCGAGCCCGCTGGCCACCGTGACCAGGTTCTGCTCGGCGACCCCGACCTCGATGAACCGCTCGGGGAACTCCTCGGCGAAGAGGTGCATCTGCGTGCTCTCGACGAGGTCGGCGCACAGCGCGACGACGTCGGGATCACGCCTCCCCGCCTCGAGCAGCCCGCGCCCGAAGCCCGTGCGGATCGGTTCCGAAGCCGCTTCGGGCCTCCCGTGCCGGGGGTCCAGTGGATAGGCGTTCATCGCCGGCTCCTCTCACGCTGGTCGATATCCTCGAGGGCCTCGAGCGCCTGCTCCTTCGTGGGCGGCTTCCCGTGCCACTTGTAGTCGTACTCCATGAACCGGACGCCCTTGCCCGGGATGGTCTGGGCGAGGATCACGCTCGGCTTGTTCACCACGGCCTGCGCGGTGCTCAGGGCCCGGACCAGTGCGCCGACGTCGTGGCCGTCGACCTCCTGGACGTGCCACCCGAAGCTCTCCCACTTGGCCCGCAGGTCGTCCAGCGGCATGACGTCCTCGGTGCTGCCGTCGATCTGGATGTAGTTGCGGTCCACGATCCCGACCAGCTGACCCAGCCGGTACTTGCCGGCGAACATCGCGGCCTCCCAGATGTTGCCCTCGTTCAGCTCGCCGTCGCCCATGACGACGTAGGTGAACCGGTGCGGGTTCTTGTCGAGGTGCTGGATCGCGTAGGCGGCACCGGCGGCCTGGGACAGCCCGCTGCCGAGGGGCCCGCTCGTGCTCTCCAGACCTGGCAGCGCCAGCCGCTCCGGGTGGCCCTGCAGGCGTGAGCCCAGCCGGCGCAGCGTGCCGAGCTCGTCGAGCGGGAAGTAGCCGGCGTGCGCCATCGCCGCGTACAGCACCGGCGCGGTGTGTCCGTTGCTCAGGAAGAACAGGTCGCGCTCGTCCCACTGCGGGTCGGCCGGGTCGTGCCGCATCGTGTGGAAGTAGAGGACCGTGAGGATCTCTGCCATGCCCAGCGGCCCCGCGCTGTGCCCGCTGCCGGCCTCCGCCAGCATCTTGATGATGGAGCGACGGATGTCGTCCGCCATCTCGCGCAGCTCGTCCTCGGTGAGTCGTCTCGCCTGCTCGATGAGCATCGGTGTCAACCTCTCTCCCGCGCGACCGGCGGGCCACTCCTGTAAACTTTCGCTCTGTGAAAGCCTCTTTCACGACTGTGAGATAATCTAACGTCCGATCTCACCAGGCGCAAGAAGACTTCAGGAGGCGCGATGCCGAAGGTGGAGGCGACGAGCCAGTACGCACTGGGCTCGTTGGAACGCACGGTGCGCGTGCTGACGGCGCTGGAGAGCGCACCCGGATCCCGCCTCACCGATCTGAGCAGGACGCTGGGGGCCAACGCCACGACCCTCCTGAGGACGCTCCGGGTGCTGGAGGAGCACGGGCTGGTCCGGCGCTCGGGCAGCGGCGGCTACACGCTCGGCATGCGGCTGGTCGAGCTGGGCCACGCGGCGACGCTCGCGATCAACGTCGTCGACGAGCTCCGTGCCGGGCTGACCGACCTGAGCCGGCGGTTCAACGTCACCTCGCACGTGGGGATGCTTCGCGACAACATGATCACCGTGGTCGAGAAGCTCGACCCACCGACCCCGCTGGTCCGGTACTCGACGCTGGGAACCCGCATGCCCCTGCACGCGACCGCGGCCGGCAAGTCCGCGCTCGCGCTGCTCGACGCCGTCGCGACACCGGTGGACCTGACCACCCTCGACCTCCAGCGCTACACGCCGGCGACCATCGACTCCGTCGAGCGGTTGCGCACCGAGCTCTCCACGACCCGGGAGCGGCACTTCAGCGTGGAGTTCGGGGAGTACCAGGTGGGGTTCGCGTGCGTCGGCACGGCGATGCAGGTCGACGGCGACCTCTACACGATGAGCCTGTCCGGCCCGCAGGTGGAGGAGGCCGTGCTGATCGAGCGGGGCGGCGAGCTCCTCGGGCTCGCCACCACCTTCGCCGAGCGGCACGCGAGCATCACACGGCTCATCCGCTGAGAAACCTGAGCGGCCGCCCGTCCTTCACCGGCCCGCGTGACCCCGCCTCAGTCCTCCGACGGGGCCTTGACCGCCAGCACGTCGCAGTCGGCCTCGAGCAGCACCTGCTGCGCCGTCGAGCCGAAGAGCAGCTTGCCGGTGGGGCTGCGCCGCCGCAGGCCGATCACGATGAGATCGGCGCCCACCTCGCGGGCCGCGTCGAGGATCTCGTCGGCGGTCTGCTTGGTCCGCGTGGTGCGCCGCAGCTCGTAGGTGACTCCGGTGGCGTCCAGCCGGGCGCGCAGCGGCTCGACCTGGTTGTCGTAGACCCGCTTGTCGTCGACGAGCTGGTCGGCCGGGGAGGTGTTCAGCACCACGAGGTCGTCGTCGCGCGCGAGCGCCTCGGTCACGGCACGGTCGAGCGCTGCGTCGCCGAGCGGGTTGGGTATGTAGCCGACGAGGATCGTCACGGTGGTCCGCCTTTCCTTCGATGAGCCGCCGTCCGCCCCAGACCCCCACGTCCGGTCGCGCCGATGATACCCACGGTGGTAGGTCGCGGCAGGAGCGCGGTGGCCCGGTCCCCGGCAGAGGGCCGGCTCGGCGCCGGTCACGGCGGGGTTCACGACCCGCCACCATCCGATACTTCAGGACGACCCGCGCGGTGTGGCGGCCTCGCTCCGGACGCCGGGGTGTAGCGTTCCTGGCACGACGGCCGGGCACGGCAGCCCGGCACGACAGCGGGCACCGCGCTCGGGTCGTGCGAAACTTGCGCCGGTCCGATGCCCTGGAGAACGAGATGAGCACCGTGGATCGCTCCTCCGAAGGCGCGGCGGGCGCCCGGCCCGACCGCCCGGACAGGTCCCGCCCGGTGACGATCGCCGTCATCGCCGACGAGGCCGGCGTCTCGGTGCCAACCGTGTCCAAGGTGCTCAACGGCCGGCCCGACGTCGCACCGGCCACCCGCGCACGTGTCGAGGAGATCCTGGAGCGGCACAGGTACAAGCGCCGGCGCGGACGGAACGCCGCCACCTCACCGCTGATCGACCTCGTCTTCCACGAGTTCGACTCGGGCTGGACGATGGAGATCATCCAGGGCGTCGAGGTCGTCGCCGGATCGGCGCGGGTCGGTGTCGTGCTCTCCGAGCTGGGGGGCGAGCACCGCCCGCCGCAGGAGTGGTTGGACGCCGTGGTGGCCCGCCGCCCGCTCGGCGTGATCTTCGTCCAGTCGGACCTGGACACCGCGCAGCGACGCCAGCTCGACCGTCGGTCCATCCCGTTCGTCGTGGTGGACACCGCCGGTGAGCCGCCCACCGGCGTGCCGACGGTCGGGTCGGCCAACTGGAACGGCGGGCTGCTGGCCACCCGCCACCTGCTCGAGCTGGGGCACCGGCGGGTCGCGGTCATCACCGGCCCGGTCGACGTGCTGTGCAGCCGCGCCCGGGTCGACGGCTACCGCACCGGGCTGGACGAGGCGGGTGTCGCGGCGGATCCCGACCTCATCCGGTACGGGAACTTCAACGTGCACGGCGGGTACGAGCACGCGACCGAGCTCCTGTCCCGGCCGGACCGTCCGACGGCAATCTTCGCCGGCAGCGACCTCCAGGCCCTCGGTGTGCTCCGGGCCGCCCGTGAGCTGGGGCTCCGGGTCCCGCAGGACGTCTCCATCGTCGGGTACGACGACCTCCCCGTCGCCGAGTGGATCGAGCCCGCGCTGACGACGATCCACCAGCCCCTGCGCGAGATGGCCAGCACCGCCACGCGCATGCTCCTGGGCCTCGCCGAGGGCAGACAACCGCCCAACCTGCGCATCGACCTCGCCACCGAGCTGGTCGTCCGCGAGAGCACCGCCCCCCCACCAGCGTAATCATGCAATTCGCCGTGATCATGCAATTCGCCGTGGTCGGGCAGCTCGCCGACGCGGTGTGAGCGGTCGTGAGTGGCCGTCCACGGCCTCTCGGTCACCCTCAGGCGGCCAGCGCCTCACGCAGGAATGCGATGTCGTCGGCCTGTCCCTCCCCGGGTGTCTCGACGATGACGTCGCACCCGGCCTCGCGCACCACGTGGGCGATCAGCTCCGGTGGGATCGTGCCGGTGGCGAAGTTCGCGTGCCGGTCCCGGCTCGACCCGGCGGGGTCCCGCGAGCTGTTGGCGTGCACCAGGTCGATCCGGCCGGTGATCGCCACGACCCGCTCGACGACCGTCTCCAGGTCCTCCCCGGCGGCCCACGCGTGGCAGGTGTCGAGGCAGAAGCCCACGTCGTGGTGCCCGATGGCGTCCCACAGCATCGCGATCCGGTCCAGCGTGCGCGCGCACGCGTTCTCCCCACCCGCGGTGTTCTCCACCAGCACGCGCACCGGATAGGTCGCGCGGTCGAACGTCTTGCGCCAGTTGTCGATGCCGACGGCGACGTCGTCCCCCGCACCGACGTGACCGCCGTGCACGATCAGGCCCCTGGCCCCGAGCGCCGACGCCGCCTCGCTGTGCTGGGCGATCATGTTCCGGCTCGGTATGCGGATCCGGTTGTTCGTCGAGGCCACGTTGACCAGGTACGGCGCGTGCACGTAGACGCCCAGGCCGGAGGCGAGAACCTGCTCGGCGTCGTCCCGCGGTGCGGGCTTCTTCCATCCCTGCGGGTCGGCGAGGAAGATCTGGACTGCGTCGGCACCCACGGCAGCGGCCGCGGCCACCGGGTCGTCGTCGCGAACGTGAGCACCCACCAGAACCATGCAGAACAGGCTACCGACCGCCCCGGAGCCGATGACGAGAGGATGACGATGGAGCTGATGCCGCATCACGCGGAGACGATCACCGCGCTGACCCGCCGGCTCGAGGCCGACCCCGACGTGCTGGGCCTGGTGCTCGGTGGGTCGATCGCGCACGGGTTCGCCGTGCCGAGCTCCGACGTCGACGTGACGATCCTGGTCTCCTCCGAGGAGTACGGGCGGCGGACCAGGGAGAACCGGCTGCACCACGGTGACAGCTCGGTGGTCACGTACGACGGCGGGTACATCGACGGCAAGTACGTCGACCTCGCCTTCCTGCGGACGGTCGCCGAGCGCGGCAGCGACCCGGCCCGTTTCGCCTACGCCGACGCCCGCGTCCTGTTCACCCGCGAGCCCGAGCTGCCGGACGTGCTGGCGGGCATCACCCGGTTCCCGGTCGAGGAGCAGGCCGAGCGCGCCGAGCGGTTCGCGGCCCAGCTCCTGGCCTGGCACTGGTTCTTCAGCCAGTCGGTCGAGAAGGACAGCCGGTACCTCCAGGTGCTCGCGCTGCACAAGCTCACGCTCTTCGCGTGCCGGCTAGTGCTCAACGCGAACGCGACCCTGTACCCGTTCCACAAGTGGCTGCTGCGGGTCACCGCCGCCGCCCCGGACAAGCCCGCGGACCTCATGGAGCAGCTCGACGACCTGCTCGAGCGCCCGTCGCAGGAGCGGACGGACGAGCTGGTGGCCGACCTGTTCGCGTTCTACGGCATCGACCACCAGGCGGTCACGCAGGTGTGGCCCACCCGGTTCATGAAGGACACCGAGCTCGCGTGGCTCACCGGCTCCCCACCGATCGACGACCTCTGAGGGCCCGCCGTATGAGGGGCGGCCGTGCGCGGGGCCACCGGACTCGCTCAGCGCCCGGTGCCGTCCACGGCGTACGGCTCGATGGCGGCCAGCTCGTCCGCGGTGAGCGGTCCCGCCGCCAGCGCCCCCACGTTGTCCTCGAGCTGGGCGACGCTGCTCGCACCGACCAGCGCGGAGGTGACCCGCTCGTCGCGCAGCACCCAGCTCAGCGCGAGCTGCGCGAGCGACTGCCCCCGCCCTGCCGCGATCTCGTTCAGCGCCCGGGCACGTTCCAGGTAGGTATCCGAGATCCGCTCGGGGTCGAGGAACCGCCCGATGGCGGCCCGCGAGTCCGCCGGGACGTCACCGGACAGGTAGCGCGAGGTGAGCAGGCCCTGGGCGAGCGGGCTGAACACGATCGTTCCCACGCCGAGCTCGCGCACGACGTCGAGCAGGGACTCGTTCTGGCCCTCCGCGACCAGCTCGACGTGCCGGTTGAACATCGAGTAGCTGGGCTGGTGGATCAGCAGCGGCGTGCCGAGGTCCGCCAGCACGCGCGCTGCCTTCCGGGTCTGCGCCGGGGTGTAGTTCGAGATCCCCGCGTACAGCGCCCGCCCGCTGGCCACCGCCGAGTGCAGGGCGCCCATCGTCTCCTCGATCGGGACGGTCGGGTCCGGCCGGTGGTGGTAGAAGATGTCGACGAAGTCCAGGCCCGTCCGCTCCAGCGAGCGGTCGAGCGAGGACAGCAGGTACTTGCGCGATCCGCCGGTCCCGTACGGCCCGTCGTGCATCACGTAGCCGGCCTTGGTGGAGACGACGATCTCGTCGCGGTAGCGGCGCAGGTCCTGGGCCAGCACGCGGCCGAAGGTCTCCTCGGCCGCACCGGGCGGCGGACCGTAGTTGTTCGCCAGGTCGAAGTGTGTGACGCCCAGGTCGAACGCGCGCAGGATGATCGAGCGCTGGACGTCGTACGCGCGCGCCGTCCCGAAGTTCTGCCACAGACCCAGCGACAGCGCGGGCAGATCGAGCCCGCTGCGCCCGGTGCGGCGGTAGGTCATGGAGTCGTACCGGTCGGAGGCAGCGGCGTACGGCGACGTCATGGGCTCCACGTTAGTCGCGCACACCGACACGGCAGCCGCGGGGACCGATTGCAGAGCGCCGGTGGAAGACTCGGGGCGTGCTGAACGTGATGTTCTTCGAGCCCCGCATCGCCGGAAACACCGGCAGCGCCATCCGGCTGGCCGCGGTCACCGGCGCCACGCTGCACCTCGTCGAACCCCTCGGGTTCGACCTGTCCGAACCCAAGCTCCGCCGGGCCGGCCTGGACTACCACGACCTGGCCGACGTCGTCGTGCACCCCGGTTTCGCCGAGGCCATGGCGAGCCTGCCCGACGCGCGCGTGTTCGCCTTCGCCACCGGCGCGCGGACCCGCTACACGACGGTGGACTACCGCCCCGACGACGTCCTGCTGTTCGGCCCGGAGCCCACCGGCCTGCCCGACGACGTCCTGGGGCACCCCCGCATCACCGACCGGTTGCGCATCCCGATGCGCGCGGGCCGTCGGTCGCTCAACCTGTTCAACGCAGCGTCGATCGCCGTCTACGAGGCCTGGCGCCAGCACGACTTCACTGGCGCCACCTGACCCCGATGCTTGTTGGGGCGGACATGTGGAAGGTCCGGCACGGAATCCGTGCCGGACCTTCCAGCTACCTACGAGCAGCTCGCCAGCGTCAGCCGGCGGCGTCCTCGCCCTCGGTCGTGTTGAGCGGGGGCATGGACGAGACGGACACACCCACGGGCTCGCCCTTCTCGTCGGTCAGCGGACCGTCCTTGCCGATGCCACTGAACACGAACTCGCCGAGCAGACCCTCGCCCTCGGCGTCGATCCGCACGGTCTGACCGGGACGCAGCTCGCCGAAGAGGATCTTCTCCGACAGCACGTCCTCGATCTCCCGCTGGATCGCCCGCCGCAGCGGACGCGCACCGAGCACCGGGTCGTAGCCCTTCTCGGCCAGCAGGTTCTTGGCCGCGGGCGTGAGCTCGATGCCCATGTCCTTGCCCTTCAGGCGCAGCTCCAGCTTGGCGATCATCAGGTCGACGATCGCGATGATCTCCTCCTGCGACAGCTGCGGGAACACCACGACGTCGTCCACCCGGTTGAGGAACTCCGGCCGGAAGTGCTGCTTGAGCTCGTCGTTGACCTTCGCCTTCATCCGCTCGTAGGACGTCGACAGGTCGCCACCGGCCTGGAAGCCGGTCTGCAGGCCCTTGGCGATGTCCCGCGTGCCCAGGTTCGTGGTCATGATGATCACGGTGTTCTTGAAGTCGACCACCCGACCCTGGGAGTCGGTCAGGCGACCGTCCTCCAGGATCTGCAGCAGCGAGTTGAAGATGTCCGCGTGGGCCTTCTCGACCTCGTCGAACAGGACCACCGAGAACGGCCGACGCCGCACCTTCTCGGTGAGCTGCCCGCCCTCGTCGTACCCGACGTAGCCGGGGGGCGAGCCGAACAGCCGCGAGACGGTGTGCTTCTCGGAGAACTCGCTCATGTCGAGCTGGATCAGCGCGTCCTCGTCCCCGAACAGGAACTCGGCGAGCGCCTTGGCCAGCTCGGTCTTCCCGACGCCGGTCGGGCCGGCGAAGATGAACGACCCACCCGGGCGCTTCGGGTCCTTCAGACCCGCACGCGTCCGGCGGATGGCCTGCGAGAGCGCCGTGATGGCCTCGTGCTGACCGACGACCCGCTTGTGCAGCTCGTCCTCCATCTTGAGCAGCCGCGAGGACTCCTCCTCGGTGAGCTTGAACACCGGGATCCCGGTGGCCAACGCCAGCACCTCGGCGATGAGCTCCTCGTCCACCTCGGCGACCGTGTCCAGGTCACCGGACTTCCAGGCCTTCTCCTTCTCGACGCGCTGCGCACCGAGCTGCTTCTCGACGTCGCGCAGGCTCGCGGCCTTCTCGAAGTCCTGCTCGTCTATCGCGGACTCCTTGTCCCGACGCGCCTCGGCGATCTGCTCGTCGAGCTCGCGCAGCTCCGGCGGCGCCGTCATCCGGCGGATCCGCAGGCGGGCCCCGGCCTCGTCGATCAGGTCGATCGCCTTGTCCGGCAGGAACCGGTCGTTGACGT
>CAYQFJ010000027.1:0-25515 GCA_964416715.1 uncultured Actinotalea sp. | reverse complement strand
AACCGCGTTGGTGTCCATCAGCCGTAGCTCCCCACCAGGGCGGTGACGATCAGGCCCCACCCGTCGACCAGGACGAACAGCAGGAGCTTGAACGGCAGCGACACCATCACCGGCGGCAGCATCATCATGCCCATGCTCATCAGCGCGGCACCGACGACGAGGTCGATCACCAGGAAGGGCACGAAGATGACGAAGCCGATGATGAACGCCGCGCGCAGCTCGGACAGCATGAAGGCCGGGATCAGGGTGGTCATCGACACGGTCTCGGGCGACTCGGGGTTGGGCTGGTCGGCCGCGCGGGTGACCAGGGCCAGGTCCGCCTCGCGGGTCTGGGCGAGCATGAACTCCCGCAACGGGCCGCTGCCGGACTCGACCGCCTCGGAGAACGTCGACGCCCCGGTCAGGTAGGGCTGCACGGCCACCTCGTTCACGTCCCCGACCACCGGCGCCATGATGAACAGGCTGAGGAACAGCGCCAGGCCGGCGAGCACCTGGTTCGGCGGGACGCCGGTCATCCCCAGCGCGTTCCGGGTCAGGGCGAGCACCACGAAGATCTTGGTGAAGCTCGTCATCATCAGCAGCAGCGACGGCGCGACCGACAGCAGCGTGATGGTCAGCAGGACCACGATCGGGCTGCTCGGGCCCCCGTCGATGCCGTTGATGTCGATGGACACCGTCGGGTCGCTGGACGGAGCGGCGGGGTCCGCCGGTGGCGTGGGGTCGACCGGGTCGACGGCCGCCGGCACCGGCGCGGCGAGGATCACCGCAGATGCCGGCGCGGCGAGGGTCAGCGCCTGCGCCGGCGAGGCGCTCGTCGGCGCCGCGGCGGCGGAACCAGCTCCGGTCACGCCCCAGATCGCCCCGAGCGCGAGCGCGGTCAGGACGAGCACGAGACGCACCGTGGTCCTACCGGCGCGACGCACTCCCACGACCCGGTCGTTGACGGTGCCGTCGACCGGGTGGGTCACGTCAGTCAATGCCTGAGGGTCCGTTCCTGCACCGCAACCACCGCCTGGCGCCACGTCGCGGCGTCCAGGATCGATCCCTCGAGGGGGTTGCGGGGCTTGGGGACCGCAGGCTTCCGTGCCGCGGGGGTGGACAGGGGGGCGAGGTTCTTCAGGGACTTCTCGAGCTCGGCCGGGTCCAGCTCGACGCGTTCGACCACGGGGGCCTCGGCGACGGTCTCGGCCACCGGCTCCGGCTCCAGCTCGGTGAGCAGGCTGACGCCGCGGTCACCGACACCCAGCAGCAGCCGCCGGCCGTCGACGTCGACCACGGCCAGACCGTTCTTGCCGCCCAGGGACTGCCGCCCGACGACGGTCATCGGCTGGGGACGGCGCCGCAGCATCCCGCCCTTGCCGCCGCCGGAGAGCCGCTTGCTCAGGTACCAGAGCAGGCCGAGGACGCAGGCGAGCGACAGCACCACCCGGAGCGCGAGGAGCAGGTCACCGCCGTCCATCGGTCAGATGCCCTCGGTGGCGACGATCTCGGTGATCCGGATGCCGTAGTCCTCGTCCACGACGACGACCTCGCCGCGCGCGACCAGCCGGCCGTTGACCATGAGGTCTGCCGGGGCGCCGGCGGCGCGGTCCAGCTCCAGGACGGTGCCGGGCACCAGCTCCAGGACCTGCCGCACCGGAAGGCGGGTGCGCCCGATCTCCGCGGTCAGGGTGAGCTCCACGTCGTTGAGCAGGCGTAGCGACGGCCGGTTCGCCGTGCCGTTGGCGCCGTTCGTGCCGCCGGCACCGTTCACGCTGTCGGCGGCCGCGCCGTCGGTGTGCGCACCGGACTCGGCGGCCCGCTGCTGCGGCACCGACTCCGGGCCCTGCCGCAGCAGGATGCCGAACCAGGCGTTGACCTCGGCTTCCGGACCGGACGTCAGCGCGAAGGCGATCATCCCGTCGTCGTCCAGGCTCGTGCCGACCGGTGCGGAGGTCGCGGTGTCGAGCACGCCGGCACCCAGGGTGGCGGTCGCCGCCTCGAGCGCGGGGCGCAGCGCGTCGGCCAGGGAGACCGACCCGCCCGAGCCCTCCAGCGCCTCGGCCACGGCCTGGTCGGCGACGACGACGAGCTCGGCGCCGATCGCGCCGACGAACGAGGACCGTACGGCGACGGCGTCCTCCGCCGGACCGGCGGTCGGGTCGTACGCGGCGACCTCGAGCGGCACCGTGGACGGCAGCAGCCGGGCGAGCTCGGTGGCGGCGGCGCGCGCGATCGTCAGGGATTCCTCGTCACCGGCACCGTGCGGCGCCGTCGAGGTGGTCGTGGGCTGGGCACTCATCAGTTGGTCTCCTCGGAGGTGACGACCAGGCAGGCGAGGCGGGAACCGTTGCTCCCGATCGCCGCGCGGGCCAGGACGACGCCGTCGACGACGACGTCCAGGGGCTTGTCCACGCGGTGGCGGATGGGGACGACGTCACCCACCGCGAGGCGGGAGACGTCGCGCGGGGTGACGGTGTGCTCGGCGAACCGGACCGACACGTCGACCGGGACCTCGTTCACCTGCGCGGAGATGCGGTCGAGCATCCGCTGGTGCTCGCGCAGCTCCTCGGGGGTGCGGCTGTCGTTGTGCTCGGCGGACTGGAGGGCGGCGAGCATCACGTCGGCGGGCACCATCAGCGTGGCCGGGGCGGTGCGGTCGGCCACCGACAGCTCGAACGTGGCGATGACCACCGGCTCGGAGGCGGCCGCGGCCTGGACGAACTGCGGGTTGTACTGCACCGAGCGTGCGGTCACGTCGATCGGGCTGATCGAGGCGAACGCGTAGGTCAGGTCGGCGAGCGCCTGCTGCAGGAGGTCCCGCACCAGGTGCCACTCGATCTCGGTGAGCTCCCGGTCCTCCTCGGCGACGCCGGTCCCGGGGCCGCCCAGCAGGTAGTCCACCCAGACCATCAGGGTCTCCACCGGCAGCTGCATGACGGCGGTCTGACGCCCCTGCTCCACCGAGCACAGGACCATCGCCGTGGTGTCCGGGAGGGCACGGACGTACTCGTCGTAGGTGCGCAGCTCGACCGACTCGAAGGTCGCCTGGGCCACGACGCGCAGCCGCGAGGTGAGCAGGGTGCCCCACTGGCGGGTGAACGTCTCGAACGCCACCTCGAGCGCGCGGGAGTGCTCCCGCGCGAGCGTCATCGGCCGCCGGAAGTCGTAGACCTCCGGTTCCGTGGGGCGCTTGCGGCGAGCCGGCGCCGTCGTGTCCTGGACCGTCACGTGCTGCCCATCGGCAGGGCGCGACCCGGGATGAGGGATTGCCCGCGACGAGCGCACGACGACGTCGCTCGCGTGCGGGTGGTGCACCTCGCCGGCCGCGTGTGCGGTGACGACGAGGTCAGGTGGCGCCCTCCGTGGCGCCGTGAGCTACCGGCCTCCTGCCGGTCCGGGCGATCGCCGCCCGCAGGTGTCCGGACCCGTCACTGGGTGACGTAGTCCGTGAAGTACACGCCCATCACCTCACCCTCGTACGCCTCGACGAGCTGGGCGGAGAGCTCGGCCTTGAGCGACTCGCGGCCCTCGGCGCTGGAGACCTCCTCGACGGTGCGCCCGGAGAACAGCGCGATCGCGTGGTCCAGGGCGACGGCCGGCTCGGGAGTCTCGGCGACGTCGGTGGTGAGCTGGAGCGCGATGCCCAGGCGCAGGTAGTGCCCGCCGGCCAGGTTGAGGCTCACCGCGTCCACGGTGAGCACCTCGCCGGGCTCGGGTGCGGGCTCCTCGGCCGCGACGGCGTCGTCGGCCGCACCGCCGGCGCCGGGTCCCAACAGGAACCAGTAGCCGGCGCCCGCTCCGACGAGCAGCACCACGGCCAGCAGCACGCCGAGGAGCCTGCGCCGACCGCGCGGCGGCGCCTCGCCCTCGGTCTCCTCGATGCCGCCTGCAGACGCGGACCGGCCCGCGGCGCGCGGCTTCGACGCGATGATGCGCTGCTCGGTGCGCGCCGGGGTACGCGGGCCGGGGGCTCGTTGGTCGATGGACATGTCACTCATCCCTTGTCGGCGGCGGCGATGGACGGAAGCAGGCTGCGGACGTTCTCGGGGACGCTGCTGAGGATCACCAGGTCCACGCGACGGTTGGCCTCGAGCGGGTCGAGGCCACCGGTGTCCTCGAGCGGCCGGGCCTCGCCGAAGCCGGTGGAGCTGATCCGGCCCGGCGCCACCCCGCCCGCCTCGACCAGGCGCCGCAGCACCTTGGTCGCACGGTCGGCGGAGAGCTCCCAGTTGGTCTCGTAGAGGCTCCCGGCGGGGATCGTGTTCGCGTGGCCCTCCACCGAGATCTCCTCGGTCAGCCCGACCAGGATCGGCGCGATGGTGTCGATCACCCGCAGCGCGGTCTGCGTGAGGTGGGCGTCGCCGGGACCGAAGAAGACGTCGTCGGCCACCATCCCGATGTTCAGCCCCCGGTCGGTGATCCGGAACCGGACCCGGTCCCCGAGGGACTGGGCCGCAAGGGCCTGGGAGACCTTGGTCGCGATCGCCTCGAGCCGCTCGTACTCGACGATCGCGGCGCGCAGGATCCGCTCCTCCTCCGTGAGCTCCTCGTCCGGGATCTCGGGTGCTGGCGGCGGGGTGGGCAGGGCGGACGGGGAGATCCCCGTGTCCTCCACCAGGTTCGGGCTGATCTCGACGTCGGCCACGGCGTCCAGCGCGCCGTCGGAACCGGTGAGCACCGCGGGGGCGCTCACCCCGAAGCCTGCGGCCAGCGACTGGCGGAGCTGCTCGAACTTCGCCTGGTCCACCTGGCTGATCGCGTAGAGCACGATGAACAGGCCCACGAGCACCGTCATCATGTCGGCGTAGCTGACCGCCCAGCGCTCGTGGTTCTCCTCCTCCTCCTCGTGCTCGACCCGGCGGCCCTTGCGCCCGTGGCTGCCCGAGCCGCGCCCCGCGCTCACGCCGCCTCCGCGGCCGCGCCCTTGCTGGGCTCCGGCGGCATCAGGCTGCGCAGCCGCTGGCCGACCAGGCGCGGGTTGGCCCCGGACTGGATGGCGAGGAGACCCTCGACGGCCAGCTCCATGTGCTGGCACTCGAGGTCCGAGACCCGCTTGAGCCGTGAGCCCAGCGGAAGCCAGATGAGGTTGGCCGAGAGCAGACCCCACAGCGTGGCGACGAACGCGGCGGCGATCATGTGCCCGAGCTCGGCCGGCTCGGCGAGGTTCTCCAGCACGTGCACCAGGGACACGACGGTGCCGATGATGCCGATCGTCGGGGCGTAGCCGCCCATGTCGGTGAAGAACTTCGACGCGGAGCGGTCGACGACGCGCTTGGACGCGATCCGGTCCTCGAGCATCTCCCGCAGGTCGTCCGGGTCGGTGCCGTCGATGGCGGCCTGGAGACCGTCCCGGAGGAACTCGTCGTCGACGTCGCGGGCGGCGTCCTCAAGGGAGAGCAGGCCCTCACGGCGCGCCTTGTCCGCGAGGCTCACCACGGTGTCGACGGTGGTGTCGAGGTCCGGCTGCTTGAACTTCACGCCCTTGGGCAGGTACTTGAAGGCCCGGATCGCGTCCTTGAGCGTCGCACCGGCGAGCCCGGCACCGAGGGTGCCTCCGAAGACCAGCAGCATCGGTGCCGGCAGGATGACCGACATCGGGCTGGAGCCCTCGAGGAAGATCGCGCCGATGACCGCGCCGAAGGCCAGCGCCAGCCCGGCGAACGTTGCCGGATCCATCAGTCGGCCTCGGGGGTCGGGGTGGACGGTGCGGAGCGGGCCGACGACGTCGAGCCGCCGTTCGCCGCCCTGCGCGGCGCCTCACCTCGGGCCTCGTCGGCCGGTTCCGCGGGCTCGGGGACCGCGGCCAGCGGTGCACGGCCGGGAGTCTGCGGGCGCAGCTGGGTGACGGCGGCGACGGTTGTGTCCCCGTACCCCTCACCGGTCAGCGCGATCGTGGAGGCGACGACGCGCGCGCGGTACTCGACGACCAGCGCGGTGATCTCCTCCATCGACTCGGCGACGATGTACTTGGTGCCGTCGATGAGGGTCAGGATCGTGTCCGGCGTGCTCTCGATGCGTTGGAGCAGGTCGGGGTTGACCGCGAACTTCGGTCCGTTCAGGCGCGTCACGACGATCATGGCAGTTCCATCCGTGGAAGACTCTCGGGCCCGTCCATGAGCCCTGCACCGGTCTGATCGGCCGGTTCCTCCCGGGTGTGAGCGTTCGCCGCGGGTTCAGGACACCGGACGCATGTCCTCGGTCGCCGGTCCCTCGAGCAGCTCGCCGGACGCCGTGAAGCGCGACCCGTGCAGCGGGCAGTCCCAGGTGCACTCGGCGTCGTTCCACGACAGGACCCCACCCAGGTGCGGACAGCTCGCCGAGAGCCGGTGGACCTCACCGTCGATCCGGGAGGCCGCGACCAGGTGCGCCTCCTCCCGGCCCACCGTCCCGGAGCCCTCGGTGGGCTCGGGCAGTGGCGTCGTCAGCGCGGAGGCGCGGCCGCCGACGAGGTCGGCCGCGACCTGGACGTTGTGGCCGACGCCGGTCGGCACCCCGCTGACCTCGTGCGCGCTCCAGCTCGCGAACGCCTCGGACCACTCCGGCGGCGGCGCGCCGGTCAGCCGCGCGGACAGGATCGTCGCCGCCGCGGCCGAGGCTGCCAGGCCCCACTTCGCGTAGCCGGTGGCGACGAGGACACGCTCGTCGGTCGGCGTCAGCGGACCGACGTAGGGCAGGCCGTCGATCGGCCGGTAGTCCTGGGCGGACCACCGGTGGGTGACGGTGCCGTCCGGGAAGTGCTGCGCCGCCCAGCGGGCGAGGTCGTCGACCATCGCGCGCTCCGACTCCACCTTGCCCGCCTCGTGCCCGCTCCCACCGAGCAGCAGCGTCGGCCCGTCCTGGTCGGGTGCGGTCGGCACGGGGGTCGTGCGCACGGACCGCCCCGGCGCTCCGGCGGACAGGTACATGTCCGACGCCGTCAGCCCGGGTACGCGCAGCGCCATGGCGTACGACCGCTCCGGCACCAGGCGGGCGAAGAAGCCGCCGCGGTCCGCGATCGGGATCCCGGTGGCCAGCACCACCCGGTCCGCCCGGACGGTGCCGCCGGAGGTGGTCAGGCTCGGCTCGTCCCCTCCCTCGACGTCGGTCACCCGGACGCCGGTGTACAGCTCGGCGCCCGCCGAGACGGCCGCGGCCTCCAGCGCGTCCAGCAACGCCATCGGGTCTACCTGGGCCTGGTCCGCAAGCACCGTGCCGCCCGCGAAGGGGAAGGGACCGTCGTCGTCCCGCCAGCCCACGTCCAGGCCGAGCGAGCGGCACACCTCGTGCTCCTTCTCGACCGCAGGGAGCTCCTCGGCGGTCGCGGCGT
Organism: uncultured Actinotalea sp.; assembly: GCA_964416715.1. Lineage (GTDB taxonomy): Bacteria > Actinomycetota > Actinomycetes > Actinomycetales > Cellulomonadaceae > Actinotalea. The sequence goes on along the minus strand of CAYQFJ010000027.1, from coordinate 18,227 downwards.
ACGTGACGGCGTCGGCCCACTGGTACGCGACGTCGCGTGCCGCGCCGAAGTCGGTCAGCCACCGCAGGCCGGCCAGGTTCCCGGCGAGGTACTGCGCGACGACGTGCCCCGCGTGCTGCTCGGCGATCGAGGACAGCCGTGTCCCCTGCAGCGCGCTGATCTTCGCGGTCGACGCCCCGGAGGTCCCCGCCCCGACGTGGCGGGCCTCCAGGACCACCACGCGGCAGCCCTCACCCGCCAGGCGTACCGCCGTGCACAGCCCGGTCAGACCGGCGCCCACCACTGCGACGTCGTACGGGCCGGCCCGGACACCGGCCGTGCGGGCTGCCGGGGCACTCTGGTGCCAGAGCCGGTCACCGACACCGTCCCGGTTCCCCGCGCCCATCGTCAGTCCCCCGACCCGCGGCGCTCGCCCTCCGCGGCGGCCTGCTCGAGATCGGCGTCGGAGAGGATCCGCTCGTCCGGGTCGCCGGTACCGCCCTGCGGCGGCGAGAACTGCAAGGCGTCCATGTAGGGCGTGGGATCACCGCGCCGGTAGCCGGCGAACTCGGTCGCGTAGTACTCGCGCGCCTCGGCCACGCTCCTGGCGCCGGTGACGATGTCGTGGGCCAGGTTGAGCGCGAGGTTGTTGGCCTGCTCGTCGTGGCAGCGGGCGGAGGTCTCGCCGACGGTACGGTCGACGGTCACGCTGCCGTCGAACCGGGCCAGGTCGCTCACCCGCTCCGGGGGCACCCGGTAGTCGAGCACCGAGGTGACCGAGTCGTGGTGCGGAGCCGGGAAGTGGTGCGGGTCGAAGGACCGGCTCGCCACCATCCGCTTCCACGGTCCCGGCCGGTTCCAGATCAGCCGGCTGGGCGTCGTCTCGTCCGGCTCGCCGTAGGTCTGCACCACGAGCTCGGCGGCCTCGCGGCTCTCCTGCGGCCAGCCCTCGAGAATCGTCGCGACGTCGGGCATCGTCCTCATCTCCTCGCGCCTCGAGGTGGGGATCCGGGTCACGGCCACGTTCTCACCACCCGTCCACCCCCGCACCCGGTGGCGGCCCTCGCAGTGTGGAGCGTTCGCGCGGGACACGCCGGGCGTGTCTAGTCCGAACGCTCCACACTGCGACCGAACGCTCCACACACGCGACCGAGTGCTCCACTCGAGGGCGCGAACGCTCCACCGGAGGTGGGTCAGGAGGAGGCGAGCTCGCTCAGGGCGAAGGAGTCGAGGACGACGACGGTCCGCGGGCCCTCGGTCTCGACCACGCCGGCGTCGGCGAGCGCGCGCAGCGAGCGGGAGAGAGACTCCGGGGAGGTGCCGAGGTAGGAGGCGATGTCCTTCTTCGCCAGCGGCAGCTCGATGAGCAGACCCTGCGGGTGCGGGTGCGTGGGCAGGCCCAGCAGGTAGTCGGCGACCCGGCGCTCGACCGGTTCGAGGGTCTGGGCCACCAGGCGCTCCTGGGTGCGGGCCAGCTCGTTCGCCAGCGACCCCAGCATCGCGGTGCCGATCTGCGGGTACCTCTCGAGCAGCCCGCCGAGGTCCGCGTGCCGGAACTCGCACATCACGGTGTCGGTCATCGCCGTGGCGCTGTGCCCGGGGCCCGTACCGGTGAGGAAGGCCTCGACGCCGGTGAAGTCACCGGTGTCCAGCACCCGGATGATCTGCTCGCCGCCCTCGCGAGCACCCTTCGACAGCCGCAGCCGCCCGGTGTTGACGACGAACAGGCTCGCCACCGGGGTGCCCTCGGAGTACACGACCTCACCGGCACCGACCCGACGCGGCCGGGCGACGTCGTGCACCTCACGCTGCTCCTCGGCCGAGAGCCCGGCGAAGATCGGCACCCGGCTGACGCACAGCGGCGGTTCGGACATGCCGTCGATGCTAGCCACGCGCCCGGGGGCGTGACGGGTCGCGCGGCACCGCCCCCGCGGGCCCGGCCACCGCGACGTCGGCCGTCAGCCGGTCCGACTCCGCGCGCTCGGCCCGGCCCGGTCGCATCGCCAGCAGCGCCCAGCCGATGCACGCCAGGTCGACGACCTCCTGCAGCCACGCCCCCACGATCGCCGGGAGCATCCCCGCCGCGGCGACCAGCATCAGCGCGACCGACATCCCCAGGCCGAGCACGATCGCCTGCCAGGCGACCCGCATGGTGCGCCGGCCGATCTGCACCGCCCGGGCGCTGCGCGCCAGGTCGTCGACGGTGATCACCACGTCGGCGGACTCGCTCGCGGCGCTGGACCCCCGCGCACCCATCGCGATGCCCACATCGGCCACGGCGAGCACCGGCGCGTCGTTCACCCCGTCGCCGACCATCATCACCGCGCGCGGGGTGGCGCCGCGGACCGCGGACACCTTGTCCTGCGGCAGCAGGTCGGCCCGCACGTCGTCGATGCCCGCCTGCTCGGCGATGTGCCGCGCGACGACCTCGCCGTCCCCGGTGAGCATCATCGTGGTGCGCACCCCCGCCCGGTGCAGGGACGCCATCGTCGCCCGGGTCTCGGTCCGCAGCTCGTCGGTGAGCCCGACGTACCCCGCGTACCGTCCGTCCACCGCGACGTGCACGCCCGACGTCCCGACCGGCGGGTCCGCCGTCGGCCCACCTGTCGCCTCCGCCACGAAACGGGTGCTGCCGACGACGACGTCGCTGCCGTCCACGGTGCCGCGCACCCCGTGCGCCGGGACCTCAGTCACGTCCTGGGCGGCCGGGACGACGACGCCGTCGGCGTGGGCCCGGGAGACGACCGCGGCGGCCAGTGGGTGCCCGGAGTACTGCTCGACCGCCGCCGCCCGCGCCAGCAGCTCGTCCGCCGTCATGCCCAGCGGGTGCACGTGGGTGACGCGGGGGACGCCGTAGGTGAGGGTGCCGGTCTTGTCGAACGCGGCGGTGCGCACCCGGGAGAGCTGCTCGAGCGCCCCGCTGCTCTTGACGATGATGCCGCTGCGCGCGGCACGCGACATGCCGCCCATGAAGGCCACGGGTGCGGCGATGATCAACGGACAAGGGGTGGCCACGACGAGCACCTCGGCCATCCGGCTCGGGTCCCCGGAGACCAGCCACGCGCCGACGGCGAGCGCCAGGGCGCCGATGGTGAACGGCACGGCGACCCGGTCGGCCAGCCGCACGAACGGCGCCTTGGAGTCCTGTGCCTCACCGACCAGCCGGATGATGCGCTGGTACTGGGAGTCGGCCGCGGGCGCGGTCGCCCGCATCTCGACCGCCTCGGGACCGTTGAGCGCCCCGGAGAGCAGCGGGTCGCCGCGGCCACGCTCGACCGGTAGCGACTCACCGGTGAGCGAGGACTCGTCGAGGCTCGCGCCGTCGGACTCCAGGACGCCGTCGACCGGGACGACCTCGAACGGCCGAACCAGCAGCCGGTCACCGATCACGACGTCCTCGGCCGCCACCTCGGTGATCTCGTCGTCGTCACCGAGCCGGTGCGCGGTCCGCGGTGCGTTCTCCAGCAGGCCGGTCAGCGCGCGCCGCGCCCGGTTCGCGGCGTGGTCCTCCAGGGCCTCGCCGCCGGATAGCATCAGGCACACGACCAGCGCCGCCCAGTACTCCCCGACCGCCACGGCCGAGCCGATCGCGGTGACCGCGAGCAGGTCGATCCCGTAGGTCCCCGCCCGTAGGTCCGCCAGCATCCCACGCACCTGCAGCAGTGCGACGCCGATGGCGAAGGCCGAGACGACCCACCGGGCGGTGGTGCCCTGACTCAGGACCTCGAGCCCACCACCGACCAGCCCGGTGACCAGCGTCGCGATGACGACCGGGTAGGCGAGCAGCCCTTGGAAGAACCTCCGCATACATGATTCCTAGGCCGAAAAGAGCCCGCTGTACAGGAAGGACAGGCTGCCCTCACGACGTCGGGCAACCCGTCCTTCCCGCACTCAGCGGGTGGCCATGACCTCCCGGGTGGGTGCCTGCGCGTTCCCGGTCGCCGTGGTCACGGCTGAGCTGCGCCGGCGACGCATCAGCCGCATCGCGTTGGCGATCACCACCAGCACGGACGCCTCGTGCACGAGCATCCCCACCGCCATCGTGACCCCACCGGCGAACACCCCGGCAAGCAGTGCGGCGACCGTCACCAGGGCCACGGCGATGTTCTGACGCATCACCCGCACGGTGCGCTTGGCCAGCGCGATCGACTCCGGCAGCCTGCGCAGGTTGTCGGACATCAGGGCGATGTCCGCGGTCTCCACCGCGACGGCGGAGCCCGCCGCGCCCATGGCCACGCCGATGTCGGCGGTCGCCAGGGCGGGGGCGTCGTTGACGCCGTCACCCACCATGGCCACGGTGTGACCCCGCTCCTGCAGCTCGCGGACCGCCCGGAGCTTGTCCTCGGGGAGCAGCCCGGCGCGGATCTCGTCGATGCCGGTGGCGCGACCGATCGACTCGGCGACGAGCGGCACGTCGCCGGTGAGCATCACGACCTTGCGCACGCCGGCGTCGTGCAGCTCGCCGACCATCTGCGCCGCGTCCGGCCGGACCCGGTCGGCCACGGCGACCACACCGAGCACGACGTCGTCCAGGGCGACGATCATCGGCGTCCGGCCCGCAGCGGCCAGGTGTCGCGCCGTGGCCGTGGCGCGACCGCCGGCGTCGGGCACGCCGAGCTGTTCCAGCAGCGCCGCGTTGCCGATCAGCACACGACGCCCACCGCTGGTCGCGACGATCCCCTTGCCCGGGACGGGCTCGGTGGCCTCCGGCAGACCGGGGGTGGCCAGGCCCTCGGCCGCGGCCGCCTCCAGCACCGGGCGGGCCAGCGGGTGCTCCGAGCCGGCCTCGGCGCGCGCGGCCCAGGTCAGCACGTCCTGCCGGGTCACGCCCGGCGCGAGGACGACGACGTCGGTCAGCTCCGGCCGTCCCTCGGTGAGGGTGCCGGTCTTGTCGATGGCCACGGCGTCGATCCGGGCCGAGCTCTCCAGGTACTCCCCGCCCTTGATCAGGATGCCGTCCCGGGCGGCGCGGCCGATGCCGGCGACCACCGAGACCGGGATGGAGATGACCAGCGCACCGGGGCAGGCGATGACCAGCAGGGTCAGCGCCAGCACCACGTTGCCGGTGACCAGGCCGACGACCAGCGCCATCGCCATGATGCCGGGCGTGTACCAGGCGGAGAAGCGGTCCATGAACGCCTGCGTCCTGGCCTTGGCATCCTGGGCCTCCTCGACGCGGTGGATGATCCGCGCGAGCGTGGTGTCCGCGCCGACCCCGGTCGCACGGACCTGGAGGAACCCGCCGCGGGAGACCGTGCCGGCGAACACCTTGTCGCCGGTGACCTTCTCCACCGGGATCGACTCACCGGTGATCGACGCCTCGTCCAGAGCTCCCGTACCACCGACGACCTCGCCGTCGACGGGCACCTTGGCGCCGTTCTTGACCAGCACCGTCTCCCCCATGGCGACCGCGCCGGCGGGGACCTCCACCTGCTCGCCCGCGCGCAGCACGACGGCCACGTCCGGCGCGACGGCGACCAGCTCGGCCAGGGCCGACCGGGTCCGGTTCATCGTGCGCGCCTCGAGCGCGTGGCCGATCGCGAACAGGAAGGTGACCGCCGCGGCCTCCCAGTACTCCCCGATGATCACGGCACCGACCGCTGCGACGGTCACCAGCAGGTCGATGGCGATGTGCTTGGCGCTCAGGGCGCGCACCGCCTTGATCGCGATCGGCGTCCCGGCCACGACCGCGGCAGCGACCATGAAGACGTCGCTGGCCGGGTCGGAGCCGAGGACGCGGGCGGTGAGGAACGCAGCGAGGATCAGGGCACCGGAGATCGTGGAGATCCTCCACGGACCGTGCCACCACTGCCTCAACCTGTTCATGACGTCGTCCTCCTTGGTGACTTGCGCCGGCCGTCCGGCTCACGCGTACGCCACGGTGCTCGGTCCGAGCACCTGCGTCTGATCCGAACCTAGGGAGATCGTCGGCGGAACTCCTTGACCGCCGTCAACCACGGGTCACGTCGTCCGCGCGATCGCACGGGACGCAGGGCACGCGCCACCGTGCACAGCACAGCGCCCCCGTCGGACGGGTCCGAGGGGGGCGCTCCTGGGGAAGGGTCAGAAGGCGGAGGGCCGGGCGACGTAGCCGGCCTTGCCGATCGCCGCGACCAGGGCGTCGACGTCCGCCTTGGCCGGGTCGTGGTCGACCTCGATGCGGGCGGAGGCGAAGTGGACCTTCACCGACTCCACGCCGTCGAGTCGGCCGACCTGCTTCTCGATCTTGGCCACGCAGGACGGGCAGGAGAACCCCTCCGCACGCAGGGTCGTCCGGGTGGTCTCGGAGGCTGTGGTGGTGCTCATGGCGATTCCTCTCTCGCGATCGGTCACCGCGGTCCGCGGCTACTGACTGCGACGTTACGAGGAACGCGTCGCGAGCTCCTTGACCCCCGTCAACCCCACCGCAAGCGGCTCCAGGGGAGCCGGTCCGCACCGACCCCGACAGTGGAGCGTTCGCGCGGGACACGCCGGGCGTGTCGGTGCCGAACGCTCCACCGCGGGATCGAACGCTCCACTTGACGGACGGAACGCTCCACTTGGGGGAGGGAACGCTCCACTTGAGGGGTGGGTCAGCGCTTGAGGTTCACCAGCTCCTGGAGCAGCTCGTCGGAGGTGGTGATGACGCGGGAGTTCGCCTGGAATCCACGCTGGGCGATGATCAGGTTGGTGAACTCGGCGGAGAGGTCCACGTTGGACATCTCCAGCGCGCCACCGGTGAGGTCACCTCGTCCACCGGTCCCGGCCGAGCCCACCTGCGGCTCCCCGGAGTTGATGGTGGTCCGGTACAGCGAGCCACCGGCCTTCTCCAGACCCGTCGGGTTGGTGAACGTGCTCAGCGCCACCCGGCCCAGCGCCTGCTTCAGACCGTTGCTGAACGAGCCCAGCAGCGTGCCGTCGGCGTTGATCACGAAGGACTGCAGCGTGCCCGCGGAACGGCCGTCCTGCTCGGCGGCCTCGACCGTGGTCAGCCCGGCGTAGCCGGTCAGGGTCGACAGGTCCACGTCGACCGGGCCGACCGTCAGCGCACCGCCGGTCAGCAGCGCACCGTTCGCGTCGAAGGTCATCGCCACCGGCCCGGTGGTCGCGCCCCCGAGCGCCCCGTCGACGTCCCAGCCCGCCGCCGTCTTGGTGAAGGTCAGCGCGAGGGTCTGCACCGTGCCGTCGGCGTCGTACACGTCGATCTCGCGGTGCAGCACGGTGGCCGGGTCGGCGCCCGTACCGTCGGAGGCGTCGGCCGGCAGGTTCCCGGCGAAGCTCGCCGTCGTGGTCGCGGCGGCACCCATCAGGCTGGCGATCGGCAGGCGCAGGTCGACCAGCGGGCCGTTGACGTCGATCGTCCCGTCCGCGGCCGCGGCCCAGCCCTGGACCAGACCGCCCTCCGGGGTCACGAGCTGCCCGATGCCGTCGAACTCGAACGCACCGGCGCGCGAGTAGAGCGCCTCGTTGCCCTTGCGGACCACGAAGAACCCGTCGCCGGAGATCATCATGTCCGTCGACTTGTTGGTGAGCTGGGCCGCACCCTGCTGGAAGTTCGTGGTGATGCCGGCGACCCGCACCCCCAGACCGACCTGGGCCGGGTTCGTACCGCCGACGCCGTCCTGGCCGCCACCAGCGTTGGTCAGCACCTGGGACAGCGTGTCCTGGAACTGCGTCTGGGCCGACTTGTAGCCCGTGGTGTTGACGTTGGCGATGTTGTTGCCGGTGACGTCGAGCATCGTCTGGTGGGCACGGAGGCCGCTGATGCCGGAGAACAGTGAGCGAAGCATGGGATGTCCCTTCGGTACCGATCCTTGCGTCCGAGGATCTGTGGGCTATAGCCGTGAGTTCCTCGGACGCAAGGAATGGGGCTGGTGGGGGTTAGGGGGTGTCGGTGGGGGGTTGTTTGGTGGGCGGGTCGTCGGGCTCGGGGGGTTCCTCCGTGGGAAGGGGGTCGGCGCGGACGGCGGAGACGGCGTCGAGCGCCACGCGGTCCTCGCCGATGGTCACCATCGGCACCTCGGTCTCGAACGAGACGGCCGTGGCGATGCCGTGGCGCACCTCGCCGGCGTCGTCGACGTAGCTGACCTGCTGGCCGACCAGGCCGCTGGCGGCGATCCGCATCTGCAGCGCGAAGCTCTCCCGCGAGGTGTCGGCCAGGCCGGTGAGCTGCTCCATCGAGGCGAGCTGCGTGGACTGGGCCATCATCTCGGTGGTGTCCATGGGCGCCGTCGGGTCCTGGTTGCGCAGCTGCGCCACCAGCAGCGCGAGGAAGACCTCCTGGTCCATCTGCTTCTTGTGCACCGTGGGCGTACCCGCCGTGTGGATGCTCGACGGCGGCGTTGCCGCGGTGGGGGCGATCGTCATGGGTCCTCCTTCGTCGTCCCGGTCAGACCAGCAGGTCCAGGCCGACCAGGCGGTCGGAGACTGGTGTGTGATGGGCGGGGCGAAGGTCGGTGCCGGTGCGGCCGGGCAGACCGCCGGGTGCCGTGGGCGCGGCGGCGGCCCGCTCGCCGTCCTGCCCGGCGTCGGCGCCGGTCTCTCCGTGCAGCGTCGCCCCGTGGTCCTCGCCCAGGCCGAGGTCGGCCTCGAGTCCCGCGCCCGCCAGGTCACGTCGCAGGTCCGGCAGGGCGGCGCGCAGCGCCTCCCGGGCATGGTCGGAGGCCCCGAGCAGCTCGATGCGCACGCCCTCGGCGCCGATGTGCGCGACGACCCGCACCGGGCCGAAGCTCTCCGGGTCCACCCGCAGCGTCAGCGTGTGCTGCCCCGGCCCGGCACCGCGCAGCGAGGCGAGGCGTACTCCGAGCTGGTCCGCGAGCGCGCGCGGGTCCGGCGTGGCCGAAGGGGCGGCACCGGCGGACGTCGGCGACGCCTCCGCGGTGGCGTTCACGTGCGTCTGCCCGACGCCGCCGGCTGCGGTCGGCGTGTGGGTCACCGGGACCTGGGAGCCCGACGACGCCGGTGTGGGTTCGGCCCCGGCACTCGCGGCCCGGGCGGTGGTCGCGGCCGGGTCGGTGGTCGCGACCTGCTCGGTGGTCACCTGCGCGGAGGGGTCCACGGCCGCGGTCGCGGTACCGGCCCGGGTCGCCGGTGCGGTGCCGGCCGTCGGGTTCACCAGGGCGTCGCCGGTCCCGTCTGCAGCCACGGCCACGGCTCCCGGCACCGGGGAGCCGGGGACGGCGGCCTGGGTGCCGGTCGCGGCGGTGCCCGCGGTGCCCACCGCACCGGTGCCTGCCTGCGTCTGCGTGCCCGGTGCACCGGAGGCCTTCGTCGCGGTGGCGTGCCGGCGGCTGTCCAGGTCGATGACGTCGGCCATCTCCCCCTCGCCGTCGGCGGGCACGACGGCGACGTCACCCTCGGCGGCGGCGCCGCCCACGTCGGCGAGCAGCTCGGAGGCCGCGGCCACGATCTCGGTGACCGTGCGGGTCGCGGTGGCCTGTGCGTCCTTGCCGGAGCCGGTCGTCTCGGCCGCACCGTCCGTCGTCCGACCGGAGCCGTCCGCCGCGCGCGTCTCGTCGGCCGCAGTGGCCGACCCGTCCGCACCGGTGGCGCCGTCGGGACGTCCCGTGGCCCTGCCCTCGGCCGGGTTCCGGCCGGTGACGTCCCGGTCGGCGGAGCCCTCGGACCGGTCGGACCGGTCGGACCGGTCGGTCTCGTCCCGGCGGTCGGGCCGGGAGGCGTCGTCGCGACGTCCCGCCCGGTTGTCGGCGTCGATCGCGCGGTCCAGCGCGGGACCGAACCGGTCCTCGCCCCCGGGGCCGGCGGACGGCGTCGGTCGGGTGGGCGGCGGGGCCGCCGTGGGAAGCATGATGATCGTGGTCATCTCTCCTCCTGTGCACCGCTGGACGTGCTCACGGTCGCGTGACCGCGAGCCGCGGCCTCGTCGAGGACGAGCTGCTCGACGCGCAGCTCCTCGGCGCGCACCACCAGCACGTGCCGGTCGAACAGCTTGTCGAGAGTGGTGGCCCGGGTCCGTGCCTGAGACCACTCGGCGGTGGCACCGTCGACCCGCGAACCGGCCTCGGCCAGGGCCGCCGTGGCCTCCCCGACCAGACCGGTCATCGCCGCCCGGCCGGCGATCGCCGCCTGCCAGGCGAGCTCGTCGCCCTGCTCGGGCAGCACCGTGCCGGCGAGCATGTTCTCGGTGTCGCGCCGGCGCTTGTCCGCCCGACGCCGGTCCGCGTTGGCCCGCGCGAGCTCGGCCGCCGCCTGGTCCTCCTGGAGGTGGCGCAGCCGCAGCAGCCCGGCGAGCGGGAAACCCTTGGCCATCAGCTTCCCCCGTCCATCGCCGTGACCAGCGCGTCCAGGTGCTGCCAGGACGCCGGGGCGGCCGCGACCTCGTCGATGGGCTGGCGCAGGAAGGCGTCGATCGCGTCGGCGTGCGCCACGGCGGCGTCGACCAGCGCGTTGCTGCCCGCCACGTAGGCGCCGACGTCGAGCAGGTCCTGCGCCCGGCGTCGTGCCGCGAGCACCTGGCGCAACCGGGTCGCCGCTGCGGTCTGCTCGGGCGAGGTGACCCGGTTGGCGACCCGGGAGACCGAGCCCAGCACGTCGACGCTGGGGAAGTGGCCCGCGACGGCGAGCTCACGGGTGAGCACCACGTGGCCGTCGAGGATGGACCGGGCGGCGTCGGCGATCGGCTCGTTGTGGTCGTCGCCGTCGACGAGGACGGTGTAGATGCCGGTGACCGACCCGCGCTCGGCGGTCCCGGCCCGCTCCAGCAGCCGCGCCAGCAGGGAGAACGTCGAGGGGGGATAACCGCGGGTGGCCGGGGGCTCGCCGACGGACAGGCCGATCTCGCGCTGCGCCATCGCGACCCGGGTCAGCGAGTCCATCATCAGCACCACGTCGCTGCCGGACTCACGGAACGACTCGGCGACCCGCGTCGCCACGAAGGCCGCACGCAGCCGCACCAGCGGGGGCTCGTCGGAGGTCGCGACGACGACGACGGACCGCGCCAGGCCCTCGGGGCCCAGGTCGTCCTCCAGGAACTCGCGCACCTCCCGCCCGCGCTCACCGACCAGGGCGATCACGGACACCTCGGCGTCGGTGCCACGAGCGATCATCGACAGCAGGCTGGACTTGCCCACGCCGGAGCCGGCGAACAGCCCGAGACGCTGGCCGCGTCCCACGGTGGTCATCGTGTCCAGGGCGCGCACGCCGAGAGTGAGCGCGGTGTCGACCCGGGCCCGGGTCAGTGCCGACGGGGCGGACCCGTCGACCGGCAGGTACGCGGCGGCGCCCAACGGGCCCTTGCCGTCGATCGGCCGGCCCAGACCGTCGATCACCCGGCCCAGCAGCCCGTGCCCGACCGGGACGGACATCGGCCGGCCGGTGCTGCGTGCCGTGACCCCGGTGCGCAACCCGCTGACCGGGCCGAGCGGCATGCAGCGCAACGACGTCGCGGTGGCGGCCACCACCTCGGCGTGGATCTGACCCTCGCCGGGCTCACCGAGCACGAGCAGGTCGCCGACGGCGCCGGACAGGCCGGCCACGTCGATGGACAGCCCCACGACGGCGTCGACCCGGCCGACCCGCTCGGGGGCGGCCGCTGCCAGGGCTCGGGTGAGCGTCGCCGTCGTCATGCCGGGTCCTCCAGGAGCGAGCGGCGGGCCCGCTCCAGCGCCGAGCCGATCCGCGCATCCAGGTACCCGTCGGGGAACTCGCTGATCGCGTCGCCGGGTGCGAGCGCGGCGTCGGCGGCCAGCTCGGTGCCGGCGGGCAGGGTCAGCGCGCCCTCGTCGAGCAGGGCACGCACGCGTGCCAGGTCCTCCGGGTGCAGGCGGACGGTGAGCGGGCCGACGTCCGGGGGCAGGGACAGCGCCCGGTCCAGAGCCGCACGGGCCGAGCCGTCACCGGAGGCCAGCTCACGACCGAGCACCGCACGCGCCAGCTCGAGAGCTGCCTCGTGCAGGGACCGCGTGGCCTCGTCGAGCACCGGCATGGTGCGGCCCGACGTCGCGACGGCCGCTCGCTCCAGCGCGGCGAGCGACTCGGTCAGCCGACGGTCCCGCTCGGCGCGGTCGCGCTCCGCCTGCTCGGTGACCAGTCGCTGCCGGCGTGCCGCGGACTCCGCGGCTGCACGGGCCCCCGCGGCCCAGCCCGCGGCGTAGCCGGCGGCACGGGCGCGGGAGTCCGACTCGCGCGCCGCTGACGCCGGGGGCGCGAACAACGGAGCAGGGCGGAAGGTCGCGACGGTCGCGGCCGTGCTCACGGCTGCGGCCGCGGTGACGGTCGCGGCTGCGGTGACGGTCGGCGTCGGGGCGGCTGCCGGTTCAGGCGACATACTCGTCCTCGCCGTCGCGGCGGATCACGATCTCGCCGCCCTCCTCCAGTCGCCGGATCACCTGGACCACGTTGGCGCGGGCGTCCTCGACCATCGACAGGCGCACCGGGCCGAGCAGCTCGAGCTCCTCGACCAGGTTCTCCCGGGCACGCTCGGACAGGTTGCGCAGGATCTTGTCGCTGACCTCGTCCGACGCCCCCTTCAACGCCGTGGCCAGGGACGACATCTCCACGCCGCGCAGCACGAGCTGGATCGCGCGGTCCTCCAGCAGCACGATGTCCGCGAAGACGAACATGCGGCTGCGGACCTCCTCGGCGAGGGCCTGGTCGCGGGACTCGAGACCCTCGAGGATGAGCTTCTCCGTCGTCGGGTCGGCCCGGTTGATGATCTCCACCAGCGGCTGGACACCACCGACGGCGGACAGCTCCTGGGGCGTGAGCACGGCCGTGGCCTTGCGCTGCAGGCTCTCGGCGACCACCGAGACGACGTCGGGCGCGGCGCGCTCCATGAGTGCGATCCGGTGCGCGACCTCCGCCTGGGTCGTCGGCGGCAGGCCGGTCATGATCGCCGAGGCGTGCTCGGCCCGCAGGTGCGCCAGGACCAGCGCGATCGTCTGCGGGTGCTCACCCGTGAGCAGCGAGACGACCTGCCGCGCGTCGGCGTACTGCAGGAACTCGAACGGCTGGCCCTGCAGCGAGGACGTGAGCCGCTCGAGCATCCCGGCCGCACGCTCACGGCCCAGGGAGTCCTCCAGCACCTGCTGGGCGAAGCCCAGACCACCGCGCCCGGCGAAGCCGGTGCCGGCCACCGAGGAGTCGTAGAACTCCTCCAGGACGCTGTCCGCGATCGTCGGGTCGATCCGCTCCAGGCGCGCGATCTCGGTGGTGAGCTCCTCGATCTCGGCCTCGTCCATGTTCGCCATCACCCGGGCGGCCTGCTCCCGGCCGAGCTGGATCAGGATGAGCGCGGCCTTCTGGGTGCCGCTGAGCATCGTCTTCGTGGCCATCAGCGCCGGCCCCCGCCCACGAGCCAGCCGCGCAGCATCTCGGCGACCTCGGCCGGCTGCTCGGCCGCCAGCGCCATGACGTCGTCACGCTTGGCGTTGATCGGGTCCGGCGGCGCGTCCGCCTGCGGCAGGGCCGGCGTCGGCTCGGGCGCCTCGATGACCTCGGCCTGACGGGCCTCGATCAGCTCCAGCGCGCCCAGGTCGATCGCCTCGCGGCGTGCCCGGCGGCTCTTGCGCACCGCGGTGACCAGCGCCAGCACCAGGGCCAGACCCAGCGCCGCGGCGATCGCCCCGTTACGGATGAGCGCACCCATCTCCTCGGCCTGCGCCTCCTTCTCCGCCGCCTCCAGCGCGGCCTGCGCGGCCTCGGCGGTGGAGGTGTCGAAGGACATCCGGGAGACCGAGACGACGTCGCCGCGCTCGGGGTCCACGCCCGCCGCCGCGACGACCGCCTCGCGCAGCTCGGCCATGTCGAGGTCGGCGGCGGCCTCCTGGTCGACGATCACGGACACGGACTGCCGGCTGACCCCGCCCGGCGTCGTCGTCGTCTGCTCGGTGACCTTGTTGATCGCGTTGTTCACGGTCTCGGTCTCCTTGCGGTAGGAGCCGGTGTCGTCGGTCTCGTCGACCGGCGTCTGCACACCGTCCGGGCCGAGCACGCCGCCGACCGCCTCCTGGTCGCCGGTGTACTCCTCGAGAGTGGTCGCCGAGCTGATCGGCGGCACGTCCTCGCCCGCGGTGAACGTCTCGCTGGTGCGGTCGGTCCGGTCGTAGTCCAGGTCCGCGGTGACGCTGACCACCGCGTTGCCGACGCCGACCACCTTGTCCAGCATCTGCTGCACGTTGGCCGCGACCCGGTTCTCGTACTCGCCGGTGCGGGCGCTGGCCAGGCCCCCGCCGGCCACGCCGCCCACGGCCGAGAGCACGTGCCCGTCGGCGTCGATCACCGCGACGTCGGTCGGCGCCATGCCCTCGATCCCGGCGGAGACCAGGTGCACGATCGACTGGACCTTGTCCGAGCTCAGCGTGACGCCGGGCCCGGTCTTGACGAAGACCGACGCCGTCGGGTCCGCCTTCTGCGAGACGAACACGCTGTCCTCGGGAAGGGCGAGCCGGACGGTGGCGGCATCGACGCCGTTGATGGCACCGATCGTCTTGGCCAGCTCACCCTCCAGCGCACGCTGGTAGGTGACCTGCTGCTGGAACTCGCTGGAGGTCATGCCCATGTCGTCCAGCAGGGAGTAACCCGCGCCGTCGGACGCGGCGGGCAGCCCGGCCGAGGCCGCGGCCAACCGCATCGGGTAGACCTGCGAGGCCGGCACCAGGACGGTGGACCCGCCGTCAGTCAGCTCGTAGGCGACGCCCTGCGACTCGAGCTGGTCGACGATCGCGCTCGCGTCCGCCGCGGACAGCCCGGAGAACAGCGGGCTCATGGACGGCTTGGTCAGCCAGGCGGACAGCGCCACGAGGCCGAGCACGAGCACCGCGACGCCGATCACGGCGAGGGTGCGCTGGGCCAGCGTGAACTGCCGGACGGACTCCTGGAGCCGGCCGAGCATGCCGGTGATCTGTTCGGGCATCAGGCCTGCATCCTCATGATCTCGGTGAACGCGTCCACGGCCTTGTTGCGCAGGGCCGCGGTGAGCTCGAGGGCGACGCTCGCCTGGCTGGCGGCGATCGTGTAGTCGTGGACGTCGTCGAGGTCACCGGTGACCGCCTGGACGGCCAGCGCGTTGGAGTGCGACTGCAGCGCCTGGAGCTGGTCGATCGAGCCGGCGATCGTCGCGGCGAAGGACTCGTCGCTGCGCGTGGTCCCGGTGGCACCGGAGGACTGCAGGACGGACGACGTCGTCCCGGTGGTGCCGACGTTCTCCAGGCCGGGCAGGCCCGGGACGAATCCGGCGGCGGTGACACCGCCCACGGGAAGGATGCTCATGGTCAGCGTCCGATCTGCAGTGCGGCTTGGTAGGTCTCCTTGGCGCGGTCCACCACGGCGGCGTTCGCCTGGTAGGCGCGCTGCGCCATGATCAGCTGGGTCATCTGGCTCGACATGTCGATGTCCGGGTAGCGCACGTACCCCTCGGCGTCGGCCAGCGGGTGGTCCGGCTCGTAGACCAGGCGGCCCTCGGGGTCGCCGAACGTGACCTCGCGCACCCGGGTGCCGCCCTCCTCGCCGTACCCGACGGCCTCGGCGACGACGTAGCGCGCCTGGAAGGCGTCCTCGTCGGTGCCGGTGACGGTGTTGAGGTTGGCCAGGTTGTCGCTGATCGCGTCGAGCCAGGTGCGGTAGACGGTCATCCCGCTGCCGGCGATGCCGATCGCCTCGAAGGTGCCCATCAGCTAGTCCTCATCGCGGTGCGGAGCTTGGAGAAGGTCCCGTCCACGGCCTGCGTCGCGAGCTGGTAGCGCAGGTTGGTCTCGATGTTCAGCAGGGTCTGCTCGTCGAGGTTGACGTTGTTGCCGTCCTGGCGGGTCGGTGCGAGCGAACGGCTGGTGGTCGGCTCGACCGCTCCGCTCCCGTCGGCGACCGCCGCGGCCAGGGAGTCCTCGAAGGACACCTTCCCGGCCAGGAACCCCGGCGTCTGGATGTTGGCGACGTTGTCGGCGATGACGCGCTGGCGCAGCGCGAGCCCGTCCAGGGCGCTGTTGATCGCGACGAACGTCACGGAGTCGAACACGGCCGATACACCTCACCAGTCGAGGTCCTGCGGTCGGCCGGTCCATGGCCTACGGGGTGAGCGATCCCTGCTCGGTGTGCCCATCGGCCGGGGCCGCGGGGCGATGAGGGATTCGGTCACCGGTCCGTGAGGTTCACTCTCCCGGCGGACCCGTACCCCCGCGAAACCGGACATCCCACCCCCCTCGGCGCCGCCCCCTCGCGCCGTCGAACTCGGCAAGGTTCGCCGAACTCGGCAGTTCAAGGCAGCGAGCTCGGCGAATACTGCCGAGCTCGGCGAGAGGTCGGGCGTGGGTGGGCTTCAGGCGGGGGTGTCGACGTAGACGGGGGTCGACGGCGGTGTGGCCTTGAGGGCTTGCACCGCGCGGGTGTGCTTGCGGGAGAGCTGGGCGGCCTCGGACAGCAGCTGCGCGGTCGCGAGCTGACGCTCCAGCAGGGCGCGGGCGCGGTCGCCGAGCGCGGCGGGCAGCGGACCGAGGCCGACGGGCGGTTCCCACGGGTCGCGCGGCGGGGCGTCGGCGATGCGGTCCAGCGCGAGCATCGCCTCCGCGGCCGCGACGTCCATCTCCAGCTCGGCGAGCGCGGCCTCCCAGGCCTCGTGCCAGCCCTCGCCACCGGTGGGCGCGTTCGCACCGGCCGGGACGACGTCGGCGGGCCGGCGGGTCCCGGTGGTGGCACCGCCGTCGGGGCTGCTCATCCCACGCCCAGGTCGCCGAGCGGGCCGGCGGGTGCCGTGACCGCACCGACCGGTTCGAGCGTCGAGGTGACCGAGACCTCCTGGGCGGCCTGGTGCCACGCGTCCCGCAGCGGCTCGACGAGCTCGCGGCAGGCCGCGGTGCGCTCGGGGTCGCCGGAGACGTTGGCACCGACCAGCTCGGTCAGCAGGAACGTGTAGACGGACATGAGCTGCTGGGCCCCGTCCCAGGCGGCCACGTCGAGGGTCGACATGAGCTCGCCGACGATGTCCTGGGCGTGGGTGAGGTGCTCGCCGGCCGGACCGCGCTGCCCGGCACGCTGGTCGGCCTCGGCGCGCTCCAGGTCGAGGACCAGCCGGTCGTACAGCATGGTCAGCAGCTTCGTGGGGCTCGCGGTGGCGACGGTGTCGTCCAGGTACCGCGTCCGCACGGCGTCGTAGTTCATGGCTGCCTCTCACTCACGGTGCCGGTCACGGCCGGCTCACTTGCTGTTCGACCACGACGGCAGCCCCGCGAGCTGGCCGGCGAGCCAGCTCGACTGGGACTGCAGGCCGGACAGGGTGACCTCGAGCGCGGCGTAGGTTCGCTCCAGGCCGGCGCGGCGCAGCTCGAGCCGCTGGTCCCAGCTCTCGATCCGCAGCCCCATGTCCTTGACCAGGCTCTCCTGGCCCTGGATCTTCAGCGTCAGGCTGCCGGTGTGCGGCTCCGAGGCACGCTCGGCGACGGTGGCCACGCGCCCGGCGATCTCGCTCACCATCGACTGCACCTTGGCCGGGTCGGCCGCGAGCGCGGTGGCGAACTTCTCCTCGTCGAAGGTGAACTGACCGTCCTTGCCGATGACGATGCCGACCTCGGCCGGGGAGAGCCCCTCGGCCGGGGAGGACCCTGCGGTGAGCACCTCCTGCTGGATCTGGCGCACCGAGCTGTCCCCGGAGAACAGGCCACCGGTGACCGAGACCGTGCCGTCGGCGTTGGTGGTCGTCGTGGTGCGGGTCCGGGAGGCGATCTCCGACAGCACCAGGTTCAGACCACCGACGAGGTCCTTGGCGAGGTTGCTCAGGGCGTCGGAGTCGCGGCCGACGGTGATCGTCACCGGGTCGTCCTCCGGGCCGGTGACCTCGGAGACGGTGACGTCGACGCCGGTCATCAGGCCGGAGAAGGTGTTCGAAGACTGGGTGAACGTCTGCTCGAGGCCGACCACGCCCTTCCAGAGCGTGATCTCGGCGTCGTCGGCGGCGCGGGCCAGGTTCCCATCGATCCGGGTCGCGGTCCCGTTGGTGACGTCGTCGGCGGTGCCCGCGTACACCTCGAAGGCGCCGCCGGTGCCCGTGCTGGTGCCGGTGAACTGGAGGCGGTAGGTGGGGGGCTCCGCGCTGACGCGGACCACGGTGGCCTTGATCCCGGCGTCGGCGGCGTCGTTGACGGCCTTGGTGACCTCGGAGAGCGTCCCGCTGGCGGGGTGGACGGTGACCAGGGTCCCGTCCGACGCCTTTACGGTGATCGTCGGGGGCTGCGTCGGGAACAGGTCCGCGACGTCGGTGAACGTGTTCGACAACGACATCTGCGTCGTCGCGACCTGGTCCACGTGGAAGCTGAGGGTGCCCG
>CAYQFJ010000026.1:0-27702 GCA_964416715.1 uncultured Actinotalea sp. | reverse complement strand
AATGGGCGCCGCCGTCCTGGGACGAGGTCGTCCGCGAGCACTCCGACCGCGTCTACCGGCTCGCCTACCGGCTCACCGGCAACCAGCACGACGCCGAGGACCTCACCCAGGAGACGTTCGTCCGGGTGTTCCGCTCGCTGTCCTCGTTCACACCGGGGACGTTCGAGGGCTGGCTGCACCGCATCACCACGAACCTCTTCCTCGACCTGGTCCGTCGTCGTCGGCGGATCCGGATGGACCCGCTCGGGGACGACGCCGACCACGTGCCCGGCAACGTCGGGCCGGGCAGTCCGGAGCGCGGCTACGAGCACGCGAACCTGGACCACGATGTGCAGCGCGCGCTCGACGAGCTGTCCCCGGAGTTCCGCGCCGCCGTCGTGCTGTGCGACATCGAGGGGTTGTCCTACGAGGAGATCGCCCTCACCCTCGGCGTCAAGCTCGGCACCGTCCGGTCCCGCATCCACCGCGCGCGTGGTCAGCTGCGGGCCGCGCTCGCGCACCGGGCGCCCGGCGGCATCGGGCTCGCCGCGACGGTCGACGACGCCGAGCGGCCGCTCGAGCACGGGGCGCACCTCCCCGAGGCACCCGAGGTGGGCCGGTGAGCCATCTGGGGACGACCGTCAGCGCGCTGGTCGACGGGCAGCTGCACCCGGCTGATGCGGAGCGGGTGCTCGGCCACGTCGCCTCGTGCTCCGCCTGCGCCGAGGAGGTCGCGGCGGCCCGCGAGGCGCGGCGGGCGATGCTGGCAGCGTTCGACGTGCCCGCGAACCCGGACCTGACGCGTCGCCTGCTGACACTCGGTGCGACCTCCGACGACCCCGGTGTGACCGGACGACCGGTCGAGCCGGCGCACGGTGCCCGGGACCGGCGAGGTGGACCGAGGACCGGTCCGGCGCGCGACGTCCGGTTCGACGACTCACTCCCGCTCCCCGGCAGCGGATCGAGCCGGCCGCGGTCCGAGTGGCCCGATGCCCTGTCCGGCGACCTGCGGCGTCGGCGGGGCGCCCGCCGCTGGCTGGTCGCGGCGAGCACCGGCGTCGGGGTCGTGGCCGCGGGGCTGTTCGTCCTGGGGCAGCAGCCGGAGGTCGCCCCGTCGGCGCACCCGGCGCACGCGCTGACGATCCTCGGCCGGGCCGCGGGCGCGTCGTCGGGCGTGGGCACCGCGGACGACCCGGCGGTCTGGTCCTTCGACGGCGCCCTGACCGACAGGACCGCGCCCTGGGACCCGGCCCCGAACGTCGGAGGCGTGACGCCCGTCGCCGCCACCGCGCCGTCGTCCGGCCCGCCCGGCGGCGCGACCTCGAGGGGTGCGACCGGCGCGGCGCGGTCCACGACGCTCCCGTACGCCGTCGGCGCCGAGCTCGAGCACCGGATCGACGAGGCGACCGAGCGGGTGCTCGGGTGGTTGGCGCGGGAGGGCTGGAGCGCGCCGGCCCGGCTGCCCGACGGTTACCGCATCGCGGCGGTGCGGCTCGCCCCGGAGGGCCCGGGCAGCGTCGAGATGGACCTGACCGGGACGCGCGGGCTGATCGTCGCCACGCTCCAGCACGGACGGCTCGACCCCGACGTGGTCGCGGACGCGATCCCGGCCCAGACCGACGGAGGAACGTTGTACGTGCTGTCGAGCGCACCCTGGCACGCCGTGTGGCAGGCCGGGGGCACCGTGGTCAGTGTGGTCGCGCAGCGGCCGGCCGAGGTCCTCGAGGAGCTCGTCGTGGCCTTCCCGCTCCGGGAGTACGACGCCGGGCCGGCGGCCGCGATCAACCGGGGTTGGCACGAGCTCGCCGGGGCGTGGGGCCGGTGAGCGCGGGACCGGAGCAGCGGGACGAGTGGCCGGGCGCGGCGGGACATCCCGCGCGGCCCGACGGCGAGCAGTCGAACCCTTTCGCCTCACCGTCGCAGGCCCCGTCCTACCGGTCCTCGTCCTACCAGGCGCCGTCCCATCAGGCACCCTCCGTGCACGCGTCGCAGCACGGGGCCGCGTACCCACCGCCGGAACCGTACGGATCCACGCAGCCCGCCGGCCCCTACGGAGCGCCCCAGCCGGCACCGGAGTCGTCGAGCCTCGGGTGGAGCACCCCCGGGACCGTCGACTCCTGGGGGCGGCCGGCCCAGCAGCCGCGGCGCGGGATCGGCGCGGGCTGGCTCGTCGTCGTGATCGTGCTCGCACTGGTGGCGGGTGCCGGCGGAGGCTGGCTCACCAGCCGGTACCTCGATGACGCCAGGCCGGTCGACGCCGCGCTGCCGCCTTCCGTGGGTGCCCAGGACCGCGGCGAGCTCGCCGGCGTCGCGGCGATCGCCGACGCGGTGCTGCCCAGCGTCGTGGCGATCGAGGTCCGCGGGAGCGAGGGGCATGCGACGGGCTCGGGGTTCGTGCTGCGGGACGACGGCTACCTGCTCACCAACAACCACGTGGTCTCCGCCGTGGACGAGTCCGGCGCGGAGATGGTCGTGGTGTTCGCCGACGGCAGCGAGGACTCCGCCAGGCTCGTCGGGCGCACCCCGGAGTACGACCTCGCGGTGATCAAGGTCGACCGCTCCGGGCTGGTGCCGCTCGCCCTGGCCGACTCGGACGACGTCGTCGTCGGGGACCCGGTGGTCGCCATCGGCGCTCCCCTCGGGCTCCAGGGGACCGTGACCACCGGGATCGTCAGCGCCCTCAACCGTCCGGTGATGGCGGGCAACGGCACCGACTCGGCGTTCATCAACGCGATCCAGACGGACGCCGCGATCAACCCCGGGAACTCCGGTGGCCCGCTGGTCGACGCGTCCGGTGAGGTCATCGGCATCAATTCCGCGATCGCCCAGCCACCGGGGTCCACCGTCGCCTCCGGGAGCATCGGCCTGGGTTTCGCCATCCCCGCCAACCAGGCACGCCGTACCGCCGAGCAGCTCATCGAGACCGGTTCGGCGACCTACCCGATCATCGGGGTGCTGCTCGACTCGCGCTACCGAGGCGAGGGTGTGCAGGTCTCCACCACCGCGCAGGGCGGGACTCCGGCGGTCACCCCGGGCGGTCCGGCCGACCTGGCCGGGATCGAGCCGGGGGACGTCATCCTCGCCATAGACGGGCGCCCGGTGACCGAGGCCGACGAGCTCATCGTCGCGATCCGCGCCAAGGCCCCGGGGGACGCGGTGACCTTGACCATCCGCTCCGACGGGGGCGAGCGCGAGGTCCGGGTGGTGCTCGACGCCCAGGACAGCTGACCCGCGGATAGCCTGACCAAGTGTTCGGGATCAACGGGATGGAGTTCCTCGTCCTGCTCGTCGTCGCCGTCGTGGTGATCGGGCCCGAACGGCTGCCGCGCTACGCCGAGCAGCTCGGCCGCGGGGCGCGGGCGCTCCGCGGGTTCATCGGGACGGCTCGGGAACGGGTCTCCGCCGAGCTGGGGGAGCAAGCGCCGGACGTCGACTGGGCGTCCCTCGACCCGCGCCGCTACGACCCCCGCCGCATCGTCCGGGAGGCGCTGCTGGAGGACGCCGACTCCTCCCGCGCGACCGGTGCCGCCGCTGCCGGTGGGGCCGCCGCCGCAGGCACCGCCGCGACGCGCCGGCCTCCGGCGGCGTCCGCGTCCGGGGAACTCACCGGCCCCGCCCCGTACGACGACGAGGCGACCTGATCCGACCGGCGTCGTGCCGGATCCGACCGGCGTGGTGCCACCGGGACCGGTCCGCGAGAGTGTCCGGACCGGTCCCGCGGACCTGCCACAATGCACGGCATGGCCTCCGCAGCATCCTCGTCCGCCACGCCGTCGTTCTCGGCCCCGGGCTCCCGGCCACGCATCCTGTCCGGGATGCAGCCCACCTCGGACTCCCTGCACCTGGGCAACTACCTCGGCGCGCTGACCAGCTGGGTGGCGCTGCAGGACTCCTACGACGCGTACTACGCCGTCGTCGACCTGCACGCGCTGACTGTCGGCCCGGAGCCGGCGCTGCTGCGCGAGCGCACCCGGCGCACCGCGGCTCAGTACCTGGCCGCCGGGGTGGACCCGGAGCGGTCGGTGCTGTTCGTGCAGAGCCACGTCCCCGAGCACGCCGAGCTCGCCTGGGTGCTTTCCTGTCACACGGGGTTCGGCGAGGCCCAGCGGATGACCCAGTTCAAGGACAAGGCGCTCAAGCAGGGCACCGAGGGCACCACGGTCGGGCTGTTCACGTACCCGGTGCTGATGGCCGCGGACATCCTGCTGTACGACGCCGCGCTCGTCCCGGTGGGGGAGGACCAGCGTCAGCACCTGGAGATCACCCGCGACCTCGCCCAGCGGCTCAACTCCCGGTTCGGACCGACCGTCGTCGTGCCGGAGGCGCACATCGTCACCGGGACGGCGAAGATCTACGACCTCCAGGAGCCGACGGCGAAGATGAGCAAGTCCGGGTCCCCGGCGGGGCTGATCGAGCTGCTCGATGCCCCGGCGGTCGCCGCGAAGCGGATCCGCTCGGCGGTGACCGACGCGGAGCGGGAGGTCAGGTACGACGTGGCGGCCAAGCCCGGCATCTCCAACCTGCTGACCATCGGTGCGGCGCTGAGCGGCCGGTCGGTCGACGACCTCGCCGCCGGCTACGAGGGCAAGGGGTACGGGGACCTGAAGAAGGACGTCGCGGAGCTGGTGGTGGACTTCATCACCCCGTTCCAGGAGCGGGTGCGCGGGTACCTCGACGACCCGGGCGTGCTCGACGACGTCCTGGCGGACGGGGCCGCACGGGCGCGCGCGGTCGCCTTGGCGACCCTGGCCCGCGTCTACGACCGGGTCGGCCTGCTGCCTGCGCGGGGGTCGCGGGCGTGATCCTCCCGGAGCGGGTGGGTGACCAGGTCCGGATCGGCATCGCGGTCCAGGTCCCGGCGCCCTTCGGCGAGCAGCTCCAGCGGGCGCGTGCCGACTTCGGGGACCCGCTGGCGTGGGCGATCCCGCCGCACGTGACCCTGCTCGGCCCTACGGTGGTCGAGCCGGACGAGCTGCCCGGCATCGAGGGCCACCTGCGAGAGGTGGGGCAGGCGCACGCGCCGTTCACCGTTCACCTGCGCGGTACCGGGACCTTCCGGCCGGTCTCGGACGTGGTCTTCGTCCAGGTGGTGCGCGGCATCGCCGAATGCGAGCGGCTCGAGCGGGCGATCCGCACCGGCCCGCTGAGCCAGGAGCTCCGGTTCAACTACCACCCGCACGTCACCGTCGCGCACGACGTGCCCGACGCCGCCCTCGACCGTGCCTTCTCCGAGCTCGCCGAGTTCGAGGCCGAGTTCGAGGTCTCCGGCATCCAGGTCTACGAGCACGGCGACGACGCCGTCTGGCGCCCCGCCCAGGACTTCCCCCTGACCTCCTGACCACCCCAACCCCCGCCCCGTCTCCCACCCACCCCCACCCGAGTGGAGCGTTCCGTTCCCCAAGTGGAGCGTTCCGTCCCTCATGTGGAGCGTTCGCGCGCACTGTGGAGCGTTCGTGCTGCGACACGCCGGCGTGTCGCGCCCGAACGCTCCACACACCGCGACCAGCGACCGCGATCAGCGAGCGGCGAACGGGGAACCGGTGCGCAGCACGGCACACGGTGCACGGCACGGCGCATCACAGCACCTGGTGCACGGGGGAGATCCACAGGTCGCTGGGGACTCGTCGTCGGGCCGTCATGAACCGCGTCACGATCGGGCCATGACGGCCGATCTCGAACCGCTCCCGTCCACGGTCCTCACACGTGAGGCGCACGCCACCGGGATCACGCAGGCGACCTTGCGGGGACCCCAGTTCGTCAGTGTGCGCCGCGGTGTCCGGGTGCCGACCGGCACCGATCCACGACACCCTGACGTGCGGATCGCGGCGGTGGTTGCTCAGCTGCCCGACCACGCGACGATCGGCGGATGGGCCGCCGCGCGACTGCACGAACGGTTGGCGGCGCGCGACGACCTCGAAGTGTTCGACGGCGGACCCCGTTGGGAGGAACGCGGCTCCGTCGGCCCCCAGCTCGTCGGCGCGGCGCGGATCGTGGTCAGCGCCCCTCGTGAGAGTCGGCTACGGCACCGTTCGGACATCCGGGTGTTCAGGAGCGAGGTGCCCGACGACGAAAGGGTGGTGCTCGGCGACGTGACGGCGACGTCATCGCTGCGCACGGCGTTCGACCTCGCCCGCCTGCTGCCGGTTCACCAGGGCGTGATCGGCGTCGACCGGCTGCTTCACCTGGGACTGGTCGACGCAGAGGAGCTCCGGGCGATGGTCCGCGACCGTAGGCGGCACGTCGGGCGCCCCCGGGCTCTTCGGGTGGCGGCGTTGATGGATGCGGGCGCGGAGTCACCCCAGGAGTCCTTGCTCCGACTCACCTGGATCGGTGCGGGGTTGCCGCGTCCGCGCGCGAACCAGGTCGTCGTGGACACGTCCGCCCGGTTCGTCGCGAGGGTCGACCTGCTGGACGACGTCACGGGCGTCGTCGGGGAGTACGACGGCGCGCTGCACGCTGATGCTGCCCGGCGCAGTCGGGACGCCAGGAGGCAGGAGGAGCTCGAGGACCTCGGACTGGTGGTCGTTCGAGCGACCGCGAACGACATCGACCACCGGGGCAGCGGCAGCGCGTGGCAGCAACGCCTCAGGGCGGCGTACCGGCGCGCCGCGAACCGAGGTCCGGGACGGCGTCGATGGCAGGTCCGAGACGACTGAGCCGC
This sequence comes from uncultured Actinotalea sp., assembly GCA_964416715.1. Taxonomy (GTDB): domain Bacteria; phylum Actinomycetota; class Actinomycetes; order Actinomycetales; family Cellulomonadaceae; genus Actinotalea. The sequence goes on along the minus strand of CAYQFJ010000026.1, from coordinate 21,062 downwards.
TCGCCGGACCGTCCGCCGGCGCTCGCCGTCCGGTGGCGGAGGGTGCTGCCTCAGCGCTGACCCCCGGACTGTGGAGCGTTCGGGCGCGACACACCGGCGTGTCGCAACGCGAACGCTCCACACCGCACGCGAACGCTCCACTCGTCGTGCGGATCGCTCCACCCGGTCGAGGAACGCTCCACACGCGGAGGTGAACGCTCCACATGAGGGACGGAACGCTCCACTTGGGGGGCGGGAACGCTCCACACGAGGGGCGGGACGTTCCACGCGAAGGGTGGTGGTGGGGGTGGGTAGGGGTTACCGGTGGACGGGGCGGGGTCGCGCTGGGATGCTGACGGCGAGACTCGTGTGTCGGAGTCCTTCCGGCTGAAGGAGATGGACAACGTGGTCGTCTACAACGAGCTGGTCGCCGTCGCGGCCGGAGCCGGGCTGATCGGGGTGGCGGTGCTGCTCACGCAGCTGACGCGGGGCCGAAGGATCGAGAGCGAGGGCTGGGCGGCGTTCTGCGGCGTCGTCGGCCTGCTGCTGCTGGTCCTGGGTATCCACACCACCGTCGTGTGGCCGTTCGGCGGCGCGCCCTTCGAGTACGCGAACATCGCGTTCGGCCAACCGGCGGCCGCGTTCGGTGCGCTGCTGGTGTTCTCGTCGATCTACCTCTGGCGCCACCGGGTGCTGTTCGCCGGGGACGTCGGGGAGTCCGGTGCGGCGGCGTTCTCCGCGCTGCGGCCGGTGAGCATCTTCATCGGGGCGCTGGGGCTGGCGATGGGTGTCCTGGCGATCTCCTTCATCCGGTACCAGCTCGGTGCGGCGCCGCCGGAGGAGCCCATCTCCGGGCGTGTCGGGCACCTGCCGATCGTCGAGGCACTCTTCCTCGGCGGCCTGTGGGGCATCGTGGCGATCGGGTGCATCCTGCTGCCCATCGCGCTGTGGACGGACCGGCCGCGGCTGCTGCCCTGGGTCATCCGGACGTGGTGGATCGGCGGCGTGGTGTTCCTGCTGTTCGGCGCGATGAACTACTACACGCACATCGGGATGTACTACAACATCGAACACGGGACGAACTATCTGTGGTGACGCCGTACGGCCCATGAGCCAGTGAGCCGATGAGCGGGACCCCGCGCACCGGGCTGGCAGGATCGACGTCATGACGTCGCCCGACCCGGACCACCGCACCGCGGGCCCGCCACCCGCGACCCCGATCGAGGGGTTCCGCGCGATCGTCCCTGCCGGCGGCGTCGGTTCCCGGCTGTGGCCGCTGTCGCGCGCGGCGGCACCGAAGTTCCTGCTCGACCTCACCGGGAGCGGGCGCAGCCTGCTGCAGTCCACCGTGGACCGGCTGGTCCCGCTCACCGGCCCGGACGGCGTCGTCGTGGTCACCGGCGCCGGCCACCGCGAAGCCGTCGGCGGGCAGCTCCCCGGGCTCGGCGCCGCCCAGCTCCTGACCGAGCCCTCACCGCGGGACTCGATGGCCGCCATCGGACTGGCCGCGGCGGTCCTGACCGAACGGCACGGCGACGTGGTGGTGGGGTCGTTCGCGGCCGACCAGGTGATCGGGGCCGGGCCCGCGTTCGCCGACGCCGTGCGGCAGGGTGTCGTCGCCGCGCGGGCCGGGTACCTGGTCACCGTGGGAGTCGCCGCGACCGGGCCCTCGACCGCCTTCGGGTACGTGCGCTCCGGCCCGTCGCTGGGACTCACCGAGGCGCCGGACGCTCGGCTCGCCGCCGGGTTCACCGAGAAGCCGGACGCGCGCACCGCCGCCGAGTACCTGGCGACCGGGGAGTACCGGTGGAACGCCGGCATGTTCCTGGTCCGGACCGGGGTGCTGCTGGACCACCTCGCGGAGCTGCACCCCGCCCTGCACGACGGCCTGCGAGCCATCGCCGGCGCCTGGGACGGTACCGACCGCGACGAGGTCCTCGCCCGGGTGTGGCCGACGCTGGAGAGGATCGCGATCGACCACGCGCTGGCCGAGCCGGTGGCCGCGGCCGGCGGCGTAGCAGTCGTGCCGGGGGACTTCGCGTGGGACGACGTCGGGGACTTCGCCACCCTCGCCGACCGGCTGCCCGCCGCGGACGACGCCGGGACGCGCGTGCTCGGTGAGGCGGACGACGTGCTCGCCGTCGACGCCGACGGTGCCCTGGTGGTCCCGCGGTCGGGACGGCTCGTCGCGGTCCTGGGCCTGCCCGACGTCGTCGTGGTGGACACGCCCGACGCGCTGCTGGTGACCACCCGGGCCGAGGCGCAGCGGCTGCGGGCCGTCGTGGACGCCGTCGGCGAGCGTCGTCCCGACCTGCGCTGACGGCGCCGAGGGCAGCCGTCGCGACGAGCGGCGGGGTGCCGCGACTAGGCTCGTGGGGTGTCTGACCCAGCCGTGGCCGTGAGCATCGAACGAGTCGAAGCCGCCGTGGCGGCCCTGTCGGACGAGCTCGTCGCACTGCGCCGTGACCTGCACGCGCACCCGGAGGTGGGGCGAACCGAGCGCCGGACCTCCGACGTCGTCGCGCAGCGCCTGCGCGACGCGGGGCTCGAGCCGCGGATGCTCCCGGGCACGGGCCTGGTCTGCGAGATCGGTCCGAACCCGGTGGTCAGCGGGCGCCGGTGGGTCGCGCTGCGCGCCGACCTGGACGCGCTGCCGATCGAGGACCGGTGCGGGGAGCCGTGGCAGTCGCAGAACCGGGGGGTCGCGCACGCCTGCGGCCACGACGTGCACACCGCCGTCGTGCTGGGTGCCGGTCTGGTGCTGGCCGAGCTCGCCGCGGAGGGTCTGCTGAGCACCGGCGTGCGGCTGCTGTTCCAGGCCGCCGAGGAGATCCAGCCCGGCGGTGCGATCGACGCCCTCGAGGCCGGTGCGATGGACGGCGTGGGCATGGTGTTCGCGCTGCACTGCGACCCGCGGCTGGACGTGGGCCGGATCGGCTCGCGGATCGGGCCGATCACCTCGGCTTCGGACCCGGTGACCGTGACCCTGACCGCGGCCGGCGGGCACACCTCGCGCCCGCACCTGACCGGCGACGTCGTGTACGCGCTGGGACAGGTGATCACCCAGGTCCCGACGGTGCTCGCGCGTCGGCTGGACCCACGGTCGGGAGTGAACCTGACCTGGGGCCAGGTGAGGTCCGGAGCGACGACGAACGCCATCCCGGCCAGCGGCACCGTCCGCGGCACGATGCGTTGCCTGGACGTGCGCGCCTGGGAGAAGGCGTCTTCGGTGCTGGTGGAGGCGGTCGAGCACGCCGTGGCGCCGTACGGCGTCGACGTCGAGGTGCACCACCAGCGCGGCGTGCCGCCGGTGGACAACGACGAGGCGGCGGTGCGGCTGCTCGACGTCGCCGGCCGTCAGATGCTCGGGGCCGACTCCGTCGAGCTGACGGAGCAGTCGCTGGGCGGGGAGGACTTCGGCTGGCTGCTCACCCGGGTGCCCGGGGCCATGGCGCGCCTGGGCACGCGGACCCCGGGCGGGCGCACGTTCGACCTGCACCAGGGCGAGCTGCGGGTCGACGCGCGGGCTATCGCCGTCGGCGTCGGGGGGCGGGCCCGGCCCGGGCTGGGGCCCGGCGCCGGCGCCCCCGAACCCGCCGGCGCCACGGCCGGGGACGGCCTCGCCCGTCGGCCGGGCGCACGTGTGGACCACGGCCGCTCCAACATTCCGAATCAGTAACAACCCGCGCCCCTGGTACCGGCCGGTAACCCCTTCGGTCCGGCACGCGACTAGGGTGCGGAGCACAGCAGCCGAAACTCGCTCCGCCCCGCATCGGCAACCCCTCACCAGAGCCGGGAACCGACCGAGCGGGCGGGTCCAGGCGTCGAACCAGACATCAGGAGTGAACGTGAAGACTGTGACGCGAGCAGCGGTGCTGGCCACCGCCACGGCTCTGGCCCTGGCGGCCTGCGCGGCGGCGCCGGAGGAGGAGCCGACGACGTCTCCCGACGAGACCTCGTCGGAGTCCGAGTCGCCCGAGGAGTCGATCGACTTCAAGGCATGCATCGTGTCCGACGCCGGCGGCTTCGACGACAAGAGCTTCAACCAGCTCAGCTACGAGGGCGCCAAGAAGGCGGCCGACGAGCTCGGGGCCGAGTTCGGTGAGGTGCAGTCCGAGTCCGAGACGGACTTCCAGGGCAACCTCGAGTCGCTGGTGGCGACCAACTGCAACGCGATCGTCTCGGTCGGTTTCGCGCTGTCCGCCGCGACGGTGGAGTCGGCGAACGCCAACCCGGACATCGACTACATCCTGGTCGACGACGCCGCCGACACCGACTTCGACGGCGAGAAGGACGCGGAGAACATCAAGCCGCTGCTGTACGACACCGCCGAGGCCGCGTTCCTGGCCGGCTACCTGGCGGCGGGCTACTCGGAGGCCGGCAAGGTCGGTACGTTCGGCGGTCAGCCGTTCCCGACGGTGACGATCTTCATGGACGGCTTCAAGCAGGGCGTCGAGTACTACAACTCCCAGAAGGGCGCCGCGGTCGAGGTCATCGGCTACGAGGGCGGGGACCAGGGCTCGTTCACCGGTGGCTTCGAGGCGAACGACACGGCGAAGAGCATCGCGGCGGGCATCATCGACCAGGGCGTGGACGTGCTGCTCCCGGTGGGTGGGCCGATCTACCAGTCGGCCATGGACGCGATCGCCGACTCCGGTCGCGAGATCGCGCTGATCGGCGTGGACGCGGACTTCTACGAGACCGACCCCAGCACCCAGGACCTCGTGCTGACCTCGATCCTCAAGAAGATGGACGTGTCGGTCTACGAGGCCGTGATGGCCGCCGGTCAGGGGAACTTCGACCCCGAGGCGTACGTCGGCACCCTCGAGAACGAGGGCGTGGGCATCGCCCCGCTGCACAACTTCGAGGACAAGGTCGACCCGGCCCTCATGGAGGAGGTCGACGCGCTGCGTCAGGCGATCATCGACGGCGAGGTCGAGGTCACCTCGTACCTGTCGTAGGCCTGATGACCCCGTAGTGGCGACACGGGTGGGGGAGGAAGCATGGCGACCTCCCCCACCCGTGTGCCATTGTCCTGCTACGCCCTGCCCCCGAGGATGTGGTCATGAGGCTCGAGCTGCGCAACATCACCAAGCGCTTCGGCACGCTGGTCGCCAACGACCACATCGACCTGGTGGTCGAGCCGGGACAGATCCACTGCCTGCTGGGTGAGAACGGTGCGGGCAAGTCGACCCTGATGAACGTGCTGTACGGGCTCTACACCGCCGACGAGGGCGAGATCGTGCTCGACGGGGAGGTCCAGCACTTCGACGGCCCGGGGGACGCGATGGCCGCGGGGATCGGCATGGTTCACCAGCACTTCATGCTGATCCCGGTGTTCACCGTTGCCGAGAACGTCATGCTCGGCCACGAGCAGACGCGCGGGGCCGGGCGGCTCGACCTGGAGGCGGCCCGCACCAAGGTGCGCGAGATCGCGGCACGGTTCGGCTTCCACGTCGACCCGGACGCGTTGATCGAGGACCTGCCCGTCGGCGTCCAGCAGCGGGTGGAGATCATCAAGGCCCTGTCCCGGGACGCCCAGGTGCTGGTGTTCGACGAGCCGACGGCGGTGCTCACCCCCCAGGAGACGGACGAGCTGATGGGGATCATGCGCCAGCTGCGGGACGACGGCGTCGCGATCGTGTTCATCACGCACAAGCTGCGTGAGGTGCGCGAGGTCGCGGACAAGATCACCGTGGTGCGCCACGGCAAGGTCGTGGGCGAGGCCGAGGCGACCGCGTCCGACGCCGAGCTCGCCTCGCTCATGGTGGGCCGAGCGGTCGAGCTCACGGTCCGCAAGGAGGCCCCGCAGCACAGCGACTCCCGCCTCGAGGTCTCCGGGCTGACGGTGACCGACGCGCAGGGAGTCGTCATGGTCGACGACGTCTCGTTCACCGTGCGCGGCGGAGAGGTGCTCGTGGTCGCCGGTGTGCAGGGCAACGGGCAGACCGAGCTCACCGAGGCGCTCGTCGGCCTGACCCGGCCGACGGCGGGCAGCGTCCGGCTGGACGGGACCGAGCTCGTCGGGCGCGCCCCGCGGCAGGTGCTGGACGCCGGCGTCGGGTTCATCCCCGAGGATCGCAGCACGGACGGGCTGGTGGGCGAGTTCACCGTCGCGGAGAACCTCGTCCTGGACCGGACCAACGCACCGCCGTTCGCCCGCCGAGGGGTCCTCCAGCTCGGCGCCCGGGACGAGTTCGCGCGGCGCGCCGTCGAGGAGTTCGACATCCGCACGCAGGGCATCGCCAGCCCGGTCGGGCGGCTCTCGGGTGGCAACCAGCAGAAGGTCGTCGTGGCCCGTGAGCTCTCGCGCGACCTGCGGCTGCTGGTCGCCGCGCAGCCGACCCGAGGTGTCGACGTCGGCTCCATCGAGTTCATCCACCAGCGGATCGTGGCGACCCGCGACACGGGTGTCCCGGTGGTGGTGGTGTCCACCGAGCTCGACGAGGCAGTCGCGCTGGGCGACCGGATCCTGGTGATGTACCGCGGGCGGGTGGTCGGGGTGGTGCCCGCCGACACTCCACGCGACGTGCTCGGACTGATGATGGCCGGTGTCCCGGCAGAGGGGGCGGCCGCGTGAACGACGACCGGGGTGCCGGCTCGCCGGACCAGGAGCACGAGCCCACCGACCCGCCCGAGCGGCACGAGTCCACCGAGCGGGAGATCGACCGGAGGTCGCAGCCCCTCGAGTCGGCGGCGCACTCGGGCCCGGTCGTCCCCGGGGACCCCGAGCGCGACGGTACCCGTGCCGACGAGCTGCGCTGGGCCGACGCGGTCCGCCGCATCGTCTCCGGCGGCTGGGCCGTCTCCGTCGGTGCCGTCGTGCTCGCCGTGCTGGGCGGGTCGATCATGATCGCGGCCACCGAGCCGGAGGTGCAGCGCACCGCCGCGTACTTCTTCAGCCGGCCGACGGACATGCTCTCGGCGATCGTCACCGCCGTCGGCGACGCCTACGGCGCCCTGTTCCGTGGCGCGGTGTGGAACTCCGGGGCCTCGGACTTCGGCGGCGCGATCCGCCCGCTGACCTCCTCGCTCAACTACGCGACACCGCTGATCGGTGCCGGGCTCGGTGTCGCGCTGGGCTTCCGCGCCGGCCTGTTCAACATCGGCGGACAGGGCCAGATGCTGATGGCCGCCGCCGCCGGTGGCTGGGTCGGGTTCGCCTTCTCGATGCCGTTCGGCCTGCACCTGCTCGTCGCGGTGCTCGCCGGGCTGCTCGCCGGGGCGCTGTGGGCGGGCATCGCCGGCCTGCTCAAGGCGGTCACCGGGGCGCACGAGGTCATCACCACGATCATGCTGAACTACGTGGCGTTCTACCTGCTCTCCTACATGCTGGCCACGCCCGGCCTGCTCCAGGCACCGGGCTCGGCCAACCCGAAGACGCCGCGCATGGCGGAGACCGCCGTCATGCCGCCGCTGCTCGGTGAGCGGTTCAACCTGCATCTCGGGTTCGTCTTCGCGCTCGCCGCGGTCGTGTTCGTGTGGTGGCTGCTCAACCGGTCCAGCCTCGGGTTCGCGTTCCGGGCGGTGGGTGAGAACCCCGCGGCCGCCCGGGTCGCGGGGATGGACGTCGCGCGCACCACCGTGTACGTGATGCTCGTGGCCGGGGCGCTGGTCGGGCTGGCCGGGGTGACCCAGGTGCTCGGCACCGTGACGACCGGCTTCAGCTACGACATCGACGCCGGCATCGGCTTCGACGCGATCACCGTCGCGCTGCTGGGCCGGTCGAACCCGTGGGGGGTGCTCGCGGCGGCGGTGCTGTTCGGCGGGTTCAAGGCCGGTGGGTCGATCATGCAGGCGGCGGAGAACGTGCCGAGCGAGATCGTGCTCGTGGTGCAGTCGCTGATCGTGCTGTTCATCGCCGCGCCTCCGCTGGTGCGCGCGGTGTTCCGACTGCCCCAGCCGGGGGTCCGCAGGCGTCGCAGAGCCCCGCGTGAGCCGAAGGCGGTGAAGCCGTGAGCGCCGCCACCACGACGCCGTCGGGCATCCCGGCGACCGAGACCTCGCGGAAGGTGACGGTCGTCAGCCGGAAGGCCCCGATCGCCGTCGGCATCCTGACCGGGCTCGTCGCCCTGCTGCTGCTGGTCGCACCGCGCACCGGTGGGACGCGCTTCCGCTTCTCCGCGGACGGCGACCTGCTGCGGATCCCGGACATCGTGGTACCCGCCGCGCCGACGGCCTGGGTCTGCGTCGCGCTCGCGGCGGTGGGTCTCGTGGTGGCGCTGGCCCAGGTGCTGCGTGGGCGCCGGGTGCCGGTCTGGGTCTCGATCCTGGTCGCCGTCGTCCTGCTGATCGCGTTCCTCGCCTGGGCCGGTGCGGGCAGCAACAGGGACTTCTCGGTGGTGCGGCTGGTCGGCAACTCGGTGCTGCTCGCGGTGCCGATCGTCTTCGGTGCGCTGGGCGGGGTGATCGGCGAGCGCGTCGGTGTGGTGAACATCGCGATCGAGGGTCAGCTCCTGGCCGGTGCGTTCACGGCCGCGGTCGCCGGCTCGCTGACCAGGAGCCCGTGGGCCGGGCTGGTCGCGGCGGTGATCGCCGGTGTGCTCGTCGCATGGGTGCTGGGGGTGTTCACCATCACCTACCGGGTCAACCAGATCATCGTCGGTGTGGTGCTCAACGTGCTGGTCATCGGCCTGACCAGCTTCATGTACTCCCAGGTGCTCGTGCCCAACGCGGCGACGATGAACACGACCGTGCGGTTCAGTCCGATCGAGATCCCCGTGCTGGCCGAGATCCCGGTGATCGGCCCGGCGCTGTTCCGCCAGACGATCGTGGTCTACGTGATGTACCTGGCAGTGCCGGCCGTCTGGTACGCGATGTTCCGGACCCGGTGGGGCCTGCGACTGCGGGCCGTGGGTGAGCACCCGATGGCGGCGGACACCGTCGGCATCAAGGTCGAGCGCACCCGGTACCGCGGGGTGCTGATCGCCGGCGGCGTCGTCGGGCTGGGTGGTGCCTTCTACACGGTCGTGTCGGTCTCCTCGTTCGGCAAGGAGATGACGGCGGGGGCGGGGTTCATCGCGCTGGCGGCGGTCATCTTCGGCAAGTGGCACCCGGTGCGTGCGGCGCTGGCGGCGCTGCTGTTCGGCGCCGCGTCCAACCTCGAGGGGATGCTGAGCATCGTCCAGGCGCCGGTGCCGAGCCAGTTCATGCTGATGCTCCCGTACGTGGTGACGATCCTGGCGGTCGCCGGGCTGGTGGGACGCTCGCGCCCGCCCGCGGCGTCGGGCATGCCCTACGTCAAGGAGTGAGCCGGTGACGGGTGCACAGATCGACTGGGAGGCGCTGCGAAGGGCCGCCCGCGAGATCGTCACCAAGGCGTACGTGCCCTACTCGGGCTTCCCGGTGGGGGCGGCGGCGCTGGTCGACGACGGGCGCGTGGTGGTCGGCTGCAACGTGGAGAACGCCTCGTACGGCGTGACGCTGTGCGCCGAGTGCTCGCTCGTGTCGGCGCTGATCGGGTCCGGCGGTGGCCGGCTGGTGGCGTTCGTGTGCGTGGACGGCCACGGTGCCGCGCTGATGCCGTGCGGTCGGTGCAGGCAGCTCCTGTGGGAGCACGGCGGGCCGGAGCTGCTCGTCGAGACCGTCTCCGGGATCCGACCGATGACTCAGGTGCTGCCCGACGCATTCGGACCGGACGACCTGGTCGAGCGGGCGTAGCGCCGTCGGCCCGGTCGGACGCGGCCGGTCACCCGTCCGGCCTACCGACCGTTGACCCCGGTGGCGAGGGGTTTCTAACATGGAGATAATTCTCCGTTAGAGAGGTGCGCCATGGTCACCGAAGGATCGGCACCACGTCCCGGGCGGTGGGCGGACCCTGCCTTCCAGGCGTTCGTCCTGCTGCGGGTGCTGTACACGGTCGTACCGATCGTCTTCGGCCTCGACAAGTTCGTCAACGTGCTCACCGACTGGTCGATGTACCTGGCCCCGGTGGTCGACGACGTGGTCCCGCTGGCGGCCGACCGGACCATGACCATCGTGGGTGCGGTCGAGATCCTCGCCGGGCTCGTGGTGGCGTTCTCCCCCCGGCTGGGCGGGTACCTCGTCGCGATCTGGCTCGGCGTCATCATCGTCAACCTGCTCACGATCTCCGGCTACTACGACGTCGCCGGCCGGGACCTCGGTCTGCTCGTCGGCGCGGTCGCGCTGGCGAGGCTCGCCCAGGGACGGCACGACGCGGAGCAGGCGCTCGAGGACGCGCGCTGGGCGGCCGTGCTCCCGCGTGACGGAGGCGAGGCGGTGGGCGCGGCCGGTCACTAGGCTGGGCGGATGGCTGCCGGCACCACCTTCGACGCGACCGCCCACGACGCGGTCGAGGTCATCGCCACCAAGCGGGACGGCGGGCGGCTGTCCGACGACCAGATCGACTGGGTGGTCGACGCGTACACCCGCGGTGTGGTCGCCGACGAGCAGATGTCCGCCCTGGCGATGGCGATCCTGCTCAACGGCATGGACCGGGCCGAGGTCTCCCGCTGGACGACGGCGATGATCGCCTCGGGTGAGCGGATGGACTTCTCGGGGCTGTCGCGTCCCACCGCGGACAAGCACTCCACCGGCGGGGTCGGGGACAAGATCACGCTGCCGCTGGCCCCCCTGGTCGCCGCGTGCGGGGTCGCCGTGCCGCAGCTCTCCGGGCGCGGGCTGGGCCACACCGGCGGCACGCTCGACAAGCTCGAGGCGATCCCCGGCTGGCGCGCGGCGCTGAGCAACGAGGAGATGATGCGTCAGCTCGAGGACGTCGGGGCGGTCATCTGCCAGGCCGGCTCCGGGTTGGCCCCTGCGGACCGGAAGCTCTACGCGCTGCGGGACGTCACCGGGACCGTCGAGGCCATCCCGTTGATCGCCAGCTCGATCATGAGCAAGAAGATCGCCGAGGGCACCGGAGCGCTGGTGCTGGACGTCAAGGTCGGCTCGGGCGCCTTCATGAAGGACCTGGACCGCGCCCGGGAGCTGGCCCGGACGATGGTCGCGCTGGGATCCGACGCCGGTTTGCGCACGGTCGCGCTGCTCACCGACATGTCGGTCCCCCTGGGACTGACCGCGGGCAACGCCCTGGAGGTGCGTGAGTCGGTCGAGGTTCTGGCCGGGGGAGGGCCGCCCGACGTCGTCGAGCTCACCGTGACCCTCGCGCGGGAGATGCTGGCCGCCGCCGGACGGACCGACGTCGACCCGGCGGACGCGCTCGCCGGCGGCCGGGCGATGGACGTGTGGCGGGCGATGATCGCGGCCCAGGGCGGGAACCCGGATGCCGCGCTGCCGACGGCTCGCGCGACCGAGCAGGTGCTCGCCCCGGCCGACGGCGTCCTGGTGGGGCTGGACGCGCTCGCGGTCGGGGTCGCCGCCTGGAGGTTGGGGGCGGGGCGGGCGCGCCAGGGCGACGCGGTCCAGGCCGGGGCCGGGGTCGAGCTGCACGCGCGACCCGGCGCCCCCGTGCGAGCGGGACAGCCGCTGATGACCCTGCACACGGACACGCCGGAGCGGTTCGACCGCGCCCGTGAGGCGCTGGCCGACGCCGTGACGATCGCCCCGGAGGGCTCCCGTCCCCCGGAGAGCCCGTTGGTGATCGAGCGGATCACGGCGGACTGAGCCGTCGATGGCGCCGACGGCGGGGCGGCAGCTCTCGACGGTCCTGCGCCGTCTGGGGCTGTTCCGCGGCCCGGACCGGGCCGAGATGCCGGCCGCTCCGGTCCCGCTGCCGGACCCGGCCGCAGTGCTCGGCCCGCTGTGGGACCGGCTGCCGCCGGCGACCTGCGCCGCCGTGCGTGACCCGGTGCGCGAGCTGACGCGGGCCGGACGTCAGACTGACGCGACCACCTGCGGGTCGGCGGTCCTGGTGATGCTCGCCGCGGCGGGCGACCCGGTGCTGGCGCTGTGGCTGGCGTCCGGCCTGCTGCCGGTGGACGCGGTCGGACGGCAGACCCACCCGCCCGAGCTGGGGGCCGCACCCGCCGACCGGCTCGCGGCGCTGGCCGACGCCCGAGCCGAGGACCGGTTCGCCGTGCTGCAGCGCGTGGTCAAGCACCGGACCAACGCCCGGGCCCTGCTCGGTCTGCCGTGGCCGGCGTCGTTGGGTACGCCGCCCTGGGGCGCGGCCAGGGTCGCGAGGTTCGGGGGCCTCCGGTACGGCCACGAGGTGGTCGACGACACGGACCCGGAGCATCTCGGCGATGTGCTGCGCCGGATCGACGCGACCCTGACCAGGGGTGTGCCGGTCCCGCTGTACACCGGGGGTGACACCGGCTGGTCGACCGCCGTCCCTCGCCACGTGGTCCTGGCCGTCCCCGACCCCCGACCCGACGTGCTGGCCATCTGGGAACCGTCCGTCGGCCGCGTCCTCACCATCACCCCCACGGCCCTGGCCACGGGTCGCCCCCACCCCGCCCTGGGCGGCTGGCCCCACCTCACCTGGACCCTCCTCCCCACCACCCCCACCCCGTGATCATGCAACTCCGCGGTGATCATGCAACTCCGCGGTGATCATGCACTTCAGCGCCACCGAGCGCTTCGGCGCCGGGAAGCCGACTCCGTTCCCGGCCCCGCGATGGCGCGCGGACCCGGTCGACGACGCAAACCGCGTGCACGACGAGTTGCATGATCACCGCCGGATTGCATGATCACTGCGGAAGTGCATGATCAACTTTGGGGTTTGGGTTCGGGGTGGCGGGGGTGGTGGGGGTGGGTGAGCATGGGTGTGGACGGAGGTGGGTGAGCACATTGGTGTGGACGGAGGTGGGTCGTGAGCACGATTCCTGGTGAGAGCTCGTGGGCCGACGCGGGTCTGGTTCCGTACGACGACGAGGAGCCACCCCGGATCGATGACGAGGCCGACCCCGATGAGCCGGACGAGCACCGGCCGGAGCCGCCACGTCCGGACCTGCGGGGCGAGGCGGCCGAGCCCGACGTCGTCGAGCAGCTCACCGACGTCCCGGAGGACGAGACCGACGACTACCCAGAGAGCTGACGGGCGCCGCGCACACCGGCTCGACGGGCGCGAGCACGCCGCTGACCAGTAGCGTGTCGATCCATGACGAATGACGCCCTCACCGCCGAGGCGATCGCCGAGCTGCCCAAGGTCGTGCTGCACGACCACCTGGACGGCGGGCTGCGCCCGGCCACGATCGTCGAGCTCGCGCTGGAGGCCGGGCACGAGCTGCCCACGACCGACCCGGAGGCGCTGGGCCGCTGGTTCGTCGAGGCGGCCGACTCCGGCTCGCTCGTGCGCTACCTGGAGACGTTCGACCACACGATCGCCGTGATGCAGACCGCCGACCACCTGCGCCGCGTGGCGCGGGAGGCCGTGCTGGACCTCGCCGCCGACGGCGTCGTCTACGCCGAGCAGCGTTGGGCACCCGAACAGCACCTGGCCGGGGGCCTGAGCCTGCAGGACGCGGTCGACGCGGTGCAGGAGGGCATCGACGAGGGGGTCGCCGAGGCCGCGGACGGTGGGCGCCGCATCAGGGTCGGGCAGATCGTCACGGCCATGCGGCACGCCGACCGCGGTGAGGAGATCGCCGAGCTCGCCCTGGCCAACCGGGACCGCGGCGTCGTCGGGTTCGACCTTGCCGGCGCCGAGGACGGGTTCCCGCCGTCCCGCCACGAGCGTGCGCTGCGGACGCTGCGCCGGGCGAGCTTCCCGGTGACCATCCACGCCGGTGAGGCGGCCGGTCTCGACTCGATCGCCGAGGCGCTCCACCTGGGCGGGGCGCTGCGCCTCGGCCACGGGGTGCGGATCGTCGATGACATCACGTTCGGCGAGACCACCGAGGACGACCCGCTCGGAGTCGACGGCGCCGGGCTCGGGCCGCTCGCGCACTGGGTCCGGGACCAGCAGGTCCCGCTGGAGCTCGCGCCGTCGTCCAACGTGCAGACCGCGGCGACCGACGCGAAGAGCGTGGGGGAGCACCCGATCACGGCGCTGGCCCGGCTGGGGTTCGCGGTGACGATCAACACCGACAACCGCTTGATGTCCGGGACCTCGATGAGCAGGGAGATCCAGCTCCTGGTCGAGCAGGCCGGCTGGACCCTGGGCGACCTGCGTGACGCCGCGCTCACCGCGGCGTGGAACGGGTTCATCCACCACGACGAGCGCCAGGAGCTGGTCGACGACGTGATCCTGCCCGGGTACTTCGAGAACGGCTCAGGCCGCCACCGGGCCTGAGGACCCGTGGGCAGGGGCGTCGGCGCCCAGGGCCAAGCCCTCGGTCCTCGTGCGGTCGGGCCTTCGGCGGGGGATGGTGGATGCATGACTCACCTGCGACGAGCCCACGGGCGCAGCGCGACGGCGGCGACAGCCGTGATCGCGCTCGCCCTCCCGCTGGCCGCCTGCAGCGGCGGTGACGACGCCCGTCCGCCGGGCGCGGAGGTCGGCGACGGGACCGCGGAGACGTCCGAACCTCCCGAGGTGAGCCCGTCCGGTCCGGACCGGGGCGACGGTGCAGCGAGCACGCCGAGGACGGACGGCACCGTGTTCGACGCGGTCGACCTCGCGGAGACGGTGGCGGGTGGTACGGCGTTCGAGGTGGAGCGGGAGAACCCGGACGACGGCGTGGACTGGGAGATCGCCGTCGCCGTCGACGGCGAGGAGGTCGTGGTGATGGTCACCCCGGACGGTACCGAGGTCCTGGGATCGCACCCGGACGGGTCGGTCTCGGCCGACGACCAGGCCGGACTCGACGCCGCGGCGGTGAGCCTGTCCCAGGCGATCACCGTCGCGCTCGGCGAGGTGGAGGGGGTGCTCGACGAGGTCGGACTCGAGCGGTACGGCGACGGGTACGCCTGGGAGGTCAGCGTCGACGGTGCGGACGGTCACCACACCGACGTGCACGTCGACGTCGCGACCGGCGAGGTCCTGACCGGCGACTGAGCGTGGCCTAGAGATCCTCGGCGGTACGCATCCGCCCCCGGTTCCCCACGGACTCCACCAGGTGGTACAGCGCCGGTAGCACCACGAGGGTCATCAGAGTCGAGGACAGCAGGCCGCCGATCACGACGACGGCCAGCGGCTGGGAGATGAAGCCACCGTGCCCGGTGACGCCCACCGCCATCGGCGTCAGCGCGAGGATCGTGGCCAGCGCGGTCATCACGATGGGCCGCACACGTCGGGTCGCGCCGAGCATGAGCGCCCGCGTCATCGTCATCCCCCGGTCCCGGTACTGCTTGACCAGGTCGATGAGCACGATGGCGTTGGTCACCACGATGCCGATCAGCATGAGCACGCCGATGAGCGACGCGACGCCGAGCGGGATGCCGGTGGCGAGCTGCAGCAGGACGGCCCCGGTCGCGGCGAACGGGATCGACACGAGCAGCAGCAGCGGGTGCAGCAGGCTGCGGAAGGTGGCGACCATCACCACGTAGACGATCAGGATCGCGATCAGCATCGCCAGACCGAGCTGTGCGAAAGCCTCGTCCTGGTCGGCGGTGATCCCCCCGATCTCGGCGCTCACGCCGTCCGGCAGGTCGAGCCCGGCCAGTGCCGACGAGACGGCGAGGCTCGCCTGGCCCAGGTCGTCCGAGCCCGGGGTGATGGTCACCGTGACCGTGCGCACGGTGTTCCGCGTGGTGATCGACACCGGGCCGTCGACCGCCGACACCTCCGCCAGCTCGGACAGCGGCACCACGCCAGCCGGCGTGGGCACCGGCAGGGCGGCGACCTCCGCGGGCGACCCGGGTGGCGTCGTCGGGCTCAGGTAGACCGTCACGTCCGAGCCGTCCAGGGTGACCGAGCCGATCTGCTGGGGCGACGTCATCGCCGAGACCATCGAGCCGAGCGCGACCTCGCTGTACCCGGCGCGCGCCGCAGCCACCCGATCGACCGCCACCTGCAGCACCGGACGCGCCTGGGTCAGGGAGTCGGAGACCTGTGCCGCCTCGGGCAGCGCGCGCATCGCGTCGGCAACGATGCTCGCACCCTCCCGCAGCGCCGCCTCGTCCCCACCGGAGACCGAGACGACGACGTCGTTGCTGAACCCCGCGCTCGCGAACGGGGCCACGGTCACGTCGTCCGGGTCCACCAGCCGTTCGACCGCCGCGCGCACGGCCTCGAAGATGGCGGTCTGGTCACCGTCCGGGTCGGTGGTGATGGAGTAGCCGATGGACGACTCGGCACCGCCGAGCAGGGCGCTGGTCGGTGTCGAGCCCACCGTGGCCTGGACGGTCTGCACACCGTCGACCGCCCGGATCGCCTCGTCCACCTCGGTCGCCGTCCGGAGCTGGGCGTCCAGGCTGGTCCCCGGGGCGACCTGCTGGGTCACGCCGATCGAGTTCTGACCCGAGTCGCCCAGGAAGTTGGTCTTGAGCATCGGGCTGAGCGCGACGGTACCGACCAGGACCAGCGAGGCGACGCCGAGCGTCGTCCAGCGGTGCCGGACGACCCAGCCCAGGAACCGGTGGTAGGACCGCTGGAGCGTGCCGTGGATCGGCCCGTCGTCGACCGCGCCGTCGTCAACCGCGCCGTCGTCAACCGTGCCACCGCCCGCCGCGACATGCTGGGCACGCCCGTGCCCACGACGCCGGAGGAACCAGTGCGCGAGCACCGGCACGATGGTCAGCGACACCAGCAGCGACGCGCCCATGGCGATCGCGATGGTGAACGCGAACGGACGGAACAGCACCCCGGCCAGGCCCGCGACCAGGGCGATCGGGGCGAAGACCGCGACCGTCGTGATCGTGGAGGCGGTGATCGCGCCGGCGACCTCGCGGACCGCGTCCACGATGGCCCGACGCCGCGGCTTGCCGAGGGACATGTGCCGCTCGACGTTCTCGATCACCACGATCGAGTCGTCCACGATCCGCCCGATGGCGATGGTCAGCCCGCCGAGGGTGAGGATGTTGATCGTGTACCCGGCGCCCTGCATCCCGACGAAGGCGATCAGGACCGACGTCGGGATGGACACCGCGGTGACCAGCGTCGCCCGCCCGGAGCGCAGGAACGCCCAGATCACCAGCACCGCGAACACGAGCCCCAGCAGCCCCTCGCTGGTCAGCGCGGAGATCGAGTCCTGGATGAAGGGTGCCTGGTCGATCAGCACGTCGAACGTCACGCCGGGCACGGTCGCGGCCAGGTCGTCCAGGGCTTCGCGCACGCCCTGCGAGACCTCGACGGTGTTGGCGTCGGGCAGTTTGGTGATCGACAGGGTCAGCGCCCGTGAACCGTTGACCAGGGAGTAGGAGGTGGTCGGGTCGGCGGTCAGCTCGACCTGCGCCACGTCGCCGATCTGCACCGGTGCCGCAGCGGACGCGCCGATCAGCGGGAGCGCGGCGACCTGGTCGACCGAGGTGAGTCGCCGGCCGGCCTGCACGGACAGCGTCTTGCCGTCCTGGTCGACGGACCCCGCCGGCAGCAGGATCCCGTTCTGGGCCAGCGCGGCACCGATCGCCGTGCGGTCCAGTCCGACCCCCGCGAGCGCGGCCGGGTCGGGCGTGATGGACACCCGCGGGCCGGGTGCCCCGACCACCTCGGCCGCCGCGACGCCGTCCAGCCGTTCGAGCTCGGGGACCACCAGTCGGTCGAGCCGGTCCACCAGGTCGCTCGCCTCACCGCCCGTCACGCCGATCTGCACGACCGGGAAGTCGTCCAGGCTGATCGCCGTGACCGTGGGCTCGACGTCGTCGGGCAGCGTGCCGGTGATCCGGGACAGCGCCTGCGTCATCTTCTGCTCGACCCGGGCGGTGTCGGTGCCGAACTCGAACTCCGCCATCACCAGCGACATGCCGGTCGAGGACGTCGCGGTCGTCCCCTCGAGCCCGGCGACCCGCTGCAGAGCGGCCTCCACCGGGACGGTGACGTCCTGCGCCACGACCTCGGCCGAGGCACCCGGGTGGACGGTGACGACCGCGAGCTGCGGGATCTCGATGGACGGGATCAGCTCCTGCTTGAGCGAGCCGAAGGAGATCACCCCGAACACGCCGACGACGACGGTCACCAGGGCGATGAGCGCACGGTTCTTCAGGCTGAGCACAGCGAGCAGGTGCACGAGTAGTCCGTTTCGGTGGTGCGTGGACGGTGGGCGGTCGGGGAGGGTCAGGTCGGGCGGGGAAGGAACCCGCGGCGGGTGCGCTCGTGCCCGACAGCCTCTAGGTGAGTCTGGTCCAGGTGGCACCGCGTCCGGCACCGTCGGAGCGGACCAGGCCCTCGGCCTTGAGGTCGGTGAGGACGAGTCTCACGGTCGGGTCGGAGATGCCTGGGAGAGCCGCGCGTACGTCCGACATGGTGAACGTCGTCGGTGCGTGACTCAGCACGTACTCGCGCACCCGTTGCTGCTTCGTGCCGCCGTCACGCGCACGCGACGTGAGTGTCGTGAACTGTTCGTAGGACCGTGCCACGATGCCGGTGAAGTACTTCAGCCAAGGCCAGGGATCGTGTACTCCCGTGTGCCATCCCTGCGTGGATGCCAGCAGTGCGGCGTAGTACGCATCGGCCGACTGGGCGATCGTCGTCTCCAGAGAGATGTAGCGGGCCACGTCGTACCCGGCTTGCTGGAGCAGTGCGTTGGTCAGTGCTCGCGCGATGCGGCCATTTCCGTCAGGGAAGGGGTGGATCGTCAGGAGGTCCAGAGCGAACAGTCCGGTGAGGATGACCGGGTGGTGGCGACCGGCGGCGCTCGCCGACGTGTAGCGGTTTATCAGCTCGTTGACGTAGCCAGGGGTCTGCTGGGCGGAGACCGGCGTGAATCTCTTGACCTTCGTGCCGTCGGGGAGGCGGTCGACCACGACGTTGTCTGTCTGCTTGAACTGTCCGCCCGGGACGGGTGTGTACTGGAACAGTAGACGGTGCAGGTGCAGCACCAGGCCGTTGTTCAACGGGCGCCAGTCGTCCTGGTACAGGTAGTCGAGTGCGGCTCGGTAGCCGGCGAGCTCCTGCTCGCTCCGGTCACGGAGATCCTGCGCACGGCCCGCGAGAATGTCGGCGGCACGGGCCCGGTCCTCGACGACGACACCTTCGATGGCGGACGATGCCTCGATGCTGGCGACCCGCGCCCGATCGGCCAGACTCGTCAGGAGCGCGGGTAGCTTGTCGCGAAACAGTGCGTCGCTACCACGCCCGACGTCGACGGTGCGGAGGTCGGTCACCACGCCGAACGGGACGGTACCGACGAGCGTGTCCAAGTCGTCGAAGGACCGCACGAAACCCTCCAGGTACCTGACAAATGTGCTAACCCGCGCTGGAATTTATCAGGTTTAGCGGCTCGGCTGCGCAGTCAGACGCCCTTCGGGTGCCAGACGGTCTTGGTCTCGGTGAACGCCAGGATCCGGCGGGGACCGTCCGGGGTCGCCGTCCAGTCCGCCTCGGCGGCGCTCGTCGGCCCGTCGCTGCCGGCCGGCGGGCGCAGCACGCGCTTGACGCTCCCGGCGGCCTCGGCCTCGAGCTCCGCCCAGTCGACCTGTTCCGCGTGGGCGGCCCCGGCCAGGTCGATCGCGTTGACGTCCAGGTGGCCGGCCAGGTGCGGAGCGATCTCCGCGGTGCGGCCGGTGAGGATGTTCACCACGCCCTTGGGCACGTCCGAGGTCGCCAGCACCTCCGAGAGCGTGATCGCCGGGAGCGGCCGCTGCTCGCTGCTGACGACGACGGCGGCGTTCCCGGTCACCAGCACCGGTGCAAGCACGCTGACCAGGCCGAGCAGCGAGGACCGCTGCGGGGCGAGCACGGCGACGACGCCGGTCGGCTCCGGTACGGAGAGGTTGAAGTACGGCCCCGCGACCGGGTTGGCGGCACCGACGACCTGGGCCACCTTGTCCGTCCAGCCCGCGTACCAGACCCAGCGGTCGATCGCGGCGGACACGACCGACTCGGCCTCACGCGCCTTGAGCCCCTCGCCCGCGGCGACCTCCTCGACGAACTGGCCACGCCGGCCCTCGAGGAGCTCGGCGACGCGGTAGAGCACCTGCCCGCGGTTGTACGCCGTGGCGCCGGCCCACCCGGGCTGGGCTGACCGGGCCGCGCGGACGGCGTCGCGCGCGTCCTTGCGGGAGCCCTGGGCGGCGTTCGCGAGGAACCCGCCCGCGGCGTCGTGCACCTCGTAGGTGCGGCCGGACTCGCTGCGCGGGAAGGCCCCGCCGATGAACAGCTTGTACGTCTTGCGGACGTCGAGCCTCGTGGCGGCCATCAGTGCGAGCTCCCGTCGACGTCGGTGGCGAGGTAAGCGCCCAGCCCGTGCCGGCCGCCCTCACGCCCGTACCCGGACTCCTTGTACCCGCCGAAGGGGCTGGTCGGGTCGAACCGGTTGAACGTGTTGGCCCAGACCACTCCGGCCCGCAGCTGATCGGCCATCCACAGGATTCGCGAACCCTTCTCCGTCCAGATGCCGGCGGACAGCCCGTAGGGGGTGTTGTTCGCCTTGGCGACCGCCTCGGCCGGGGTGCGGAAGGTGAGCACCGACAGCACCGGGCCGAAGATCTCCTCCCGGGCGATCACGTGCGCGGAGCTGACGTCGGTGAACACCGTGGGCGCGAACCAGTAGCCCTGGCTGGGCAGCTCGCACGGCGCGGTCCAGCGGGTCGCGCCCTCAGCGGTGCCGACGTCGGCGAGCCTGGTGATCCGCGCGAGCTGCTCCGCGGAGTTGATCGCACCTACGTCGGTGTTCTTGTCCATCGGGTCGCCCACCCGCAGCGAGCCCAGCCGGACCTTGAGTCGCTCCACGACCTCCTCGGCCACCGACTCCTGGACCAGCAGCCGCGACCCGGCGCAGCACACCTGGCCCTGGTTGAAGTAGATGCCGTTGACGATGCCCTCGACCGCCTGGTCGACGGGGGCGTCGTCGAACACGATGTTCGCGGCCTTGCCGCCGAGCTCGAGGGTGAGGCTGGTGCGCGAGCCGGCGATCTCCCGCGCGATGCGCTTGCCGACGGCGGTCGACCCGGTGAACGCGATCTTGTCGATCCCGGGGTGGTTGACCAGCAGCGACCCGGTCTCGCGTCCCCCGGTGACGATGTTCACCACGCCCGGCGGCAGCTCGGCCTGGCGCAGCAGGTCGGCGAACAGCAGTGCGGACAGCGGCGTGGTCTCGGCGGGCTTGAGGACGACCGTGTTGCCCGTGGCCAGAGCCGGGGCGATCTTCCACGCGAGCATCAGCAGCGGGAAGTTCCAC
>CAYQFJ010000025.1:0-28010 GCA_964416715.1 uncultured Actinotalea sp. | reverse complement strand
CGCCTCCCGCCCCAGAGCCACCGCCGTCGCATACCGATCCACACCACCCAGACGCAGGATTCCGCAGGTGCCGGGTGGTGAAGAGGCGGTGGCCAGCACCTCAACCCAGTGGGTGTCGGTGAGCGTGGAACCGTCGGAGGTCCGGTCGACCTGCACGCGGTACACGCCGGGGACGACTCGGGTCCCGGACCCGTCACGCAGGTCCCAGCTGATCGTGCGCCGGCCCAGGCCGCTGGTCCCGGTGAGGGTGCGCACGGTGGTGCCCGAGCACAGCGGGGTGATCGTCGCCTTCCAGGTGGTGGACGCCTTCGAGTACATCCCCACGCTGACCGGCCCGTCCCCGTAGTCGCTGCTGGCGACCGACGTCGGCCCGGTGACACCGGCCAGCAGGTTCGCCACCTTGAGCCGGATCGACGGCATGAGGTCGTACAGCCGCTGGCCCGGGCACGCGGTCAGCCCGACGTCGCGGTGGGTCATGATCACGTTCACCGACCCGCGCCACCCGGGCGTCTGCCGGGTGCTGCCGGGCCCGGCGGTGAGCGTCGTCTTGCCCAGCGGGTCACGGCCGAAGGTGCCGAGCTTCCAGGCCAGCACCTGGGCGATGGAGCTCTGCATCGCGCTCGACGGCGTCGTGGTGCGGAAGTCCCCGATCGCTGCCACACCCATGGTGTTGGTGTTGAACCCACCGGCGTGCACGCCCAGGGGGATCCCGGTGATGCTCCCGTGCCGTCCCTCGTAGACCGTGCCGAAGCGGTCGACCAGGAAGTGGTAGCCGACATCGCTCCAGCCCCGCCCCTTGACGTGGTAGGCGTAGATGCCGCGCACCAGGCCGGGGGCCTGCGCGCGGCTGTAGCTGTTCGCGTTGACGGTGTGGTGGACGACCATCGCCTGCACGGTCGAGCTGGTGTCGATCGGTCCGCGCATCGACTCGTCGGCGCCCCACTGCTGGCGGGTCACGATCGTCGGCTTGAGGCTGCTCGGGGCACCGCTCGCGGCGGTGGCCAGCGGACCGGCGAGCGCCGTGCTCATCGCTGCCGCCTGGGCCGGCGTCGGTGTGCGTGAGGTGGCCGCGGCGGTGCTCACCATGGCCCCGGTCTCCTGCTGGGTGCCGATGAGCATCAGCGACAGCCCGGCGGGCTCCGAGCCGTCCGCGGTCTCGATGCGCACCTGGACGCCGTCGGAGCCGGTGCGGATCAGCGGCTCCGTCCCGGGCCGCGCGGTCTGGGCCTCCGGCGTGCCGGCCTGGGGCGCGTCGTCGTGCATGCCGAGCTCGAGCCAGTCGGTCCACCCGGCGGAGGAGTGCGTGCGGACCATCACCCGACGCACCTGGGCGGACGGGTCGTCCCAGGTCACGCCGACGATGTCGAAGGGCTCGGTCGCCTCCCGCTCGGTCAGGACGCTCAGGTCGCCCTCGTGGGCACCCTCGTGGTGGGCATCGTCGTGGTCCCCGCCCTCGTGCTCGTGCGGCTCGGGGGCCGCGAGCCCGTCGACCTCGGCCTCGGGGTCCTCGTCGCTGTGCGGCCCGATCACCGGCAGGTCGAGGTCCTCCAGCGCGTCAGGAGCCACGCCGTCGATCGCCTGCGTCTGGACCCGGGGTTCGGTCGCCTCGGGCTGCATCGGCCGGATGATCTCGTCACCGAGCGCCGGCGGGACGGCGGGCACCGCCAGACCGACGGTCGTCAGGACCGCGGTCGCAACAAGGATGGCCAGAGCGCGTGCCATCGTCGACACCTTCCGGTCGGCACGGATCCGCGCAGGCGGGACGCAGTGCACGGATCATGCACGCTACGTGCGGTCCGGCGGGTCGGCAAAGGATGTCGAGGCGTGTCGGGGCCGGAGCGAACCACGTCGGTGCCGTTTGTCCCGATTGGCCCGGTCAGTGCTCCGGCTCGGCGGGTGCCGGTGCCCCGAGCGCGGCGATCACCGCGTTGTCCGCGCCCCGCAGAACCTGGGCGTCGGGTGCGGCCTGCGCGATCCGCGCAGCCAGGGGGATGCCCCGGAAGTCGTTCCACAGCACGAGGTCCGCCCCGAGCACCTCGTCGGCGTGGCGGGCGAGCACGTACCGGGCGACCGCGATCGGTTCGACGTGCGCGTGCACGAGCCGGTCGGTCACCCGGTTGCGGACCCGCCGGGCCAGCCGACGGTGCACCCGTGCCACCCGGGCGTGGGTCTCGACCCGGCCGAGGGTCCGGGCCACCGGTGCGGTCGCCCGCAGCACCGTCCGGGGCACCAGGTCGAGCACGACCGTCTCGACCACACGGGTCGGCAGCATCCGGACCAGCTGTGAGACGTCGACCAGCACGATCCTCGGATCGAGGTCCCGGTGCGCCTGCGGTCGGTCCGTGACCAGCACACCGGCACCGCCGTACCGCACCGCGTCGGTGACCTGACGGCGTGCGCGGCGGTCGGCGTCGGCGTGCAGGGCGACGCCGACCACCCGGAACCGGTCGCCGGACGGGAGCCGGCCGAACCGGAGCACGCCGCCGAGCCGCCGGGCGAAGGACGCCGGCCCGAACCGGTGCTCGAGGTCCGCCCGGACGACGTCCGGCGCCGCGGAACCGAGCCGGGACTCCAGCCGCGCCACGGCGTCCACCACGTCCTGGACCTCGTCCTGGTCGTGGACCAGCCACGCCGTCCACTGCTCCTGGGCGACGTCCAGGGCGTGCCGCGACGCGTCGGTCGCCACGGTCACCACGGGCAGCCCCCGGGCGAGTGCCTGCACCGGCTCCTCGACGTCCCCACCACCCAGCTGGACCAGCAGGTCGCGGTCGAGCACCGCGGCGCCGGTGCGGAGGTTCTCACCGGGCAGCGACGTCACGCGGTCGGTCAGCCCCAGGCGCGTCACCTCGGCCCGCACCGCCGGGTCGTCCGCGCCGGCGCCCACCAGCAGCAGCGAGGCGCGCGGCCGGTCCGCGGCGAACGAGGCGAAGGCCCGCAGGGTACGCAGCGTGGTCCGGTCCGCGGTGGCGACGAGGGCCGTCCAGCGGTCGAGGGTCTGCGGTGCGCGCGCCCGTCGGGTGAGCCCGGCCGTCTCGACCGGGTCCGGCAGGACGACGACGCGTCCGGCCAGGTGAGCGGACCGCTCGCGGACCCGCGCGGCCGCGGCCTCGGTGGTGGTGACCACCGCGCGGAGCTCCCCCGGGAGCGGGCTGGTGGTGTCGCCCACGCCGTCGCGCACCGTGAGGACGACGGGCACCGACCCGCCGACGACGTCGCACACGGCCCGGGCGAGGTCGTGGCCGCCGTGCACGTGCACCACCGACGCGGACCTCAGCACCGCGGCGTGCTCCCGGACGGCCTCGGCGTCGACGGCGGGCAGCACCACCGGGTCCCCGAGCTCCGCCCGCAGCGTCCCGTCCCGGCGCAGCTCGGCCCGCAGCGCGGCCGTCCCACGCTCGGCGGCGGTCCCCGGAGCGACGGTCTGCGGGGGCCCGAGTACGGCGATCCCGTACGGTTCAGGCACCGGCCACCTCCCGGAGGTCGGCCTCGAACGGGACCAGCAGGCTGTCGCGTCGGTACGTCCGGGCGTGGGCGCGGCAGGCGTCAACCTGCTCACGGGTCGCAGTCCGGGCCCCGTGTGCCGCCGCCACCAGAGCACGTCCCACCGCCTCGGCGTCCAACCGTTCGGCGGGGAAGTACAGCGGGTAGCCCCGCAGCGGTTCGGCGATGGCGGTGCTGGGCGAGTGCACACCGACCAGCGGCCGGCCCGAGGCCATGCACTCGAAGACCTTGCCCGAGGTCACGTACCTGGAGTCCGCGGCCATCAGCAGCAGCACGTCGAGCTGCTCGTAGGTGGCCGCGACGTCGCTCTTGGCCACCGGTCCTTCGTAGTGCACGTCGGAGCGCTCGAGCGGCAGCATCGAACGGACCCGGTCCCGGCTGGCGGGGAAGAACCCGAGGTGGCCGTACAGGTGCGCCGAGGCCTGCGCCATCGCCGGGTCGTCACGCACCGCCGCCCAGCCCTGCCACATCTGCTGGTGCGGGAGCTTGTCCGTGATGGTGCCGACGTACCCGAAGCGCAGCGGACCGTCACCGGGGGGCCGGAAGCTCGGCTCCCCCACGAAGTCCGGGTCGTACCCGTTGGGCAGCACCCCCATCCGGTCGGCGACGTCCGGATAGCGCTCGGCGTGCCACTCCAGCAGCGCCCGGTTGACGAAGTACGCACCGGTCGCGCCGCGCAGCAGCAGCCGCTCCCACCGGCGAGCCAGGTGCCCGGCGGGGAAGGCGTCCGCCTCGGCGAACAGGTCGAGGGTCCACGAGTCCCGGTAGTCCATGACGTAAGGGATCCGGTGCCGGCGGTTCACCAGCCACGCGGCGGCGAAGGCGCTCCACGGGTTGCCGGTCGCCACGACGACGTCGACCGGGGTGCGCCGGTGCACCTCACCCGTCGCACGCGCCGCGGGGACGATCCAGGTGTTGTACACCTCCGGGAAGACTCGCCGCTGATGCCCGCGGGTGACGGCCTCGTGCAGCCGGGGGAAGGTCGTGCGAAACTGCCCCATGTGCCGGACGTCGGTCTCCAGGTGGGCGACCGGCAGCGGCACCCGCACCACGCGGACCGCAGGGTCGACGGCGTCCAGGAGGCTGTCGTCGCGGGACCCGGTGATCCGGTCGAAGAAGTCCTCGGTCACGGTGACCACCGTGACCCGCCACCCCGCCCGGGCGAGGAAGTTCGCCATCGCCAGGGCGCGGTAGACGCCGCTGGCCCGCGAGGGCGGGAAGTACATGGCGATCAGCACGACGTGCGGTCGTCGGTCCACGGGGCCGACGCTACGAGATCTCGGGGTCGGGCGCGTCTCGACCGTCACGCGGGACGTCACCGGGTGCGCAGCACGTCCGCGACCCGCGCCGCGGCGGCTCCGTCGCCGTACGGGGCGCGCTGCACGGTGGCGGGCGCCGGACGCGTCGCGGCCTCGTCCAGGCCCACCAGGTCGTCGAGGAGCACGTTCCAGCCGTCCTCCAGGGTCTCGACCCACTCGGTCTCCCCGCGCAGCGTGGTGCACGGCCGGCCGAGCAGGAACGCCTCCTTCTGCAGCCCGCCGGAGTCGGTGACCACGCCGACGGACCCCAGGACCGCCGAGACCATCGCCGGGTACGGCAGCGGTTCGACGGTGTGCAGCGCACCCTGGTCGAGGCTGATCCCGTGCTCCGCGCACCTGGCCCGCAGCCGCGGGTGAGCGAGCAGCAGCACCGGGACCGGTACGGAGGCGAGGCCCGCCACGACGGCGCGCAGCCGGTCCGGGTCGTCGGTGTTCTCGGCGCGGTGGATGGTCGCGGCCACGTACGTGCCGGGCTGCAGCCCGCCGACCGGGGACAGCCCGGCGGCGAGCGCGGCGTCCCGTACCCGCAGGCACACGTCCGTCATCACGTCACCGACCAGCACCGAGCGGTCGGCCAGCCCCTCGTTCCGCAGGTGTCCCATGGCGACCTCGGTCGGCGCCAGCAGCAGGTCCGCGGCGTGGTCGGTGAGCACGCGGTTGTGCTCCTCGGGCATCCGCCGGTTGAACGAGCGCAGGCCCGCCTCGAGGTGCGCCACCGGCAGGTGGATCTTCACCGCGGCCAGCGCGCCGGCGAGCGTGGAGTTGGTGTCCCCGTACACCAGCACCCAGTCCGGGCGCCGCTCCTCGAGCACCCGTTCGAGCTCGGCGAGCATGGTTCCGGTCTGGACGCCGTGGCTCGCGGAGCCCACGGCGAGGTGCACGTCCGGGGCGGGGATGCGTAGGTCGGCGAAGAACACGTCGGACATCCCGGCGTCGTAGTGCTGGCCGGTGTGCACGATCGTGTGCTGCACCCCGGAGGCCGCGAACGCCTCGGCGACCGGGGCCAGCTTGACGAACTGGGGCCGCGCCCCGACCACGCTCAGTACCCGCATCCAGCCCTCTTCTCGATCCGTCGTCGTCCTGCCCGAGGAGACGGCCCGTCGCCAGCGGTTAGTGTAGGCACGGCCGGGCGCAACGGCCCTCGACCCACCGTCCCGAGAGGTTCCCTCCGTGAAGATCGCCGTCATCGCCCTGGGCAAGATCGGGTTGCCGCTCGCGGTCCAGTTCGCCGCCAAGGGTCACGACGTCGTCGGGGTGGACGTGAACCTCGCCGTGGTCGACCTGGTGAACGCCGCGACGGAACCGTTCCCCGGCGAGGCGCACCTGCAGGAGAAGCTCACCGAGCTGGTCCCCGGGGGCCGTCTGCGGGCCACGACCAGCTACGCCGACGCCGTGCCCGGTGCCGACGCCGTCGTGATCGTCGTCCCGCTGTTCGTGAACGACGAGACCTGGCAGCCCGACTTCGGCTGGATGGACTCCGCCACCCGGTCGCTCGCCGAGCACCTGACCCCAGGCACCCTGGTCTCCTACGAGACCACGCTGCCGGTGGGCACCACGCGCACCCGCTGGAAGCCGATGATCGAGGAGGTCTCCGGGCTCCGCGAGGGGACCGACTTCCACCTGGTGTTCTCCCCGGAGCGGGTACTGACCGGCCGGGTGTTCCAGGATCTGCGCCGTTACCCCAAGCTGGTCGGCGGGCTGTCACCGGCGGGCGCGGCCGAGGCGACCGCGTTCTACGAGGCGGTGCTCGACTTCGACGAGCGGCCGGACCTCCCGCGCCCGAACGGTGTGTGGGACCTGGGGTCGGCCGAGGCGTCCGAGCTCGCGAAGCTCGCCGAGACGACGTACCGCGACGTGAACATCGGGCTGGCGAACCAGTTCGCCCGGTTCGCGGCACGCAACGGGATCGACGTGCACGCGGTGATCGAGGCGTCCAACTCCCAGCCGTACAGCCACATCCACCGCCCCGGCATCGCGGTGGGCGGGCACTGCATCCCGGTCTACCCGCGGCTGTACCTGTTCAACGACCCGGAGGCGACGGTGGTGCGCGCCGCACGGGAGGCGAACGCCGACATGCCGCAGTACGCGGTGTCGCTGCTGCGCACGGCCCTGGGCGGGTCGCTGGAGGGGGCGCGGGTGGTGGTGCTGGGCGCGTCCTACCGCGGCGGGGTCAAGGAGACGGCGTTCTCCGGGGTGTTCCCCACCGTGGCGAGCCTGAGCGCGGCCGGGGCGGTGCCGCTCGTGCACGATCCGATGTTCTCCGACGAGGAGCTCACCGCCCTCGGGCTGGCGTCCTACCACCTCGGCGAGCCGGTGGACGCGGCGGTGGTGCAGGCGGACCACGCCGAGTACCGGACGCTGGCCGCCACCGAGCTGCCCGGGGTCCGTGCGCTGGTCGACGGCCGCGACGTGACCGACCCCGGTGCGTGGGCGGGCGTGACCCGGGTCGTCCTCGGGCGCACCACCTGAGCGCCGTGACCCCGGGCGGGCCGGCCACGCTGGTGGTCGTCACGCCGTGGTACCCGACGGCCGACCGCCCGCACTACGGGGTTTTCGTCCGCGAGTGGCTGCGCAGCCTGCGCCGGCCGGCCGACGGCACGCTGGTGATCCACCTGGAGAACGTGCCACCAGGGACCGGTGCGGTGCCGCACCGGGAGACCACGGACCTCGGTGACCTGTGGTGGGTGCCGGTCGAGGTGCCCGCCCTGGCCCCCCGGGCCCAGGCGGCCCGCCTGCAGCGACGCGCGCTGGAGGCGCACCGGCCCCCGGAGCTGGACCGGGCCGACGTCGTCCACGCACACGTGACCATGCCCAGCGGGTGGGCGGTCGCCGGGCTGCTGCCGGAGAGCACCCGGCTGGTGCTGACCGAGCACGCCACGTACCTGCGGCGGGTGCTCGACGCACCGGACGCCCGCGAGCTGTACGCGCAGGCGCTGACCCGTGCGGACCGGTTGCTGATGGTCGGGGAGGTCGAGGCCCGGCAGGTCCGTGCGGCGTTCCCGGACCTTGCCGAGCGGGTCACGACGGTCGGTAACCCGGTACCGCTGGACGCCCTCCCCCTGCTGCCGGCGGCGCCGTCCCCTCGGCTGGGCCGCTGGTTGTACGTCGGCAACCTCATCCCGCGCAAGGGTGTCGTGCCCCTGGTGGAGGCGTTCGCGCACTGGCACCGGCGGCGTCCCGGCCCCGACGATCGCCTGGTGATCGCCGGGGGCGGCGAGCTGCACGACGCGCTGCTCGACCGGGCGCGGGAGCTGGGCGTCCAGGACCGGGTGGACCTCGTCGGGCCGGTGGACCCGGAGCACGTTCCCGCGCTGCTCGCCGAGGCCGACGTGCTGGTCCACCTGTCCGATCTGGAGACCTTCGGGCTGACGGTGGTGGAGGCCGCGGTCAGCGGGGTCCCGGTGGTGGTGACCGCGTGCGGCGGACCCGAGGAGACGCTGAACGACGCGCGGGAGGCCGGGATGGCCGCCATCGTGCCGGTCCGCGCGAGCGCGGGTGCGGTCGCCGACGCCGTCGACGCGCTGGCACACCGCAGTCGCTCGGCCGATCGCACCGGCGTCCGGACGCGTCTGGCCCAGCGGTACGGCGGGCAGGCCTTCGGTGTCCGGGTGGCCCGCGTCCTGGACGGTGGGCTCCCGGACCCGTCGCCCGATCCGGACGGACCGATGGTGCTGACCGTGGCGCTGTCCTGGGACGGGTGGCAGCGGGTCCGGCCGGTCCAGGCGGCGGTGCTCCGCGAAGGCGGCCGGGTCGGCCTGGTGACCAACGTGCCGGGCGAGGCGGCGGTGGTCGATCGCCGTATCTGGTCGCTCGACCTCGACCGGCCCGGGTCGCGCGGCCCGCTGCGCACCGCCGAGCACGTCCTGCTGTGGGTGGTCCCCTCGTTGCCGTTGCGGGCGCTGCGCTTGGGGTGCCTGCTGCTCGGCGGACTGCCCGGAGCCCTCGGAACAGCGGGGATCCGCGGCTCTCGCGTTGCCGCCCGGGCCCTGACCCGGCTGCGTCTGGCCGGCCAGAGCGTGCACCACCGGGTGCTGCGCCCCTGCGTGTACTCACGGCTCGACCAGCCGCGTCTGCTGTCGCTCGTCTCCGAGCGTCACCGGGCGGAGCTGTCCGCCCTGGGCACGGTGCGACTCGTCCCGGGGGATCCGCAGGCCCGCCGGCTCGCCGAGCGGATCGCCGAGGTCGTCCCCGGCGCGACGGTGATCGACCCGCCGCCGGAGGCTCGGGTCGCCGAGCTGCTGCACTGAGCTCTCGCCGACGGCGCCCTCGCCGGGCCGGGCTTCAGGACAGCCCGAGCGCCTGCGCGAGCACCCGGGCCGAGCGCCGGCCGTCGTGCACCTCCCGGACGAAAGCCGGGCCCGCCGCGGCGTCGTGCTGGTAGCGGTCACGGTCCGCGACGACGGACTCCAGGACCGCGGCGAGCCGGTCCGGTTCGGCCTGGACCACCGGCAGCTCGCGGCCGGTCTGCACGAGCACGGTCCGGCGCACCGATCCGTCGACGGTGCTGACCACCAGGCGGCCGGCGGCCATCGCCTCGCACGCGGCGACGCCGTAGATGCCGAGCCGGAACTGGTCC
This sequence comes from uncultured Actinotalea sp., assembly GCA_964416715.1. GTDB lineage: Bacteria > Actinomycetota > Actinomycetes > Actinomycetales > Cellulomonadaceae > Actinotalea. Next base: position 18,614 of record CAYQFJ010000025.1, on the reverse strand, counting down.
AGGACCACGTCCGCCGAGCGGTAGAGCTCCCGCACCTGGTCCGCGGGGAGCCGCTCGGCCCGGCGGTAGGTGATCAGCCCGCGCGCGTCCAGGTCGCGCAGCGTCGGCTCGATCAGGTCGGTGCCCTTGAGCCAGGGGCTGCTGGGCACGTGCACGACGACGGGCCGTGGCCGTTGCAGCGGTGGCTCGTCCACCGCCCACCGACCGGGGTCGACGACGACGGGGCACCACCGCGCGTGCGGTTGCTCCGCGAGCAGGTCGGGGGTCGAGACCAGCACCGGGCCCCGATGGGCCGCCGAGCGCCGCTGGTTGCGGCGGGCGATCCCTTCCTGCACCCGGACCCGGTCGGCCAGGGACCGCGGCAACCCGGACCGGTAGGGCGATCGCGGGTGGGTCGCAGCGTGCCTGCTCGGGATCCGGATGTCCGTCCCGTGCCACATCAGCGCGACACCCAGCCCCTGGGCCGCCAGGTCCCGTGCTTCAAGAACGGGGTCCAGCCCGTGCAGCCGCCCGAACAGCGGGCGACCGGCCTCGATCACCACGGCGTCGAACTCGTGGGCCACCCGGTCCCGCAGCGCCCGTTGCTCCCTGCGCGGGGCCCGGTACACCGCCATCGGCACGGCGTGGTCGCGGGGGAACGCGAAGGTCGGGTCCGTGGTGTAGGTCCAGCTCCGGGCACCGGTGCCCGGCAGGTGGGCGTCGACGGCACGGGCCCAGGCGAACCCTTGGCCGGCGAAGTTCGCCGGTGCGACCAGCAGGTGGGCGTCCCCGGTCGGCCCCGGCCACGCCGACGCGGCCTCCAGGGTGCGCCGGACCAACGCGGCGGACGTCGCCGTCGGCAACCACCGGGCGCGGTCCAGGGCGCGGTCCAGACCGGCCGGGAGCCTGTCACGGTGGGCCAGCAGCCGCGCCACCGGGGTGCGCCAGGCGTGCGTCGTCACGGGGCAACCCTAGGATGCTTGCGGCTGGTACCGCAGTGGCCGCAGCGGACGAGAGCGACGAGGACGGGGTGAGCGTGGGCGAGACGGGCACGAGCGGACCGAGCACGGACGGTGCCCGCACCCAGGACCCTCTCCGGACGCGACCGCCGCGGGTGGTGATGATGGTCGCCAACGACATCCGTCACGACACCCGGGTCCTCAAGGAGGGCCTGGCTCTGGCCGACGGCGGCGCCGAGGTCACCCTGCTGGGCCTGTCCTCCTCCGGTCATCGCCAGGACGCGATGCTGGGGTCCATCCGGGTGCTGCGGGTGCCGGCTGCGACACGGGTGCGTGACGCCATGGTCTGGCGCAGGGGCAACCGTCGGCACGTGCGATGGACCACTCCCCCACGGGTCCGCCGGGCACGCGAGCTCCAGAGTCGGTTGAGGTCGCAGGAAGCCCAGGCGGCGCAGACCTTGTCCGCCCGGCTGCGCCACCGGTTGTACCGGGTCCGGCTGGGCGCGGCGGCGGTCGGCTCGAAGCTCGCCGAGCGTTCCAGCCGCTGGCAGACGAACGCCTGGGAACGGTTCGACGACCGAGTCTCCGAGCGCACCCTCGGGGCGTCCTGGCGTCGCCTGCTGCCGGAGATCGACGACTACGCCCTGGCCCTCGGCCCCGTGCTGGACGATCTGGACTGGGACGTGCTGCACGCACACGACGTCCACCTCGTCGGCGTGGCGGCCGGTGCGGTCGCCCGCAAGCGGCGGGCCGGCCATCGGGTGCACTGGGTCTACGACGCCCACGAGCTGGTCGCCGGGCTGTCCCTGTACGGCGGCCGCACCGCCCGGCGTCGGGCGGCGTACCTGAGCCTGGAGGCGGAGTTCGTCCGGCGCGCCGACGCCGTCCTGACCGTGACCGACGCCCTCGCCGACGACCTCACGGCCCGCTACCGCCTGCCGTCCCGCCCGGCCGTGGTGATGAACAGCCCGGACCTGGACGCGAGCTCGTGGGAGATCGAGCGCACGCTGCGGGACGACCTCGGGCTGGCCCCGGACGTCCCCCTGGTCGTCTACAGCGGTGGGGTGACCCTCGCCCGCGGGGTGGAGACCGCCGTCGAAGCGCTGACCGAGCTCCCGGACGTGCACCTGGCGGTGATCGCCGTCCCGCACACCCGGATCCGGACCGTCACCGCCCTGGCCGCCCTGGCCGAGGAGGCGGGGGTGGCCGACCGGTTGCACCTGCTGGACCCCGTGCCGCCGGACAAGGTCTCCGCCTACGTGGCGAGCGCCGACGTCGGCATCATCCCGATCCTGCACTTCGGCAGCCACGAGGTCGCCCTGGCGAACAAGCTCTTCGAGTACCTGTTCGCCGGTCTGCCGGTGCTGGTCAGCAACTGCCGCGCGCAGGCCGAGTTCGTCCGGCGGCACCGGGTGGGGGGCGTGCACGTGGCGGGGTCCGCGGCCTCTTTCGCCACGGAGCTGCGGGACCTGCTCGCCCGCCGCCAGGACGTGGTCGCAGCGATCCGGTCCCGGCCGGAGCTGCTCACCGACCACGCGTGGGGGCGCCAGGCAACGGTGCTGCGGGACCTGTACCGCTCGCTGCTGGGTGACGGGACGCTGCACGAGCCGACGGCGCCCACCGCCCTCGAGCAGCTGGTCGAGGTACCGCGCAGCCGCCGGGACCGGCCGTCCGTGATCGGCATCGGACCGGCGAACATGGCCGGTCAGGCGTGGGAGTGGGCCAAGGCCGTCGAGCGCGAGGTACCCGGTGCGAGCACGTACGTGCTCACCGTCGACCGCGGCTCGCCGCTGACCTACCCGTGCGACGAGCTGGTCCCGGCGGAGACGTTCGCCAAGGACCAGGCGTGGGCGCAGCGCCTGGAGGCCACGGCCGTCGGGGGCTGGACGCACGCCCTGCTGGAGGCCGGGCGGCCGGTCCTAGGCCGGCGCCACGGCGCGGACTTCACCGGTGACGCACGCGTGCTGGGGGCCAACGGGATCGAGGTGGCCCTGGTGCTGCACGGGTCGGAGATCCGCGACCCGGCGCTGAACGCCCGCCGCACGCCGTGGTCGCCGTTCACCGACCCCCGCGACCCGTTGACCGCGCGGCTCGCCGCGGGCCGGGACCGGCTGGCGCCGCTGGTCGAGGACTTCGCGGGGCCGTGCTTCGTGTCCACCCCGGACCTGCTGGCCGACGTGCCGGGGGCGGTGTGGCTCCCGGTGGTGGTGGACGTCGACCGCTGGGCCTCGAGCCGCCCGGTGCTGGAACGGGAGCGGCCCGTGGTGCTGCACGCTCCGAGCCGGGCCAGCCTCAAGGGGTCGGACCGGGTGGAGGAGGCGGTTCGCCCGCTGGTGGCCGAAGGCCTGGTCGAGTACCGCCGCCTGGAGGGCGTCCGGCCCGAGCAGATGCCCGACGCCGTCGCGGACGCGGACATCGTGCTGGACCAGTTCGCGCTGGGGATCTACGGCGTGATGGCGGCCGAGGCGATGGCCGCGGGTCGGCTGGTGGTCTCGCACGTGATGGCGCAGGTGCGCGAGCTGTGCCCGCTGGAGCTCCCGGTGGTGGAGGCCCCGCCGGACCGGTTGACCGAGGTGCTGCGCCAGGTGCTGCGGGACCGGGACGAGGCCCGCGCGACGGCGGCTCGTGGCCCGCAGTACGTCCGCGAGGTGCACGACGGCCGCCGTTCGGCGCGGGTGCTGACCGAGCACCTGGGCCTGTCCGGGACGCAGAACCGATGACACCCGCACCGCCGGACCAGGCCCGGGGCGCCGCCGGCCGGCCGCACCTGCTGTACCTGGCGTGGGCCTTCCCGCCGTGCCGCGCCGCGGGGGTGTACCGTGCGCTGGCGACCGCCAACGCGTTCAGCGACGCCGGGTGGCGGGTCACCGTGCTGACCACCACCGAGGACGCCTTCGAGCGGTTCACCGGCACGGACCCGTCCTTGACGGCCCACGTGCGGCCCGACGTCGACGTGCGCCGGATCCCGTTCGACTGGCCCGCCCAGGAGACGGACATCCGCACGTACAGCCGGCTGCGGGTGCTGGTGCCCCCGGTGTGGCGTCGGCTGCGGGTATGGCGGGACCGCGCCCACTTCCCCGAGGCGGGCTACGGCCCGTGGCGAGGCGCTCTGACCCGTACGGCGGCGGAGGTGCACCGGGACGACCCGGTGGACCTGGTGGTGGCGACCGCGAACCCCTACGTGACGTTCGCGGCGGCACACGCTCTGCACCGAGCGTCCGGCGTGCCGTACGTCATGGACTACCGGGACGCGTGGATGCTCGACGTGTTCACCGGCGGCCTGCTGCACTCACGCCGCAGCCGGGCCGCACGGATCGAGCGGGCCGCGCTGGCCGATGCTGCAGAGATCTGGTTCGTCAACGAGCCGATCCGCAAGTGGCACGCGCAGGAGCACCCCACGGTCGCGGACCGGATGCACGTGGTCGCCAACGGCTGGGACCCGGACGTGCTCACTGTGCCAGCCCCCGCGCCGGCCGAGGCGTCAGCCGCGGCCCCCGCCCGATCGACGTCGCCCACCGCAGGTGATGATGGCCCGGTCCGCTTCGGCTACCTCGGCACGGTCACCCCGAAGGTCCCGCTGGCCGAGCTGCTCGCCGGATGGCGCACGGGTGTCGAGTCCGGTGGCGTGCCCCAGGGTTCGACGCTCTCGATCGCCGGCTACCTGGGCTACTTCGCGGTGCCTCGGGCGGAGATGAGCGAGCAGATCACCCAGGCGGGCGACGTCGGGGTGAGCTATGCCGGCCCGGTGCCGAAGTTCTCCGTCGGTGAGCACTATGCGCACCTGGACGCGCTGGTGCTGGCCCTGGGAGGTGGCCGCTACGTCACCAGCGGCAAGGTCTTCGAGTACGTGGCCACCGGCAAACCGATCGTCTCGGTGCACGATCCGGACAACGCGGCCGGGCAGGTGCTGGCGGACTACCCGCTGTGGTTCCCGGCGCGCAGCCTCGCGACGGCCGACGTCGCCGAAGCGTTCGCTGCGGCGGCGCGCGCGGTCGACGAGGCCGACCCGGGGCGGCGGACTGCGGCCCAGGAGTTCGCCGCGCAGTACCGTCGCGACCGCCAGTTCGCGCCGCGCGTCCGCGCACTGACCGAACGGGTGGCACGGTGAGCACCGCCATCGTGCTCGTCCTGGCCGGCCGCCGTCCGCTCCCGGGTGACGTCGCCGCGGCAGTCGCGAGACTCAGCGCAGCAGGTGGCGACGTCACGGTCGTCTCACGGCTCGCAGCAGCGATGGAGGGTGTCACGACGATCAGCGTCGACGCCGGCGCCTTCCCCGAACCACGGCCCGCACCCCTGCCGGTGCGGCTGCTTCGGCACGGCGCACGCGTGCTTCTGCGGCGGACGCCGTCGGCCCACTTCGCCCGCGCGGCCCTCGCGAATCGTGACGTGGTGCGCGCTCTGCGCGGTGCGGCGGTGATCGTCGCCGGGGACTCGCCCGCGATCGAGACTGTGTGGCGGGTGGCCCGCCGGCTACCGGAGGTCCCTACGGTCAACGGTGTCTCAGCCGGGATCCGCGCGCTGCAGCGGCGTTGACCGGCAGCAGGGAGCGCACGGCGTCCACGAAGCCGTCGATGTTCTCCGGGCCGGTGAACTGGGCACCGGCGTCCAGCGCGCGGGCCCGTCGCTGGTCGACGAGTTCGGGGTGCTGCGCCCAGCCTCGCAGCACCGCGGCCGCCTGGGTCCCGCTGGTCACCGCCTCGCCGGCGCCGGAGACCCGCACCAGCTCGGCAGGTCGCGGCAGGTCGGTGGTGACCACGGCGAGCCCGCAGGCGAGATACTCGTAGAGCTTGCTGGGCATCGCCATCCGGAAGGCGGGGGTGTCTTCGAGCAGCAGCAGACCGGCCCAGGCGCCCTCGGCCAGCGCCCACGCCTGGCGAGGGTCGAGCCTCCCGTGCCATCGCACCCGACGACCCAGCTCGCCGCTCGTCCTCGCGGCGAACTCCTCGGCTGCGCTCGCCGCCATCGGTCCCACGAGGTCCAGGGACCAGCCCGGAGCACCCTCGATCGCATCGAGCATGGCGAACAGCCCGCGGCTGGCTCGGAGGTCTCCCACGTAGACGGCGCGAGGCTCGCCGGACCGCTCGGAAGGTTCGGGAAGCATCGAAGTGTCCGGCAGGTTGCGCAGAACCACGCGACGGGGGACGTCCGGCATCAGGTGGTCGTCCGCGACCACGGTCAGGTGAGCACGCCGGGCGGCCCACTGCCCCAGTACGGCGACCCAGCGCCCCAGGTGGGCGCGGGCCCCCATCGCCCAGTCACGGTCCTGCAGCACCAGGGCGTAGTCCTCGTGCACGTCGGCCACCTGACGTCGTCGGCCGAGCGAGAGCGCGGTCCTCAGCCGCGCTCCCACCGCCACGTCCGGGTCGAGCGTCATCAGCACGCGGCCCCGCGCCCGCCACGGGAGGGTGAGCGCCCGCCAGGCCCGAACCGTGGACCCGGACCGTGGCCAGGTGCGCGTCCGCGTCCCGGGCGGTGCGCCGTGGGGATCGCCGAGGCCGAGTACCTCGACGGTCACGCCCGCCCGCTGCAGGGCGGCGACCTCGCGGTGCAGCCGGGCGTCGGCGACGTCGTGCCCCGAGGTGATGATCGTCACCTCGGGGGGCGTCCCCACCAGGTGCGTTGGGGTCACGGCCAGCTCAGAGATCCTCGAAGGTGAACGCATTCTCACCGACCTGGAGAAACTTCGTGTAGGCGGCGATGCACTTCTCCGGGGTGTCGTGCATCATCAGCTGGCCCTTGTGCAGCCAGACCGCGTCGTCGCACAGCTCACGGATGCTGGCCAGGGAGTGTGAGACCAGGAACATCGCCCGCGCCGAGGACATGAGCTCGTCCATCTTGGCGGTCGCCTTCTCCTTGAAGCTGGCGTCCCCGGCGGAGAGGGCCTCGTCGATCAACAGGATGTCCGGCTCCATGTGGACGGACACGGAGAACGCGAGGCGCTGGTACATGCCGGAGGAGTACGTCCGCATCGGCAGGTCCATGAAGTCCTCGAGGTCGGCGAACCGGGCGATCTCATCCGCTCGGGAGTCGACCTGGGCTCGGCTCAGCCCCGCCGCGAGCCCGCCGAGGACGACGTTCTCCCGACCAGAGAGCTGAGCGTTGAAACCGACACCCAGGGCGAGCAGCGCGCTGATGCGTCCGCGCACCTCGACCCGCCCGCGGGTGGGCGGCAGGACCCCGGCGATGGTCCGCATGAGCGTCGACTTACCCGCACCGTTGGCCCCGATGATCCCCAGCGAGGTGCCGCGCGGGACGTCGAAGCTGACGTTCCTGAGCGCCTCGACCTCGCGGACAGCGCGTTCGCCACGGCCCAGGCGGACGATGGCGCTCTTGATCGTTGGAACCTTCTCGAAGGTGGTGCGGTAGGTGATCGAGACGTTCTGCACGCTGACCGTCGGCGGTTCGCCCGGTGCGGGGGTCTGACGGGGCCGCTTCGGCTCGCTGGGCGCTGTGGCGGTCTGCGAGCTGGGCTCAGAGGCGGACAGCGAAATCACGCTCCCTCGACATGAAGAACAGCGAGCCGACCACGAACGCGATCACGGCCCACACGGCACCGGCGACCCACATGGAGGCGGGTGGCACCGTGGCCTGCAGCGTGGTCTCGGTCCAACCACCGATCAGTGAATACAACGGGTTCAGCACCATCAGGTCCTGGAACCGTTCGGGTGCCTCCTCCACGGACCACAGGACCGGCGAGAGGTAGAGCCAGATCCGCAGGAAGTACGGCAGGAAGCTCGTCGTGTCCCGGAAGTACACCGTGACCGCCGCGAAGAACGCCGCCATCCCGATGCTGAACACCACCATCATCCCCAGGAAGACGAGGCCGAGGAGCATCACCGGGGACCAGCGGCCACCACCGATGGTCAGGATCACCAGGTACACCGGGACGGTCGGCAGGAACCGGAAGAACGCCGTCCGTACGGCCGCCATGGGCATCAGCAGCCGGGGAAAGGCCATGTTGAGGATCAGCCGGCCCCCGGAGGTCACTGACGCGGCGCCGGTGCTGATCGAGCCGGAGACCATGTAGTACACGAACAGCCCACCGACGATGTGCGCGAGGTAGGGCAGGCCACCGCGGCCGGGCGCGATGATCGTGACCAGGACGTAGTAGACGCAGGCGAGCAGCAGTGGGTTGAGCACCAACCAGAGCTGCCCGAACACGGTCTGAGTGTTCGCCGCACGGATCCCCGAGCGGGAGAACTCGGCCGCGAACTCCAGGCGCGTCAGCAGGTCTCTGAAGTACGGGATGATCTTGGGTAGCCCGGCCCGGTGCGGCTCGTAGACCTGGAGCTCGGCATCGTAGTCGACGCCCGTCCCACCTGGGTTCGCCATCTGCCTCTCGTCCTGTCGCCAGCTGCGCCTCAGCCGGACGAGTCTACGGTCTCCGCGCGGCGCCCCGCTCCTCCGCACAGCCCGAGTCGGGCGGCAGAAATCATCGGCCGATCGCACCGATCAGTCGCATGGTCGATGGTGACAGGTGAGCGAGCTGCTGGATCGGTAGGGGAACCACGGCCTGCGCTCGGTACCCGTCCGCGATGGCGCTGACCCGCTCGTACAAGTATTCCGAGTAGGCGTCGTGCGGGTTGACGCGCCCGTACGCCTCCGCGGTCATCACCGCCTCCACGGCGTAGTTCCGGTGGCGGAACGGCGCCAGTTCCCCGCTGTCCACGACGAACAGGGGACGGAACGTACCGGTGGTGAGCTGGGCGAGCTCGATCTGCCGGGCGAGCGTCTCGGTGTCACCGCCGCCCAGCCCCACCGCAACGATGAGCACGATCGGCAGCCGTCGTCCTTGGACGTCCCCGTAGAACATCGGGCCGGGTCTGATGTCTACGGCCTTCTTCTTGGTCGTGGCCAACGGCTCCCCGAGCACGGCGTTTCCCATGTCCCTGACCGCGGGCACCCGTGCGACGATCGCCAGGGAGACTCGCCGCACGCGCGGGTACGCCAAGAACCGGCGTCCGGCGCGCTGCGCCCGGCGCTTGATGCTCATCGCCCTGTCTCCCGGCCTGCGAGGGCCTGCTCGATGAGCGCCATCGCCTCCCCCGCTCCGTTGTCCGGGTAGGCCGCGACGGCCGCGGCGCGCGCCCGGGCCGCCTGCCCCGGGTCGGTGAGCCAGGCGAGCGCCGCGTGCGCGGACTCGGCGGTGACCGCGGGAACTGAGACACCGAACCCCTGCTGCTCGGCGTACCGGGAGCGCGCAAGCTGGTCGTCGGTGATCGTCTCGAGGTTGGGCACGAAGGCGGACGGCAACCCGGCGAGCACGACCTCGTGGTAGCTGTTGTAGCCGGCCGCCACGACGGCAGCGTCGAACGCGTTGAGGTACTTCGCCAAGGGGTAGACGGAGACCGGACGAACGTGGTCCCGCCTCGGCCCTCCGACGCGCGCGATGGGCGGCTTCGTCGCGTAGGTGTGCCATCCACCGGGGAGGGCGGCCGCGGCGTCGGCGAACAGGTCGAGGTCCGAGGCGATGTCGTTGATGTTCCCGGCCCCGAGGCTGAGCAGCAGCGCAGGTGCCTCCGGATCCATCCCGAGCTCCAACCGGGCCGCGGACCGGTCCATGAGGTCCTCCCGCCCGACGAGCGTGAGCGGGCCGACGCGCCGGGCGTCCGTGCGCCGTGCTGTCGGCCCCTGGTCCTGGGAGTGCGCGATCTCACCGGGTTCGATGATGAGGTCGAAGCTCGCTCCGCGCTTGAGGAACTTGTCCGTGGTGCCCTGCCGCCACATCCCGCGCCGGGACCACACGAAGAGCACACCGGGGTACTTCTTGCGAACCTTCGCCATCCCGACGTACGGCATGGTCCCGTCGAAGACGACGGCTTGCGGCTGGTACCGCCGGAGCACCTCGCCGAACCGGTCGCTGAACAACCGGTTCCAGTCCTCCACCGAGCAGTCCAGGTCGCCGCGCGACGGGCAGTACTCCCACGGATGTCCGTATCGCTCAACCACGGAGACCGCCTGCGACATCGAGAAGAACAGAGGTTGGACGTCGTCCGAGGAGCGGTTCGCCATGGCGAGCAGCCGGGTCAGGTGGCCCATGCCCGCGCCGTTGCTGCTGACGAACATGACGTGTCGACGATCACGCGGCCGACGACGGGTGGGCACGTCGACCGGCTCACCGCTCGGCTCCCCGATCAGCTCGCGCAACCGGTCGACGTGGACGGCGTGACCGTGCGTGCGTGCGACGAAGTCCTGCCCCTTGCGCGACTGCTCCAGGTACGCCACCGGATCGGCCGACAACGTGGCGACCAGCGGCTGCACGCCGGCGGGGGTCGTATAGAGCGCGGCATCGCCGAAGCTCTCCCGGAAGTGCTCGGGCAGGATCGCGACCGCTCCGCTGGCCATCGCCTCCATGATCGTGCGCCCGTAGGCCTCCACCAGGTCACTGCGGTGGAAGTACACGAAGAAGTCGAGCTTGCCGACGAAGTCCCTCGGGTCACGCTCCCCGAACTGCTCGACTATCCAGCGTTCGGGCACCCTGCCCAGCACGTCCTCGACCGCGTCCGCCCCTCCGAGCACGCGTACCGAGACGCTGCCGTCCTCCGGGTAGGCCGCGAGCAGGTCTCGCGAGCTCTCCGGCCACTTGGCGGCCGAAGATCGGCTGTGACGTCCGATCACGGGGATGCGACCGGCGGGCAGGACACCTGAGCGCTCGACGGACCACTCGTCCACATCCAGCAGGTTGAACCAGTCCGCGGGGGCGAGATCGATGTCCGAGGCTTCCGGCTCGAGCGAGTGGCGGACGGCGGGTCCGATCGGGTACCAACGAGGCCGAACACCCAACCAGGCGTGAATCGCGGCATCCGTGGTCGCCGGCGTGTAGTGCCGCACCCGGGCCGCGTCAACAGCCACGTGATTGGCGATCATCGCGGTCTGGTCAGCCGTGATCGGAAACCCGCGTGGCACCTCGGCGAACACGGTGGCGTTGCGAAGCATCGCGAGTCGGCCATGAATCCGCTCCCTCGGGACGACGAGCTCCACCAACCCCTCGTCCACGCACCGACGCAGCCGCGGATCGATCCCCAGACCACGATTCGCCAGACCACTCGGGACATGCAGGAGCGCTGTGCGGTACCCGGCAGCCGCCTGGGCGCGGATCTCCTCGGTCATGCTCGCGGTGGTACCACCGGGTAGGCGCAGGTCGGAAGCCAGGAGTACGTCGTACTGGCTAACCGAGATTTCAGAGCTGCTGCTCAAGGGTCCTTACCTGTCCTCAACTCGACTTGCCACCGTCCGGCAGGACGGCCCGACCCAGCCTAACGACGGTGCACCGATCGGCGAGACACAGCGCCCATCCACAACGCATGCCAGGCGATCCCCGCTATGCTCCATGGCTGTATCCACGACTCTCACTGTCACGCACACCATTGGTTGTCTTGATGCCCGACTACCTCAATCCCGTCACCGCGCGAGGGCCGAAGGCTCTTCTTGACGACTATGCGGCCATCGCAAGGCGACGCGGGCCTGTAACAGTGGAACAGACCGCACTCCGAGTACGGTCTGTTACCTATCGTGACCTAATTGCACACGTCGCATCCGACGGATTATTGACGTACAATGAACTGTTAGACGATTCGGCAAACCTTAAGGCGGTCGTCGATCCGGCCTGGATGGCTGCGCTAGGCCGCGTCATCGGCTTGCAGCAATTCTTCCCCGAAGATAGCAGACAAGCGATTTATCTTCTTTCAGAATTCGTGGGAAAACTGCCTGACTCTTTGCAATCTTACTACGCAAAACTCTTAGTTGAACTACTCTATTCGACCCATCAGTACCGTTGGGCACATGAGATACTCCTGAGTTATCCTGACGTGCAGCGGATCGGCGATGGGTACTTGATGACCGACCTCTACAACCCATTCACTCGAAGCCCCTATGCCCATATGGAGCGGTGGCGTGGGGGATTAGCTCGTCGCTTCAACTCCCACGACCTTACTGCACCTGACATTGACCTCGGTGCAGCCATACCTTTTAACGGCCTGAGTGCCACTCGCACCCTGCCGACCGTGGACGGGCCACTCATCTCGGTCGTAATGACCACGTTTCGTCCGGAATCACATGCTTTGAGGAACTCGATCGATTCCATCCTTGCACAGACTTGGGAGAATCTCGAGTTAATCATTGTGGATGACGGGTCGCCTCCCGAATACCGTGAACTCCTGACGCAGCTCACCAGCCTAGATTCACGGATCCACACACTTTCAATGTCACACAATCAAGGAACCTACTTGGCTCGCAACGCAGGAATTGCCATAGCCAAGGGAGAGTTTATTACCGGCCAAGACGACGACGACTGGGCACATCCGGAGCGTCTGCATCGGCAAGTCTATCCCCTTCTCGACTCAATCGAGGCGGTTGCCACCAGGAGTAACGCCATCACCGCCCTTGATAACCTTATTATGCAACGACCCGGCTACCGCCCGGTCCAACCCAACACATCGTCGTTGATGTATCGCCTAGCGGTCGTACGAAAGCTTGGGGGCTACATCGCAGCCCGTCGTGCATCCGACTCCGAGTTATTGCACCGAGTTGAACGGTACACGGGCCGAACCTGCATCGACGTCAAGAGTCCATTGGGAATTATCCGAATCGACCCGGGATCTCTCTCGAGGTCTGACTTTCGAGCCGGGTGGCACCATCCAGCTCGGCGCGCCTATCGCGACTCCTACATGCATTGGCACGCCACCGCGCAAATCAAAGAGTTGGAAATTTCTACTTCTTCTCCTGCGACAGTCAGCATACCCGATAGATTCAAGATCGAGTTATCAGGCACCAGTGCTATCGACGTAGTCCTTGCGGGTGACTGGCGACAGTACGGCGGCCCCCAAAAATCGATGATCGAAGAGATTCGAGCGCTTACGTCGCGAAACCTTACGGTCGGAGTACTCCATCTTGAAGCAGCGCGGTTCATGTCGAAAACCCCGAAGCCCCTCTGCACTCCGATCCAGGAAATGATTAACAACGGGACAGTCAAGCGGATATGTGATGATGATGATGTTAAGGTCCGTCTGGTAGTACTTCGATATCCACCGATTCTCCAGTTTCCGCCGGTCGAACCACTAGGCATTCGAGCGGAGCGTCTGATCATCCTCGCTAACCAAGCGCCTGCAGAGCGCGATGGCTCAGATATTCGCTATGATGTTCGGGCGTGTTCTGAGAATGCTGAACACCTCTTTCGCTTACGTGGGCTCTGGGCACCACAAGGCCCAACAGTTCGACATGCGATCGAAAGTCTTGTATGCGATCAAGAACTTGCGGACTTTGACATACCGGGAATATTAGATATCGACGAGTGGGCGACCGAACGCAGGGGGTTCCGTTCTAATCGGCCGGTAGTTGGACGCCATTCTCGAGACAATCCTATGAAGTGGCCCGGAGATTCTGCGACCCTTCGATCTGTGTATCCCATCGATGGCCAGATGGATATAAGAGTGATGGGTGGCCACAAAACACCCTTGTCAGTATTAGGGGCGGACAGCCTACCTGCGTCATGGGTTTCATTCCCCAAGGACCATTTGGACGTGCGCACCTTTCTCAATTCGCTGGACTTCTTCGTCTACTACCAGAATGAGCACGCATATGATGCGTTTGGCCGCTCAACGCTCGAAGCTCTCGCGACCGGATGTGTCGCCATTCTTCCACCCCATCTCGAGGCAACGTTCGGCGAAGCTGCCGTCTACGCTGATCCGGAGAATGCCAGGGCTGCGGTCAAGCGGCTGTACGCTGACCCTGTTGCCTACCGACAACAGTCAGCGCGCGCAATAGCACACGTCCGCCAAAAGTTCAGTCACGACGCTCACGTGTCGCTCATTCAGGAGCTGCTTCGACGCGAGCGACTCACGCCGTGGGCCGACGGAGCACCGCGAGCCGACTGATGCCGATCTCCACCTGGATCAGCCCGTTGACCTCGCTGATCCAGCGTTCGATCGTCTGGACCTCGTCAGGCCGGTCAGCATCGTCAAGGACAACTACCGCATCGGCCGAGAGACGGGGAAGAGTCTGGGGCAACGCGGGATAGCGTGCCATCGGGCCCGTGCGCTTGGGCGGACCGTCCACGATGAGCACGTCGATCTCCTCAACATCGGCGAAGCCGGCTGGGTCGTACCACCTGAAGGAATCTTCTCCCTCGGTGACCGCCGTCAGTGGCGCCGTCCGTACCTCGACCACACCCCTCAAGCCGTGCCTCTGGACCGCCTCACTCGTAACACCTGCGTAGTACTCGTCGTGGTCAACGCTCACGACCCTGGCTCCCGTGTCTTGGAGAAGATACCCAAGCCATACCGTCGACGTCCCTCCACCCAGCTCGAGCACAGTCCGAGGGTTCACCCGCTGGATAAGGTCCGCGAGATGCAGCAGCGAACGGGCGTTCATCGCCCAGTTCCCCGATGCTGGAAGAGGCGCACGCGCATCAACCTTCGGCAAGAGCTGGAACATGGCTTCGATGTCCGCGAGCTGCGTCCAGCTGAGCGCACCAAGTGCGTCCACCGTTCTGGAAGCTGCGGAACGAATGCTCTCGTCCACTTTGGCGAAGCGCTCATGGTGCATCTCGACGGCGTCGCCCACCCGCTCGATCGTGGCCATCGACTCGCGGTGGCGGTCGGCTGCAGCCAACCGCTCCGACTCGATACCAGCGAGTAGCCTCCGTTCCATCTCAGGCAGCCGAGCGTCGTCGGTGGCTCGAGTCTTCTTGGACTCGGCCCGGAGCTTGCGGATCTCTTCTCGCAGGGCTTTCTGCAAGACAGCTTGCCGCCGTGCTGCTAACCGTGCCATGTGACCAAGGTCTGCGGCTCTCCGGCGGATGTCCCACAGCAGGAACACCAGTATCCCGACAAGAACCACCGCGGTCGCAGCAAGGAGGTTGTACCTGCCCACGATCGCGGAGAAGATTCCCATCACCATCACCATGCCGATTGCGGCGGCCACGGCGGGCTTTCTTACAGCTGAACGGTTCATTCGGTTCTCCTCGACTCTCCGGAAACCGCTGGCAGTTGGCCCTCGACCACGCCTCCAAGGAACTCCTCCGAACCGACTGGGAGTAGGCAACCCCGCGCCGCTAAATCCGCTTCCGGGCGAGCCATCGTCTTGTTCGATCCGTGGATGAGATGTATCCATGCTGGGCGTTCCAGGTACATCACCTCGAAGTGGCGGTGCATAACCGAATGCTGATCGTAGTACGCGGTCCTCACCCGGCACCGTCTCCCAACCTTCTGCTCGACCAGGCTGATGAACGGTGACGGGACGCCATGTTCCGCATAGTGCGTGTCATGTTCCGCATAGTGCGTGTCCTGGTAGACCTTTCCGAACCTCGCGTCGACCCGAAATCCCGGCACGTCGACGACACGTGGCCCATCTTCCTGCCGAAAAGGTGCTTGAGCGGCCTCGATATGGTGAGGCATCAGTAGGTCGTCGTTGTTGAGACGGGTGGTGATGACCTTCTCGCCCTTAGGAAATCCTGATGCTACTTCTGAGACAATTTGCTGCACCATGTAGGTGATTCTGTCGAAGGTTGGTGGCGGGGGAACGCCTAGAGTCAGGTGATCGATACCTTCCAGGTGCAGGCCTTCCATCCCGATACCGCTGGTCACCACCCAGGTGAACCCCTCACTTATCTGGTTTCTGAGCAAAGGGACGACACATCTGCGTCGCAGGTCCGCCCGCTGCTGGGTTCCGTCGAATCCGCTTGGACATAAATCTTGAATGGCAATATAGTGCTTCATGGTATCCGTTCGTAGAATTCACACTACCCTTCACACACGCATCCACCGAGTTTGGGTCCGAACTCGAAGGCTGACATTACCGGCTCTTCGGAGTTGAGCGTGGTTGAGGTCGGCGGGTAGGGGCTGCGTGGCGTTGCGGGGAGGTGGGTGTCGGGGCCTCCAAGATCGGTAGCGACCAAGCAACCGTTCCTTCGGAGACCCCGACGTGTCTGAGAGTAGATGCGGCGACGGCACACCCTGGTGTGCCCGCGCTGATGAGATCTTCCACGCCCCTGGCTTGCACGTGCTCGAGGTCGCTCACAACGGCGCGGGCCGGCTCGTGGTGACGGTCGAGACTGACGAGGTCCTGACCGGCTGTCGATCCTGCGGGGTGGTCGCGATCGGTCACGGTCGCCGTGTTCATCAGGTCCATGACGCGCCGGCGTTCGGGGCCTCGGTGTTGATCCGTTGGCGCAAGCGGATCTGGCGGTGTCCCGACGCTGGCTGCTCGGTGGTGACGTTCTGCGAGGACCACCCGCTGATCGCGCCGCGGGCCAAGCTCACGAGCCGGGCGATCGGGTGGGCGACCGACGCGTTGGCTCATGACGACACCACCGTCGCGGCGCTGGCGCGGCACCTGGGGGTGGACTGGCACACGTGCTGGGACGCGATCGAGGCCGAGGCGGTCCGGCGGCTGGACGAGCTCGGCCGCCTGGATGGGGTGGTCACGCTGGGGGTGGACGAGCACATCTGAAGCCCTCCCACCGCGGTGGGGACCGGGCGGTGACCTCGATGGTCGATCTGACCCGTGACCAGGACGGGAACGTCCGGGCTCGGCTGCTGGATGTGGTCCCGGGCAGGTCCGGGACCGCCTACTCGCGGTGGTTGGCAGCCCAGCCTGAGGGGTTCACCGCGACCGTCGAGCACGCCGCGCTGGACCTGTTCCGCGGCTATGCCAACGCGATCCGCGATGAGCTGCCCGACGCCGTGGCGGTGCTGGACGCGTTCCATGTCGTCAAGCTCGGCACCGCCTGCGTCGACCAGGTCCGCCGCCGCGTCCAGCAGGACACCCTCGGCCACCGCGGACACAAGAACGACCCGCTCTACAAGATCCGCGGCCTGCTGCGCCACGGCGCCGAACACCTGTCCGCCCGGCAGGTCGCCCGCCTGGAGGCTGCCCTGGAGGCCGGGGACCCGGGCTGGGAAGTGACCATCGCCTGGGGCTGCTACCAGCGGCTGCGCTCGATCTATCACGCCCGCACCGCCGCGGCCGGCAAGAAGACCGCCGAGGACGTCATCGCCACCCTGCACACCTGCCCGATCCCCGAGGTCGCCCGCCTCGGTCGCACCCTGCGCACCTGGCGCCAGCAGGTCCTGGCCTACTTCGACACCGACGGCGTCTCCAACGGCGGCACCGAGGCCATCAACCTCATCATCGAGAAGACCCGCCGCCTGGCCCACGGGTTCCGCACCTTCGCCCACTACCGACTACGCATCCTGCTGGCCGCCTCCGGCAACCGACCCTGGAGGCCCAACCACGCTTAGATCCGAAGAGCCACATTACCGGCTCTTCGCGGATGAGGGTGTAGCGGTGTCGGTGCCTGGGTAGGTGTCGAGGTCCCCCGATGATGGGGTTCTCACACCGTCCATCTGGGAGACCTCGACGTGCCTGACGCTACCTTCGCTGACCCTGATGTGACGACGTTCTGCCGCCTGGGCGAACTGGGGTTGGTTGCCGTGGGGCAACGCGTGGAGCGGGAGCGGGCGGTGATCGAGTGCAGGATCGCCGAGGTCGACCCGTGGTGTCGCCAGTGTGGCGCCGAAGGTGTGTCGCGGGGCACGGTCGCCCGTCGGCTCGCGCACGAGCCTTTCGGTCATCGACCTACGACGTTGCTGGTGCGGGTTCGTCGCTACCGCTGCCAGGGCTGCCGACGCGTGTGGCGCGAGGACACTTCTGGGGCGGCCCCGGCGCGGGCCAAGCTCTCCCGTGGCGCCCTGGCCTGGGCGTTGGAGGCGCTCGTGGTCGATCACCTCACCGTGGCCCGGGTGGCCGCCGGGTTGGGGTGTCCTGGCACACCGCGAACACCGCGGTGCTGACCGAGGGCAGGCGGGTGCTGATCGATGACCCGCACCGGTTCGACGGTGTCGCGGTGATCGGCGTGGACGAGCACGTCTGGCGTCACACCCGCCGCGGTGAGAAGTACGTGACCGTGATCATCGACCTCACCCCGGTCAGGGCGGGGACCGGCCCGTCGCGGCTGTTGGACATGGTCGAAGGTCGCTCCAAGGCGGTCTTCAAGGACTGGCTCGCGCAGCGCCCGAGGACCTGGCGCGAGGGCATCGAGGTGGTCGCGATGGACAGGTTCACCGGATTCAAGACCGCTGCCGCTGAAGAGGTCCCCGACGCCGTGGCGATCATGGACCCCTTCCACGTGGTGCGCCTGGCCGGCCAAGCCCTGGACGATTGCCGACGCCGCACCCAGCAGGACATCTTCGGCCGCCGCGGCATGACCGGCGACCCGCTGTATGCCGCCCGACGCACCTTGCTCACCGGTGCTGGACTGCTGACCGAACGCCAGATCGAGCGGATCGAGGCGCTGTTCGCCGACGCCCGCCACGTCGCAGTCGAGGCGACCTGGGGCGTCTACCAGGACATCATCACCGCCTACCGCGAGCACGACCGCGGCCTGGGCAAGCACTTCCTGACCCACACGATCGCTCGGATCACCACCGCCGTCCCGGTCGAGCTCGTCGAGGTCCGCAAGCTCGCCCGCACCCTCAAGAAGCACGCCACCGACGTCCTGGCCTACTTCGACCGCCCCGGCACCAGCAATGGACCCACCGAGGCGATCAACGGCCGCCTCGAACACCTACGCGGCTCCGCCCTCGGCTTCCGCAACCTCACCAACTACATCGCCAGATCACTGCTGGAGACCGGCGGCTTCCGACCACACCTACACCCTGGAATGCGATGAGCCGGATA
>CAYQFJ010000024.1:0-28215 GCA_964416715.1 uncultured Actinotalea sp. | reverse complement strand
GGCCGACCCGGCCCTTCTCGACGTCGACGTATCCGGCCTCTTCGAGCAGTGCCACCTGCTTGGAGAGCATCGAGTCGCTCACCTCGACGCTGTCCCGGACCAGGCCGAACTCTGCCTTCTCCACGCCGTCGAGGGCGGCGACCACGGAGAAGCGCACGGCGTGCACGAGTCGGTCGTCGAGCCCGTGTCGAGGGTGAGGGGCGTGAGTCATGCCCGCGCCTCCCGGACGGCCCCGATGAGCATCGGCAGAGCGACGACCACAGCAGCCGGCAGCCAGTAGCCGAGGCCCGCGTCGTCCTGCGGGAGGCCGACGGCGAGTGCGATGCCGTACAGCACAGCCGTGAGCATCCAGTAGCGGCCGGTGCGGGCGGCGGTCCCGGCCAGGTGGGCGGGCCGCCGGGCAGCCCACGCCACCACGCCCAGGCAGAGCACCGCCCAGCCGGCCAGGAGGACCGCGCGCGCCGGCCGGCCCTGGACCATGCCCAGCAGCAGTGTGAGCACCCCGAACGCGACCCCGAAGACGCCCAGGTACACACTCATCCATCGAGCGGGCCCGCGGACGCGGGCGGAGCTGGCCTCGGCAGCAGCGAGGGCTGCGCGGGCATCGTCAGGGCTGAGGTCGTCGCTCATATCGCTAACTTGGCATGTGTTTTCCAGTTTGGCAAGTACTTTCGACACGTCGACCCTCGATCGACCCCGGATGCACGAACGCCCCGACCACGTGTGGTCGGGGCGTTCGGTGAGTCAGTCAGCGGGCCGTCGGCCCGGCGCTGAGAACGATCAGAGGGGCCGGACGTTGTCAGCCTGCGGACCCTTGGGGCCCTGCTTGACCTCGAACTCGACCTTCTGGTCCTCCTCGAGCGAGCGGTACCCGCTCGACGCGATCGCGGAGTAGTGGGCGAAGACGTCAGGGCCGCCCTCGTCGGGGGCGATGAAGCCGAAGCCCTTCTCGGCGTTGAACCACTTCACGGTGCCAGTAGCCATGGCTGGTCTCCTTCAGGAGTGTCGTACGAACCCGCGTGTCGGGCCCGCTTCCATCGCGGTGTTCGTCGTCCGCTCCTGTCAGGGACAGCGCGCCCGGCCGGTGGCGGGGCGCGCTCAAGACGTTCAAGCACTGCAACTTCGCCTTGAACAGTACGGCACCCGCACCCGATGCACCAGGGACGGGCGTGCTCAGCGAGATCGAGACCATGCTGTGACCTGCACCGGAAGGTCATAGGCTCGGCGCTCGTGAGACCCTTCCTGCTGCTCGCCACCCGCGGCGAGGACGAGGTCGCCGACGACGAGTACGCCGCGATGGCCCGGTTCGGCGGTCTGGCACCGGACCAGCTCCGGCGCGTGCGCCTGGAGGCGGCGCCGATGCCGCCGCTCGACCTGGACGACTACTCCGGCATCCTGGTCGGCGGCAGCCCGTTCAACGCGAGCGACCCCGTCGAGGAGAAGTCCGCCACCCAGCTGCGGGTGGAGGCCGAGCTCGCCACCCTGCTGGACGACGTCGTCGCGCGCGACTTCCCGTTCTTCGGCGCCTGCTACGGGGTGGGCACGCTGGGCGTGCACCAGGGGGGCATCGTGGACCGCACCTACGGCGAGCCGGTGGGCCCGGTGCCGGTCACCCTCACCGACGAGGGGCGGCGGGACCCGCTGTTCGCCGACATGCCGCCGACGTTCGACGCGTTCGTCGGTCACAAGGAGGCCGTGCACACCCTCCCGCCCGACGCCGTCCTGCTGGCTTCCTCGCCGTCCTGCCCGGTCCAGGCGTTCCGGCTCAAGCAGAACCTCTACGCCACCCAGTTCCACCCCGAGCTAGACGTGCCCGGCATCGTGGCGCGCATCGAGGCGTACCGGGACGCGGGCTACTTCCGGCCCGAGGAGATGGACGAGGTCATCGACCGCGCGCGCCGCTCGACCGTCGAGCACCCGCCGCAGATGCTCCGCAACTTCGTGCGTCGCTACGCGCGCTGAGAGCCGTCGGGGTCCGGCGGCGCTCCCTCCGGGTGCTCGGGCAGCTCCGCGTCGGCGTCGAAGGACGGAGCCTGGAGCAGGGTCAGGGTCGCCCAGCCGGCGGCGAGCAGCCCCGCGTCGGACTCCGCGTCCGCCGTCGGGTCGACCTCGGAGTAGGTGACCATGAACTGGCCCTGGTCCGCCTCGTGCACCCGTGCCTGTACCGCCCCGAACGCCGCCAGCGGGGCCTTGCGCACCCCGAGCAGGTCCTCCGCGGGGACGTCCGGCACGTTGATGTTGAGCACCCCGTCGGCCTGCGGCTGCTCCCGCAGCCACGCGAGCCCGTGCGCTGCGACCCGACCGGCCGTGGCCCAGTGCTGCGGGTCCGCCGAGGCGATCGAGACCGCCATCGCGTGGATCTTGTTGGTCACGGCGGAGAACGCCGCCCCGACCGTTCCCGAGTGGATCACCGCGTTCCCCGTGTTCGAGCCGCGGTTGACGCCGGAGAGCACGATGTCGGGGCGCCGACCGAGCTCGTCGTGCGCGGCGATGAAGGCGATCAGCGCAGGGGCGGCCCGCACCGCGTAGGACGGGACGCCGCCGGGCAGGCCCGGGCTGCGGCGCTCCTCGATCAGCAACCGCCCGTCCTGCTCGGCGCCCAGCAGCGAGGCGCTGGCCCCTGAGGACTCACGGGCAGGTGCGGCCACGACGACGTCGTACCCGGCGTCGAGGGCCACCTCGGCGAGCACCGTCAGTCCCGGTGAGTCGATCCCGTCGTCGTTGGTGATCAGCGCCCGCACACCTGGTCCTCTCCCGCTCGTCGGTCGGGCCCGTCGCCCGGCCGTCCCTCCGGCTCACTGGACCGGCCGCACGACGACCTCCTGCGCGAACCGCTCGATGTGGTCCCGTCGCCCCGTGCCCAGTCCTCGTCGCGTGACGTTGAGCGCTCCCGCAGCGGCACCCAGCCGGACGGCGTCGGGCAGGCTCATCCCCCGACCGAGCCCGACCGCGATGCCCGCGGTCATCGAGTCGCCCGCCCCTCGGTGGTCGACCGTCTCGACCGCCGGGACCACGACCTCCAGCGCCCCCTCCGCCGTGACCAGCAGCCCGGGCTCGGCGGCACGCGAGACCACCATCGCACGGACCTCGGACTCGAGCACCCGCTGCGCACCTGCGATCAGGTCGGCCCGGTCCTCGCCGTCGGAGAGCCCCGCCTCGCACATCTCCTCGTGGCTCATCTTCAGCACGTCGACCCCGGCGTCCAGCACCGCAAGGCCTGCCCGGCCCGACAGGTCGGCCACGATCGTGTTGCCGGCGGGCCGGAGGTCACCGGTGAGCCGGGCGAAGAAGCTCGGCGGGATCGTGGTGGCGGGGTACGCACCGGCGACCACGCAGACGTCGGCGTCGAGCGCCTCGACCAGGACGGTCCCGAACAGGTCGTCGAGCTCGTGCCGACCCAACGGCGTCGGGGCCATCCTGGCCACCTCGGTCCGCTCGCCGGCACGCCGGTCGTGCACGTACGCCCCGTTGCTGCCGGCGTAGTGGGTGCCCCGGACGCGCAGCTGCTCCTGCGCCGTGAGGTGCTCGATGATCCCACCGGTCTCCCCGCCGAACGGGCCGCACACGGTCACCTCGGCGGCCAGCGCCCGTGCCATCCGCGCGATCCACAGCCCCTGGCCGCCCGCGTGCACGTGGACGTCGGCCGGACGGTCGTTGCTCGACCCCGCACCCCGCTCGTCCTCCTCCGTCTCTGCGCGCGGCTCGACCGTGACCGTCAGGATCGAGGTGGCCGCGAGCACGCACAGGCGTGGGGGCCGGGGCTCGTCGTCGTCCATGGGTCGCAGTCTGGCGACGCAGTGTGCGTTGCGCATGCCGAACCGGTCACCACCACGTGGCGAGGCGACCCTGAGGTTTCGAGGGTGCGGATCCGGGACGGACCAGGGGGACCCCTGATGGTCCGACACCGGGTCGGCCCGCGAGGCTTGAGCCATGAACACATCGCGCCACCGCGGCCGCGTCCGGACCGGACGCGTCGCCGCCACCGCACTGCTCGTAGGCTCGACCGTCGCGCTGAGCGCGTGCTCCGTCATCGTCCCCAGCGGCGAGACCGTGAGCGAGGCCCGCGAGGTCGACGACTTCACCGGCGTCGCCCTCGAGGTCGCCGGCACGCTCAACGTCAGCCACGGTGACAGCACCGAGCTCAGCCTCACCGGGGACCGTGCCGTGGTCAGCCGGATCGTCACCGAGGTGCACGACGGCGTCCTGGAGATCGGGCTGCCCCGCCGCACCGTGGGTGCCGGCACGATCCAGGCGGACCTGGTGCTGCCGAGCCTGGACCTGCTCCGGGTCGACGGCGCCGGGAAGGTCCGCGGCAACCTGACCCCCGGCGACCGGCTCGAGGTCAGGATCGGCGGCATGGGCGACGTCCGGCTCGTCGGCGTCGACGTGGACGAGCTTGTCGTCGACCTCGACGGCGCCGGGCAGATCGACCTGACCGGCCGCGCCACCCACCAGCAGGTGTCCCTGGACGGGGCCGGGCGCTACCTCGGGGCCGAGCTGGAGTCGGACGTCGCAGAGGTGGAGATCTCCGGCGCGGGCTCGGCGGACGTCGAGGTCGCGACCACTCTGGACGCGCACGTCTCCGGCGCCGGCCGGATCACGTACTCCGGCGACGCCCAGGTGACCCGCAGCGTCGACGGCGTCGGCGAGGTGGTCCGCCGCTGAGGTCGTGCCCGGCGGTCGGAGCGAACGTCAGAAGTCCTCGAGGTCCAGCTCGAACCAGACGGTCTTCCCGCCGTCGCGGTGCTCCTCCACGCCCCAGCGCGAGGACATCGCCTCGATGATCGCCATGCCCCGGCCGCTGGGGGCCGTCGGCTCGCGGTGCAGCACCACCGGGGGCTCGACCCCTCCGTCGCTCACCGAGACCCGCACGGTCTGGCGGGTGTGCCGCACCTGGAGCCCGACCGCCCCGCCCTCCGGACCGTGCAGCATCGCGTTCGCCAGCAGCTCGCTGGACAGCAGCTCGAGCACCTGGTTGGCCATCCCGGTCACGTCGTTCTCCACGGCGTTGCGGACCACCCAGTGCCGTCCCACGGCGACCGACGCCCGCTGACCGGGGAGCACCGTGCTGGCCTGGACGACGTCGGACTCGACGCTCGGCGCCGGACCGGTCCCGTCGAGCGCGCCGCCGGACCCTGCGACCCCGTCGTGCTCGGCGGGCGTCTGCGCCGCACGCTCCTGCCGACCGGAAGGCTCCGTCCGCCCATCGGCACCTTGGCCCGAACCCACGAGGCGCAGGGTGTTGCCGGAGGACGTCCGGCGTTCCCGGTCGCCTTCCATGCGGCCTCCCTGCCTCGGGGTCGTCATCGCTGGCCTACGGTCACTGCCGTGGTGCACCCTCCCAGGGTGCCGTGTAGTGGCGCCACCGGCGCGCCGAACCCTTGGTGAACTCGTTACCGAGCAGCATCGTGACCCAGGTCGATCAGGCGGGGGATCCCTGCCGGCGCGGACGCCGAGAGCTCGAGGTACTTGGCCTCCGCGCGGTGCAGCCGGACGTGCTCGTCGAGGCTCCACGTCGGCCCGTTGCGCAGCACCGTGCCGCAGGAGCAGTCCAGCCAGACGGTGCCGTCCGGGTCGGTGTGCAGGGTCCCGACCGTGTAGTGGTTCGAGCGGGCCCGCGCCTTCGCGTCGCGCAGGGTGGCGCTCACCGGGTCACTCACGTCACCGTTTCTACCACTTCCCCGCGTCCTGACGTCTGCGAGGCCCGTCACCCGTTTGCCTCACCCCACGTGGGGGTGGAAACGGGGCAAACCGGACACCTAGCCTGAGGTGACCCCGACCACGGCGGCGCGAGCGCACCGCCGGCTCACCACCCGACCGCCCTGGGGGCGGACCCCCGCGGGAGGACCGATGACGTCCCTTGAGCTCCGCTCCTGGACCCTCGTGTGCGACGCACCCGGTTGCACCGCGACGGCGGCGGGCCACGGGTACGAGTCGTGGCCCGAGGGCTGGGACTCCTACTTCATCGACGACGCGGCCGTCGACGGGTCCTCGGGCCTGCTGATGCGTGATGCCGTTCGGCACGCCTGCCCGGACCACGCCGCGCGCCCAGGACCGGTCGCGCTGGCGACGTCGTGCAGGCACGAGTGGTCGGCCGTCGTCCCCGCCCTGGCGACCCGCGAGTGCTCGAGGTGCCGCGACGAGCGCTCGCGGCGGGAGACGCGGGAGCAGGCCCTGCGACGCGCGCTCGACCGCGTACGACGTCCGCTCGACCTGGTGCGGCCCGCGGTGGTTCCGGTGTGGTCACGCGTCCTGGGCCGGCCGTAGGCTCGAACCATGTGCCGGAGCATCCACACCCTCCACAACTTCGAGCCCGCCGCCACCGACGACGAGGTGCACGCTGCGGCGCTGCAGTACGTCCGCAAGATCAGCGGCTCGACCCGTCCGTCCAAGGCCAACCAGGCGGCGTTCGACCGCGCCGTCGACGAGATCGCGCACGCCACCCGCCACCTTTTGGCCGACCTGGTCACCAACGCGCCGCCCAAGGACCGCGAGGTCGAGGCGGCCAAGGCCAAGGCACGGTCGGCCGAACGGTACGCGCGGGTGTGACCACCGACCGCTAGCGTTGGGCCCATGGCGCGAGCGAAGACGCCCGCGGTGGAGCTCCAGGTCGCGGGCCGCACCGTCCGGGTCAGCAGTCCGGACCGGGTGTACTTCCCCGAGCGGGGGCTGACGAAGCTCGACGTCGTGCACTACTTCGTCTCGGTCGGGGACGGCATCCTCGGTGCGCTGCGCGATCGCCCCACCACGCTCGAGCGCTGGCCCAAGGGCGTGTTCGAGGGCGCGAAGCTCGCCACCCGCTCCGACTCCAAGGGCGACGCGTTCTACCAGAAGCGGGTGCCCCAGGGCGCACCGGACTACGTCCGGACGTCGCGGATCGCCTTTCCCAGCGGCCGCACCGCCGACGAGGTCCGCCCCACCGAGCTCGCAGTGGTCGCCTGGGCCGCCAACCTCGGCACGATCACCTTCCACCCCTGGCCGGTGCGCTCGACCGACGTCGAGTCCCCCGACCAGCTCCGGATCGACCTCGACCCCCAGCCCGGGACGGACTTCGCCGACGCCGTCCGCGTGGCCCCCGAGGTCCGCGCGCTGCTGCACGAGCTCGGCATGGAGGGCTGGCCCAAGACGTCCGGTGGCCGCGGGCTGCACGTGTTCGTGCCGATCGAGCCGCGTTGGACGTTCACCCAGGCCCGCCGGGCCACGATCGCCCTCGGCCGGGAGATCGAACGCCGCCTGCCGGACCAGGTCACGATCAAGTGGTGGAAGGAGGAGCGCGGCGAGCAGATCTTCATCGACTACAACCAGATGGCCCGCGACCGGACCATCGCCTCGGCGTACTCCGTCCGCGCCAACCCCCGCGCCACGGTCTCGGCACCGCTGCGCTGGGAGGAGGTCGACCAGGTGCACCCGGACGACTTCGACGTGCTCACGATGCCGGCCCGGTTCGCCGAGCTGGGAGACCTGTTCGCGCCGCTGTCCGCCCCTCCCGAGGCCTCCGCGCCCGACGACGTCACGCGCCCCGCGTACTCGATCGAGCCACTGCTGGAGATGGCCGACAAGGACGAGCACGACCACGGCCACGAGGATCTGCCCTATCCCCCGGAGTACCCCAAGATGCCGGGCGAGCCGAAGCGGGTGCAGCCCAGCCGCGACCGGGACCGGAAGACCCCCCAGGCCTGACCGTCCCAGGAATCCCGGTGGCCGTCCCACGTGTCGCGGGCTCACGCCTCCCGGCGCAGACTGGGGAGACCGAGACAAGGAGGGATCCTCATGGGTACCGACGACAAGATGGAGAACACCGGCCAGAAGGTCAAGGGGAAGGTCAACGAGGCCGTCGGCAAGGCGACCGACGACGAGAGCCGCGAGGCGGAGGGCGTCGCCGACCAGAAGGCGGCCGACCTCAAGCAGGCTGGTGAGAAGGTCAAGGACGCCTTCAAGAGCTGACGACCGCAGCCGCCCTTGACGTGCTGGGACCGGGCGTGCGTGCCACAGTGGGAACCGGTGTCCCCCGAGCCATCCACCCAGGATGGCCTCACCATGCCGCAGTGACACAGATCGGGCCGGCCACATGGATCACTACCTGACCCCGTACGTCAGGGGCGCCGCCGAGAGCCTCGGTCCAGGGACGGAGGCCAGCGCCATCCTCGTGCTCGACGGCATGCTGAGCCGGGCCGGCAGCAGCTCCCCGCGTGCCGCGGACTGTGACGAGATCGAGGTCGTCGAGGGGGCCGGGCCCTGCGTGCTCGCGATGGTGCAGCTGCGCGGTGTGCTCGTCCCGGACATCGCGGCCGAGACCCGTTGGGAGCCATGGCGGCGCAAAGCTCTCGAGGTCGGGCTCCACTCCACCATGGCCCTTCCCGCTTTCGTCGCGCCCGGGCTGTCCGTCGCGCTCAACCTGTACGCGGAGGACGTCGATCCATGGGACCGGCAGGCGCTGCTCGACGGCGACGAGCACGCCCAGATGATCGCCGAGGCCGTGCGCCGGTACACCCAGCGGCAGGAACGGATTCCCGACCAGGTGTAGGAGCGCCCCCGCCATCTCGAGGCCCACGCCCCCTGAAGAAGGGACTCCATCGACACCGCCGACCAGTACTCCTACTGGGTCCCGGGCAACTCCGGCGGGGAGTCGGAGACGGTGATCGGGCAGTGGCTCACGTCGCGGCGCAACCGCGACGACGTCGGCCGGCGCGGCCGAGCGGCACGGCATGGCCGTCTTCCCCTACCAGGTCATCGCAGCCGGATTCCTCACCGGCAAGCACCGCACCCGTGGCGCGGCGGTCAAGGGCTACCTCACCGGCGAGGGCCTGAAGGTCCTGGACGTGCTGGACGACGTCGCGGCAGCGCACGGCACCGACCCAGCCTCGGTGGCACTCGCCTGGGCGACCGCGGACGGCAAGACCACCGCGCCGATCGCAGCCGCGACCACCCTCGCCCAGCTCGATCAGCTCTTCGCGGCCACCACGCTGCAGCTGACCGACGAGCAGGTGGCCCAGCTCGACGAGGCGTCCGCACCGTTCGTATGAGTCTGCGGCCGATCACGAGCCACCCGCTGACCGCAATGGTGCTGACCTGCGGTTCTGCTGGAGCCGCCTAAGGGAATCGAACCCTTGACCTTCTCATTACGAGTGAGACGCTCTGCCGACTGAGCTAAGGCGGCGCGGCCGACGTCGCTCGACGCCCCGCGGACCGCGCCTACTGTACCGACCGCTCGCCCGGGCTCCAAAGCGGTAGCCGCGCCGACGACGTCGGGCAGCCGGCTCGAGCGGCGAGCGTCAGCAGACGAGCCCGTCGGCGGGCACCGTGCCCTCCAGCAGGTAGTCGTTCACGGCCGATGCGATGCACTCGTTGGACCGGCCGTAGGCGGTGTGTCCCTCGCCCTCCCAGGTGACCAGGGTCCCGGAGGACAGCTGGTCGGCCAGGGCCTGGCTCCACGCGTAGGGGGTGGCCGGGTCACCGGTGGTGCCGACCACGACGATCGGCGCCGCGCCCTCGGCCGTGATGGGCGCCGCCTCCCCGGTCGCCGGGAAGGGCCAGGACTCGCAGCCGACGGCGCGGGCGAAGCGGTCCCCGAAGGTCGGCGCCTGCTCCGCAACCTCCTCCGCGAACGCCTCGATCTCCGCGTAGTCACGCACCACGGTGGGCCGGTCCAGGCAGTTGATCGCCGTGAACGCGATCATCGAGTTCGAGGTGTACGTGCCGTCCGGGGTGCGGTCGAGGTAGAAGTTCGCGAGCCAGAACAGCTGCGAGCCGGTCCCGCCCCGGATCGCCTCGTCCAGGGCCATGGTCAGCAGCGACCAGGACCGGTCGTCGTACAGGGTGACGACGATGCCGTAGAACGCCATCGTGCCGTTGAGCGTGTGACCGTTCCCGGCGTCGAGCGGCTTGGCGGTGACGCGGTCGATGAGCTCGGCGATCTGCTCCATCCCGGCGTCGACGCCGCCGCGCAGCGGGCAGCCCGCACCCGCCTGGCAGTCGGCGACGTAGGCCCGCAGCGCCTTCTCGAAGCCCACCGCCTGTCCGACCACCAGCTCGTCGCTGGTCATCGCCGGGTCGAGCCCGCCGTCCAGCACGAGGCGGCCGACGTTCTCCGGGTACAAACCGGCGTAGGTCGCTCCGAGGTAGGTGCCGTAGGAGAACCCGAGGAAGTGCAGCTGGTCGTCGCCGAGGACCGCCCGCAGCAGGTCCATGTCCCGCGCGGCGCTGACCGTGTCGACCTCGCCGAGCAGCGCGCCGGTCGCGTCCAGGCACCCGGCCCCGAACTCCGCGACGGCCGCACGCGCCGCCTCGACGTCGGCCTGGCTGCGCAGCGGCTGGTCGGAGGTGAGGTACTCGTCGACGGCCTCGTCGCTCCCGCAGCTCACCGCGGAGGACCGGCCGACGCCGCGCGGGTCGAAGCCGACGACGTCGTACGCGTCCAGCACCTCCCCGCCGATCACGCTCGACACGGCGTACGGCAGGAACTCGATGCCCGACGACCCGGGCCCGCCCGGGTTGATCAGCAGCGAGCCGATGCGCTCGTCGTCGGGCCCGGTGGCCGGTGACCGCTCGAGGGCGAGCTCGATCGTGCCGGCGGTCGGGTCCGCCCAGTCCAGGGGTGCCCGGACCGTCGCGCACTCGTACGTCCCGCAGTCGGTCCAGGTGAGCTCCTGGCCGTACAGCTCGTCGAGGGCGGCCCCGTCCCCCACCGCCCCGGGCTCGGGAGACGAAGGTGCCGACGGCGAGGCCGTTCCGGTCGGGTCGGGTTCAGGGGTCGTCTGGTGCTTCGGCGCCACGCATCCGGTGAGCAGCAGCGCGAGCGCGGCGAGGACGACGACGAGCCGGTGGGTCGGCCGCCGGGTACGCGTGGTGGAAGAAGGTCTGGCGGCGGGCGGCACCAGACAACGGTAACCAACGGCAGCGGGCCTCTCGCGCCACCGGTGGGTGGACCGTGTGTCGATCACGTGCAGCCCACGGGCACCACTCCCAGATCAAGGTACCGACGTCGTGACCCGATACCTCATGTGGACATCCGGGAGGGGCGATGGACGCTGGATACGGCGCGGAGGAACAGGCCAGCCGCCGCTCACGCAGACTCGAGAAGCTGCGACGGGAGCAAGCGGCAGCGGGTCGCGCCCGATCCACCGTCGAGGCGTCGATCGAGCGGCTGCAGCGCGAGCAGCGAGCCTGGGCTGCCGGTGCCGAAGGCGAACGGCTGGTGGCACGCTCGCTCGAGGCACTGGCCGGCTACGGATGGGCAACCTTGCACGACGTCCACTGGCCGGGGCGGCCCATGGCCAACATCGATCACATCGCGATCGGACCGGGCGGCATCGTCGTCGTGGACACCAAGAACTGGACCGGGGAGGTGCTTCTTCGCGATGGCGTACTGCGCCAGAACGGGTACCGGCGCGAACGCGAGGTCGACGCTGTCGCTCAGGCAGCCGCTGCAGTGACGGCACTGCTCGCCCCGCAGCACCGTTCCAGCGTCGCCGCGGTGATCTGCCTTGCTGCGCAGGACCAAGCCCCTGCGTCGAGCGTGCCCGGTGTCACCGTCGTCGGACGCCTACAGATCGCCGAGCACCTCGTGTCACTACCGCCGCGGCTGACGCCGTACGACGTCGCCGACGTGGGACGGTACCTGGCTCGAGCACTCTCCGAGCCCATGGCGTCGACAGCTCGTCGCCGCGTCCCGCGCTCTGCGTCTGGCGCCAGGAGATCGGCACCCTCGCGCCGTCGCCCACCCCGTGCGCGCCAAGGACCGCGCGGGCTGTCACTCGGCGGTGCGCTGATCCGGCTCGGCGCCATCGGAATCGCCGTGGTGGTGCTCCAGGCCTGGCTCCGGGCGTCGGGCAGCTGAACCGCTCACGTTCGCGCTGCTCGCGATCCGGTGCTCACGAGGTGATGTCCTTGGTGGTCAGGCGCGCCCAGGCGGCGGAGGCGAAGACTGCCGTGTAGGCGAGGGCGGACAGCACGCCCGGCAGCACGTCACTGGTGGCCACCGGGTCGCGCAGCAGGTCCCCGAAGGCGAACCACCAGTGCGTGGGCAGGTACTCGTGGATCGGCTCGAGCTGGGCGATCGCGTCGAGGATCTGGCTGGTCAGCGCGATGACGAGGACGCTGATCGTGGCCGCGAGCGGCTGCTCGGTGAGCGTCGAGACGAACAGCCCGATCGCCCCGAGCGCGATCAGGCACAGCGTGAGGTAGCCGCACACCAGCAGCACGCGCCCGACCCCCTCGGCGAACCCCAGAGTGGTCCCGGACAACGTCGGCAGCGGTCCGGCTCCGAACAGCACGACTCCGATCGCCCCACCCACCGCCGCGACCAGCAGCACGGCAGAAGCCGCGAACACGACAATCGCCGCGAGCTTCACCATCAACAGGCGGGTGCGCTGCACGGGGACCACCAGCAGGTAGCGCAGCGTGCCCAGGTTGGCCTCGCCCGCCACCGCGTCGCCGGCGATGGTGGCGATCGCCGTCGGGAGGAAGAACGGCATCTGCACGAACAGGGCCGCGAGCGCCACGAACAGTCCGTTGACCTCGATCTGGCCGAACAGGAACGTACCGCCGTCCGCGCCGCCGGCCACCCGGACCGACACCGCGATGATGACCGGCACGCTCGCCAGGACGGCCGCACCGACCATGTTGCGGCGCCGGCGGTAGATCAGGCCGAGCTCGGAGCGGAAGAGGCGCCAGGTGGCGCCGCGCTCAGCCGCTGACATCGAAGCCCGCGCCGGTGAGCTCGACGAACAGCTCCTCCAGGTCGCCCGTGAGCACCTCGAACCCGCGGACCGGCACGCCCCCGCGGACCAGTGCCACGACGACGTCCTCGGGCGCCACTCCGCCGAGGTCGGCCGTGACGCGGTCCGCGCCCGGCACGACGCCGGACAGGCCCAGCCGGTCGAGCACCCCTGCCGCGAGCGACGGGTCGGGCGTGCGGACGGCGACGACGGCGGCCGTCCGGGCCCGGAGTGCGGGCAACGTGTCCTGGGCGACCAGCCGGCCGCGGTGCATGACGCCGACGTGCGTGCACACCTGCTCCACCTCCGACAGCAGGTGGGTCGACAGCAGGACGGTCGCCCCGCCCGCCGCGAGCTCGAGCAGCACCGACCGCACCTCCCGGGTGCCCTGCGGGTCGAGGCCGTTGGTCGGCTCGTCGAGCACGAGCAGCTCCCGGGGCCGCAGCATGGCCGCCGCCAGCCCGAGCCGCTGTCGCATGCCCAGGGAGTAGTGCCGGTACCGCTTGCCCGCGGCGGCCGTCAGGCCGACCCGGTCCAGCGCCGCCTCGATGCGGGCCCCGGTCGTGCGCGGGTCCGCCGTCCGGTCCCCAGCGTCCAGCCGGCGCAGGTTGGCCACCGCGGACAGGTACGGGTGGAAGGCGGGCCCCTCGACCAGCGCGCCGACGCGCGGGAGCACGTCGACGGCGGCGTCCGGCATGGACCGGCCGAGCATCTCCCACCGGCCCGCGGTCGCCTGCAGCAGGCCCAGCAGCACCCGGATCGTCGTCGTCTTGCCCGAGCCGTTGGGACCGAGGAAGCCGTAGACGGAGCCGTGCGGGACGGCGAGGTCCACGTCGTCGACCGCGAGCTGGCCGGACCGGAACCGCTTGGTCAGCCCGCGGGTCGCCAAAGCGAGGTCCGCCGGGAGCGGCTCCGAGCCGTCCGGTGCGTCCGGGGCGACGGCGGCTGCGCTCACCCGGCCGGGACCGAGGGGTCGGCGGCGACCCGCTGCAGCGTCTCGGCGTCGACGGCGCCGAGCAGAACGCGGCCGTCGTCGGTCAGCAGCACGGAGAACAACCGCGAGGTGACCAGCCGGCCCGTCCCCCAGGCACCCTCGACCCGGGGCAGGGACTCGAGCGCCGACGCGGCGGCCTCAGCACCGCGCTCGGGGAGCTCGGCGACCAGAACACTGGCCCACCCTTCGCCGACGACGGTCACCCGGGGTGCGTCCTCGCCCGACCACCGTGGGCCGCCCCGGTCGTCGGCTCCCGGCTCGCGGTCCGGCCCGTGCCGGGCGCCGGCGCCGGTCAGGTCGACCTCCTCGACGGTCGCACCCGGCGGCGGCGTGAACGCGAAGACGTCGTCCTCCGGAGGCACGAGGGACAGCGCGGTGAAGCCGACCTCGAGCGCGGGTCCGGCGTGACCGGCCGCGAAGACCTGCACGCGCGTGGGAACCCGGTCGGCGGCGTCGACCGCGATCCGCACCGAGTCCACGAGCGTCCCGTCCGTCCGGGGCTCGAGGACGAGCTGGTAGGCGGGCTGTCCGGCGACGCTCACCGCCTCACCGACCGAGACCTCGGTGGACGGGTCGAGCGCGTCCAGCGCCAGGTCGACGAGTCCCTCCGGCGTCATCGAGGGCAGCGCGGTCGCGAGCCGCCGGGCGAGCTCGCGGCCCTCACCGGCCGGACGCTCGGGGAGCAGGTAGTGCGTCACGGCGCCCTCGTCGCTGGACCAGGTCCACAGGTCGTCGCCGTCGTGCACCACGGTGACCTCACCCACCGTGCCGTGCAGGGACACCCGGGCGCGGTCCGGCGCGGCTGCCCAGACCCGCAGCGTGTGCTCGCCGTCCAGCAGGGCGGCCAGGTCCGTCGACCCGCCGCCCGGTCCGGGCCTCCCGCCGGCATCACCGGTCAGGCCGGGCAGCGCGGGCAGGCCGAGGTCGGCCCGGTACACGACGGTCCCGCTCAGCCCGTCGAGCGGCTCGGTGCGCAGGTCGGCCAGCAGCTCGGCCGCGGTGCGGTCGGGCAGGTCCGGCTCGGCCGACGCGACCATCGGGGCGACCAGCGAGGCGCCGACGACGGCGACCGCCACCCCCGCGGGGACGGCCCAGCGGCTCAGGGCCCGGGACGAGGACATGCCCCCATCCTCACCCCGCCGGGCGTCCGCGTCGAGCGCCGACTCGAACGTGCGGTCAAGGCGGTGACGCCGGGGCTCGTGGCACCGTCAGCCCTGCGGCCGAAGCGCCACCGCCATCGCCTCCATGGCCAGCAGCGGCGCGACGTTGCCCTCCAGGCGGGTCCGCGCCTCGCCGATGGCGTCCATCCGCCGGATCGTCTGCTCGGGCGTCCCCGAGCGTGCGAGGTCGCGCACGTCGTCCGCGTGCGCCGCGTTGACCAGGTCGACGTCGGCGCCGAGCTGGACCACCAGCACGTCGCGGTACAGCGACAGCAGGTCGATCAGGCTGCGGTCGAGCACGTCACGCTGGGCACGGGTGGCCCGTCGCTTCTGGTCCTCCTCGAGCTGACGCACCTGGGCCCGCAGCGTCGGCGGCAGACGCCCGCCCTCCTCGACGCCGAGCGTGCGCATCAGCTCGGCCTTCTCGGCCGCGTCCCGGTCCTCCGTCGCCGCCTTGGCCTCCGCGGTCGCCACCGCGACCAGCTCCGCCGCGGCCAGCACGGCGTCACCCACCCCGCGGATCCCGGCGGCGAGCCGGAGGGTCTGCTCCCGGCGCTCGCGCGCCTGCGGGTCGCGGGCCAGCCGACGGGCCAGCCCGATGTGGCTCTGCGCGGCCCTCGCGGCGACGTCGGCCGCCTCCGGGTCGACCCCGTCCCGGGCGACCAGCAACCCCGCGACGTCGGCCACCGGCGGGATGCGCAGCGCCACCGGCCGGCAGCGCGAGCGGATGGTCACGACGACGTCCTGCGGGCTCGGTGCGCACAGCAGCCACACGGTGCGCGGCGGCGGCTCCTCGATCGCCTTGAGCAGCACGTTCGAGGTGCGCTCGACCATCCGGTCGGCGTCCTCCAGCACGATCACCCGCCACCGCCCCTGCGCCGGGGCGCGCTGGGCCAGCGAGATCAGCTCGCGCACCTCGTCGATGCTGATCGTCACCTTCTCGGTGGCCACGACGGTGACGTCGGCGTGGGTGCCGGCCAGCGACGTCGTGCAGGCCTGACAGTGCCCGCACCCCCCGTCAGGGCACTGCAGGGCCGCGGCGAAAGCACGTGCGGCGTTCGACCGTCCCGAACCGGGAGGGCCGGTGATCAACCAGGCGTGCGTCATCGCCTCGCTGTCCCGGACCGCGGACCGCAGCACGTCCACGGCCCCGGCCTGCCCGACGACGTCGTCCCACACGCTCATCGCGCTCGCTCCTGGGAGGCTCGCTCCTGAGAGGCTCGCTCCTGAGAGGTGGCCGACGCGGACCGGGAGGTCGGGGCGCCCGGACCGTCCGCTGCCGGTGCACGCTCCAGCAGCTCGGCGACGCGCGCACGGATCCGGCCCTGCAGGTCCTCCGGGGGGAGCGTGCCGTCCAGCACCAGCCAGCGCGGGCCACCGGACGCCGCCCGGTCCAGGTAGGCCTGGCGGGTCCGCCGGTGGAACTCCAGGCCGGCGCTCTCCAACCGGTCCGGACCGCCGTCGCGTCCGGTGATCCGCGCCAGGCCGATCGCCGGGTCGACGTCGAGCAGCACGGTCAGGTCCGGGAGCAGCCCCTCGACCGCCCACAGGGACAGCCGCTCGACCTCCGCCGCGCCCAGGTCCCGCCCGTCCCCCTGGTAGGCGACCGAGGAGTCCAGGTACCGGTCGGTGAGCACCACGGCACCGCGTGCGAGGGCCGGCCGGATCACCGTGGCGACGTGGTGGGAACGGTCGGTCGCGTACAGCAGCGCCTCGGTGCGCGGGCCGACGTCCTCCCCGTGCAGGACGGCCCGCCGGAGCTCGGCCCCGAGGGACGTCCCACCGGGCTCACGGGTGCTGACGACCTCCCGCCCGTGCTCGACGAGCCAGTGCGCGAGGAGCGTGAGCTGGGTCGACTTGCCGACGCCGTCGCCGCCCTCGAAGGACACGAAGACGCCGGGCACTCCGGCCGCACCTGGCACATCACCTGGCTCATGGTCTGGCTCATGGCCTGGCTCACGACCTGGCTCACGGGACGTCACCACGCAAGGCTAGCCGTGGCCACCCACACCGGGCCGCCGGTGCTCACTCCCCTGGGTAGGTGACCCCGACCTGCCGACGCACCTCGTCCATGGTCGCCATCACCTGGAGCGTGTCCTGCCCGGTGAGCCGTGGGCTCTCGGTCGCACCCTCGCTCACCCGTCGGGCAACCTCGGCCGCCTGGTACTGGAACCCGCCGTCGACCGGGTGCTCGAAGGCCCACCGGGCACCGCCGTCGCGCAGCACGCGGAACGTCGTCGGGCGGTAGAACGGGCCGGCCACCTCGATCCGGCCCTCGGTGCCGGAGATCACCGCCGTCGTCGCCGTGCGGGACCACACCGTGGTGCTCAGCAGCGCCTGGGTACGCCCGCCGTAGCCGAGCGTGATGCTGTCCTGACCGTCGACACCGGTGGGGGTGAGCACCCCGGTGGCGGAGACCGAGTCGGGCACGCCGAGAAGGTCGTGCGCGAAGGAGACCGGGTACACGCCGAGGTCCAGCAGGGCCCCGCCGGCCAGCCCCGGGTTGTGGATCCGGTGGGTGTCCGGGAGGTGGTTGAACGCCTGACCGTGGTCGGCGATCAGCGTGACGACCTCACCGATCTCCCCGCGCTCCAGCACCGACCGCAGCGCGGCCACGTGCGGCAGGAACCGCGTCCACATCGCCTCCATCACGAACACCCCGGCGGACTTCGCGGCGTCGAGCACCTCACGGGCCTCGGCCTCGTTGCGGGTGAACGGCTTCTCCACCAGCACGTGCTTGCCCGCGGCGATCGCCAGCAGCGCGTGCTCGCGGTGGCTCGAGTGCGGGGAGGCGACGTAGACGGCGTCGACGCCGGGATCGGCGACCAGCGCTTCGTAGCCGACGTGCACGGTGGGGATCTCGTACCGGCTCGCGTACAGCTCGGCCCGACCGCGGTCACGCGAGCCGACGGCGACGATCCGCGAGGCCGTGCAGCCGTGGACGGCACGGGCGAAGGTGTTCGCGATCCCGCCGGGGCCGAGCACCCCCCAGCGGATCGACGGGGCGGTGCGCGGGTCCTCGACGTAGGTCATGGGCATCACCGTAGTGGGCGGCCGTCGCGACCCCGTGCTCTGCGCACGACCCTCCCGGCCCCGTGCGCCCCGCACGATCCTCCCGACCCCGGGTGCCCCGCACGATCGTCCCCAACCGCGGTCGAACCTTCACCGCCGTCGCCTCAGCCCCTCACCGCTTTGTGGAGCGTTCCGGTCGCAACACGCCGGCGTGTCGCACCGAAGCGCTCCACACAGGACGCGAACGCTCCACTCCCCGGGCGGAATGCTCCACTTCTGCGTGGAACGCTCCACTCAAGGGGTGGAACGCTCCACACCCCGGGGGCGCGCGGGTGGCGGGACTGGGCGGCGGAGGGCCACGTGGGTCAGGCCGCTCGGTCGGTTCCCTCCCGCAGAGCGGTGGCCCCGCGTTCCCAGGCCGCCATCATCCGCTCGCCGGCGATGCCTTCGACGGCCAGGTACGACGCCGCACCCCAGAGCACGTCGTCGCGCAGCGCCGGTTCGCGCTCGGCCAGCGCACCGGCCAGGTCCCGTCCGGCGATCTGCTCGTGGACGGCGTCGGCCTCGACGTGCTCGTCGAAGTAGCCGGTGACGTCCGGGCCGTACCCCAGCCGCCGGAAGCCGTTGCCGTACCTGCGGCACGGGATCGACGACGTCATCTCGAACGCCGCGAGGTGCCCGCACAGCGCCCCGCGCAGCCGGCGGTGCAGGCCGAACAGGCTCATCAGGTTCATCGAGGCGAGGGTGGTCGCTGGCACCCGGTCGACGTAGGCGCCGTAGCTGTCGTCCATCCCGAGCGCGCGCATCGACCCGGCGAAGAGCTCGGAGTGGAGGTGGCCGGGACGCCCGCCGCCGTACTCGTCGGCCTGGATCTCGACCAGCGCCGACTTCGGCCGGCCCTCGAGGCGCGGCAGTGCCCAGCTGTGCGGGTCCGCCTCCTTGAGGTGGTAGATCGACCGGTGGACGACGAACTCTCGTACCTGCTCGTCGGTCGCCTTCTTGGCGACGTACCTGGACAGGCTCGGCCCGCCGTCGTCGGAGGTCAGGTCGAAGAGCGCCTCGGCGATCTCCGACGCCGTTCGCGCCGCGACGTCGGGGACCGGCACGAGCTCGCGCACCGCGTCCTCGAAGACGCGCTCGAGACCGGCCCGCAGGCGCAGCAGGTCCGGCTGCCACTCCCAGGCGTCGTCGACCGCCTCGATCCCCCGGTAGTGCAGTTCGTAGGCCACGAACAGGGCGAGCTGGAGGTCGTCGTCCTCGAGCACGTCGGTGGGCTTCGCCGTGCCGTGGGTGCCGGACAGGTGGGTGGGCACCGCGGTGAGGGACGCCGGCACGGCGGACCCGTCACCGGTCGAGAGCGCATCGAACAGGGCCGTGGTCAACGGTCCCCGGGCGGTGGGAAGTCTCATCGTTCTCCTCCGGGCGATTCTGTCCCGGAAGACTGACACCCGGCCCGGGAGGCTGCATCTCGAGGCGCGCGGCCGGCAGGACGGGCTGCGCCCCGGTGGGTGATCGCCGTCGTGCGCTGCGAACCCCACCGGAGGCGAATCCCACGCGAACAGGGTTGACTGCCGAGATGGATACGACCACGCACCAGCTCAGCCGGATCGGACCGGTCGAGGACGTTCCGGAGACCGACACCCCCCGCCGGTCGGGTACGGACACCTGGGCCAGCGTCACCGCGTGCCCGAACGGCCCGCTGCTGGTGCGTGGTGACGTGGAGATCCTGCTCGCCGACGGTCGGCCCGCCCCGCGACGTCGGGCGACGGTCGCGCTGTGCCGGTGCGGTGCCTCGGGGATCAAGCCCTACTGCGACGGCAGCCACAAGGTGATCGGCTTCCGCACCGAGGACGAGCCGCCGGGCTGAGCCTCCCTCATGTGGAGCGTTCGCGCGCCACCACCCGCTCATGTGGAGCGTTCGCGTCCCGCCCACCCACTCATGTGGAGCGTTCGCGCCCCGCCCACCCACTCATGTGGAGCGTTCGCGTGCGACACGCCGGCGTGTCGCAGCGGGAACGCTCCACACCGGGCATCACCGCTCCACACCATGGCCGCAACGCTCCACTCAGCGCATGAATGCTCCACACCGGCGCCGGAACGCTCCACTCGGGAACGGAGCGCTCCACACCACCGCCGGAACGCTCCACAACCGCGAGGGGCTACTTCTTGGTGGCGGACTTCTTCGCGGGGGACTTCTTCGTCGTGGTCTTGCGGGTCGTCTTGCGGCCTCGCTTGGCCGGGCCGCGGGCGCGCTTCTCGGCGAGGAGCTCCGCGGCGCGGTCCAGGGTGATCGACTCGACGGCGTCCTCCTTGCGCAGGGTCGCGTTCGTCTCGCCGTCGGTGACGTAAGGCCCGAAGCGCCCGTCCTTGACCACCACGGGCTTGCCCGACGCCGGGTCCTCGCCCAGCTCACGCAGCGGCGGCGCGGAGCTCGCGCCGCGGCCCCGCTTGGGCTGGGCGTAGATCGCCAGCGCCTCCTCCAGCGTGATGTCGAACATCGACTCCTCGCTCGGCAGCGAGCGCGAGTCGGTGCCCTTCTTCAGGTAGGGCCCGTACCGGCCGTTCTGGGCGGTGATCTCCTCACCGGTCGCGGGGTCGACGCCGACGACGCGCGGCAGGGACAGCAGGAGCAGTGCGTCGTCCAGGGTCACCGTCTGCAGGCTCATCGACTTCAACAGCGACGCCGTCCGCGGCTTGGGCGCCGCGGCGAGAGCCTTCTTCCGCGCCGCGGCAGAGAGGTCCGGGGCCAGCTCGGGCTCGGGGAGCCGCTCGGTGACGTACGGCCCGTAGCGACCGTTCTTCGCGACGATCGTCGTCCCGGTGGCCGGGTCGACGCCCAGCTCCAGGTCACCGTCGGGCATCGTCTCCAGCAGCTCCCGCGCCTTGGCCGCGGTGAGCTCGTCCGGGGCGAGGTCCTCTGGGACCGACGCGCGGCGCGGGGTCGTCTCACCACCCTCGCCCGACGACGCCCCACCGGCACCACCGGTCTCCTCCAGGTAGGGGCCGTACTTGCCGACCCGAAGCGTGATCCCGTCGCCGATGTCGATCGAGTTGACCTCGCGCGCATCGATCTCGCCCAGGTTGGCGACCAGGTCACGCAACCCCTCGCCGTCGTCCCCGCCGGCGCCCTCGCCCGCCCGCTCGGCGGTGCCGTTGCCCGTGTCGCCGAAGTAGAACCGGTTCAGCCAGGCGACCCGCTCCTTGTCCCCGGCGGCGATCGCGTCGAGGTCCTGCTCCATGGCCGCGGTGAAGTCGTAGTCGACCAGCCGGTCGAAGTTCTCCTCCAGCAGCCGGGTCACCGAGAACGCGAGCCAGCTCGGCACCAGGGCCTGACCCCGCGAGGTCACGTAGCCGCGGTCCTGGATCACCGAGATCGTCGAGGCGTAGGTCGACGGTCGGCCGATCCCGCGCTCCTCCAACGCCTTGATCAGGCTGGCCTCGGTGTACCGCGGCGGCGGCGTGGTGCTGTGCCCGTCGGCGGCGAGGTCCGAAGCGGTGAGCGCGTCGCCCTCGGCCATCTGGGGTAGGCGCGCCTCCCCCTTCCTGCCACCCTCTCGGCCACCGGTGCCGTCGCCGGGCTCGTCCTGGGTGG
This sequence comes from uncultured Actinotalea sp., assembly GCA_964416715.1. Taxonomy (GTDB): domain Bacteria; phylum Actinomycetota; class Actinomycetes; order Actinomycetales; family Cellulomonadaceae; genus Actinotalea. The sequence goes on along the minus strand of CAYQFJ010000024.1, from coordinate 6,741 downwards.
ACGAACCGGGCTCGGAGTACCGCTCGACGTCGCGCCCCTCCTCGTAGGCGGCGAGGAACCCGCGGAAGGTGATGACCGTGCCCGACGCCGCGAACACGGCCTTCGCGGGTCCGTCACCCCACGGGGCGGTGCCGTCCAGGGCGTCCACCGCGGCGTCCGCACCCAGCCGGACCGACGCCGTCGACCCGCGCGCGTCGGCCATCTGCGAGGCGATCGTGCGCTTCCAGATCAGCTCGTACAGCCGGAACTGGTCGCCGGAGAGCTCGCGGGCCACCTGGGCGGGTGTGCGGAAGTGGTCGCCGGCGGGCCGGATCGCCTCGTGCGCCTCCTGGGCACCCTTCGCCTTCTTCGCGTAGACACGAGCCTTGTCCGGGACGAACTCCGGCCCGTACAGCTCCGCGGCCTGCCGGCGTGCCGCGTCGATCGCCTCACCCGAAAGCGCCGAGGAGTCGGTGCGCATGTAGGTGATGTAGCCGTTCTCGTACAGCCCCTGGGCGATGCGCATCGCCTGCCGCGACCCCATCCGCAGCTTGCGCGAGGCCTCCTGCTGGAGGGTCGAGGTTGTGAACGGCGCGGCCGGACGGCGGGTGTACGGCTTGGTCTCCAGGCTCAGCACGGCGAAGGGGGCGTCGGTCAGCGCCGAGGCCAGCCCGGTGGCGAGCCGCTCGTCGAGCCGGACCGGACCGCCGTCGGAGCCGTCCTTGAGCCGCCCGCGGTCGTCGAAGTCCCGTCCGGTCGCCACCCGGCGGCCGCCGACCTGGACCAGCCTCGCCTCGAACGAGCCCTGCTCGGCCTCGACGGTCGGCGAGGTGCGCGCGAAGGTCCCGGTGACGTCCCAGTACTCGGCGGCGCGGAACGCCATCCGCTCCCGCTCCCGCTCCACCACCATGCGGGTCGCCACGGACTGCACGCGCCCGGCGGACAGGCCCTGGCGCACCTTGCGCCACAGCACCGGCGATACCTCGTACCCGTACAGCCGGTCCAGGATCCGCCGGGTCTCCTGGGCGTCGACGAGCCGGGTGTCCAGCTCACGCGTCGAGGCCAGGGCGCGCTGGATCGCCTCCCGGGTGATCTCGTGGAAGACCATCCGCTTGACCGGCACCTTGGGCTTGAGCTCCTCGAGCAGGTGCCAGGCGATCGCCTCCCCCTCGCGGTCCTCGTCCGTGGCGAGGTAGAGCTCGTCGGCCTCCTTGAGAGCACGCTTGAGCTCGGCGACCTTCTTCTTCTTGTCCGCGTCGACCACGTAGTACGGCTCGAAGCCGTTCTCGACGTCGACCGCGAACTTGCCGAACGGACCCTTCTTCATCTCCGCGGGCAGCTCGGAGGGCTGCGGCAGGTCGCGGATGTGGCCCACGGACGCCTCGACGGTGTAGTCGTCACCGAGGTAGCCGGCGATCGTGCGCGCCTTGGCGGGCGACTCCACGATCACGAGCTTGCGACCTTCGGCCATGCGGACCTGCTTCCTTCGGCTTCGTGCGACGTCTTGCTCGACGCCGTGTTCGACGCGGTGCTCGATGCGGTGCTCGACGCGGTGCACGAGCGGTGCACGACGACCGTGCACACCTACCGTCGCCGGGCACTCTACGACCTTCGGGCGCCCGACCACGCCGTCGGCCCCTCGCGGACGCACCCGCTCGCATCGACCGACCCGGTGCCGCGGCACCGGCCCGGGACGTCACGGCCGGCGCGGTCCCCGATCGATCAGCAGCACCGTCGCGAAGGCCAGGAACGACACCGCGACGACACCGAGCGCTCCCCCACCATAGGCGGTCAGCAGCTCGCCGCTGGACTCGAGACCGCCGTCGAGCCGGTCGAGGCTGCGGGTCAGGGCCCACGCCGCCCCCGCGCCGGCCCCGACGGCGACCAGCCCCAGCAACGCCGCCGTGGTCAGGCTCGCTCCCCGGTTCTCGTCCTCGACCGTGCGCGGGCTCCACGACCCGAGCGCGACCACCAGACCCGCCCACATCAGCACCACGAACACCGCCGCCACCGCGTCGCTGGGCCGGTGCCAGCCACCGACCAGCGTGGAGACGCCGGTGGCGGCGGTGTACACCGCGCCGACGGCGGCGGCCACCGGACGCACCCGGCGCGGCACCACGAGCACCAGCGCGCAGGACACCGACGCCGCGACCGTCGTGTGGCCGCTCGGCAGGCTGTTGAGCCCGGAGTCGAGGAGCCCGAGGTCGGGACGCTCGTACACCCCGCGCTTGAGGATCTGCGTGGTCAGGTTCGCCCCGCCCATCAGCAGCGCGACCTGCACCGCCAGCAGCACCCGACGCCGCACCACGGCCATCAGCATCGCTGCCAGGAGCACGACGACCACGAACGGCACCGAGACGACGTCGAGCACCGGCTCGGCCAGCCGCCACAGCTCGTTGCGGCCGTAGTGCGCGCCCTTGTCCGCGGCGATCTCCAGCGCCCGCCCGTCGTGCGACGCGACGAAGTACCACCACACGAGCTGGACGGCGATCGCGGAGGCCGCGGCCACGGCCAGCCCGAGCCACGGGTGCGCGCGCGGCGGCTCGACGGGCTCGCGAGGTGTTTCGCGGGGCACGTCGGGGGCCGTGGTGCCGCGGGGCGGGTGGGCATCGCTCACCGGTACACGGTAGGCGACACCCGAGCCGTCTCGTGCGTCGGGACGCCTCGGAAATCTCGATGACAGCCGTCGTCCGCGCGAGGAACCTGGGTCGATGACCACGCCGCTCGCCGCGCTCCGAGACCTGCTCGACGGAGTCGTCCATCTGCCCGACGACCACGGCTGGGACCAGTCCCGCCGCCCGTGGTTCCCCATGATCGATCAGCGACCACCCGCCGTCGTGCACGCGGCCGGGGTCGCGGACGTCCAGACCACGGTCCGGTTCGCGGCCGAGAACGGCCTCGCCGTGACCGCCCAGCCGTCCGGGCACGGCGCCACCAATGCGCTCGACGGCGCGATCCTGCTGCGCACGAGTGCGCTGGACCGGCTGGAGATCGATGTCAGCGCACGGACCGCGACGCTCGGCGCCGGGGTGCCGTGGGGTCGCGTGCTCCGCGGTCTCGACGGCACGGGGATGGTCGGCCTTGCCGGGTCGCACGGCGGAGTGGTGGCGGTGCCGTTCACGCTCGGCGGTGGCCTGTCGTGGTTCAGCCGCGCCCACGGTGCGGCTGCCGCCTCGCTGCGCGCGGCCGACGTGGTGGACGCCTCCGGCGACCACCGGCGCATCGACGCCCACAGCGATCCGGACCTGCTCTGGGCGCTGCGTGGCGGTGGCGGGGACTTCGGCGTCGTCACCGCCATGGAGGTGGACCTGCACCCGGGCCCGCAGATCTACGGCGGTCGGCTGGTGTTCCCGGGTTCGTCCGCCCCACCGGTGCTGCGGGCCTACCGGGACATGACCGCGGCGGCGCCGGACACCCTGAGCGCCTGGTTCGAGCGGATGCACTTCCCGCCCGCACCCCAGCTCCCCGAAGAGGTGCGCGGCCAGTCCTTCACCTTCGTCGACGTCGTCCATCTGGGTTCCGCCGACGAGGCGGAGGCGCTGATCGCACCGCTGCGGTCGGCCGGGCCGGTGCTGCGCGAGACGATACGGGCGCTGCCGCCGAGCGAGCTCGGCTCGGTGGCGGAGGAGCCCGAGGACGGCGGCCCGGCGGTCGCCGTCGTCCGGCCGTTGACAGACCTCGACGAGACCGTCGCCGAGGCGATCGGGGACCACGGCGGACCGGAGTCCGGCCTCAACTTCGTCGGCCTGCGGCAGCTCGGTGGCGCACTGGCCGGCGCGCCACGTGAGGACGGCGCCGGGGTGCGGGTCGACGCGTCGTACCTGCTGACGGCGATGGGGATCGCGTTCTCCCCCGACCGGGCAGCCTCGATCCGTGCCGGGCTGGACGTGATGAGGGAGGCGCTGGAGCCCCGGTGGGTGCGCAGCTCGACGCTGAGCTTCCTGTTCGAGGACGCCCCGCTGAGCGATGCCTACGACGCCGCGACGATCACCCGGCTGCAGAGGATCAAGCACGCGGTGGATCCGAGCGGCGTGTTCCGCAGCAACCACCCGGTGCTCGCGGGCTGAGAGCCGACCACACCGCCGGGACGACGCCGCCCGAGGGGCACCGCGAGGACGCTTCAGGAACCGCGCAGGAACCTCAGCGCCGTAGGAATCCGTCCCGGACCAGGTCTCGCACCTGCGGGAGCAGCTCGGCCGCCAGCGACTCGGCCGGAGCATCCAGCAACGCGGCGACCCCGGCGACGATCTGGCCGACCGTGAGGTCGCCGTCGCACGCGCCCACCAGACCGGCCAGGGCGGTGCCGGCCCGGACCGTGCGACCGAACCCGTCACCCTGCCGCAGCAGGACGAGCGTCGGGTCGACCGCGCCGGGGAGCAGATGGCGTTCCTCGGTCACGTCGGGCGCCACGGTCAGCCGTGCGGCCGCGAGCACGTCGTCCGCGGCGGCCGGGCCGGACAGCCAGTCGTGCGCGGCGAGGCTCTGCTCGAGGTGCGCACCCAGCGGCCGGTGGAGGGGCCCGACGTGCTCCTCCAGCCGCCGCAGGGTCGGGGCACCGGTGGCCGGGCGGCGCAGCACGACGATGCCGAAGCCCACCGCCTCGACCCGACGCGACGCGAAGTCGTCCAGCCACGCGGCGTAGCCCGTGGCCCAGCCGTCCGGGTCCCGGTCCGGCGTGGTCCCCGCGTCGCGCAACCACGTCTCGACGTACTCGGCCGGGTCCTGCACGTCGCGCTGCACGACCCACCCGTCCAGCCCGGACAGGTCCACCCACTCCCCGACGCGCTCGCGCCAGTCCTGGCCACGCCGGTGCTCCCAGTTGCCGAGCAACTGCGCCACGCCGCCCGGTGCGAGCACCCGGCCGACGCCGATCACCAGGTCACGCACCACGTCGTCCCCCGCCCGCCCCGCGTCGCGGTACTCGTACATCGGCACACCGGCACCGCGGGGCGTGATGACGAACGGCGGGTTGGACACCACCAGGTCGAACGCCTCCGGCTCGTCGTCGACCGGCTCCAGCATGGACCCGTGCCGCAGGTCGAGGTCCACCCCGGCGAGCGCGGCGTTGAACCGGGCGAAGGCCAGCGCGCGGGTCGAGACATCCGTGGCGACCACCGCGTCGCTGTGCCGTGCCGCGTGCAGCGCCTGGATGCCGCAGCCGGTCCCCAGGTCGAGGGTGCGTCGGCGCGGGCTGCGCATGGTGATCCGGGCGAGGGTCGTGGACGCACCTCCGACGCCGAGCACGTGGTCCGGGCGCAGCACCTCACCGGTGGCCAGCTCCCCGAGGTCGGAGGCGACCCACCAGTCACCGGCGTCGGTCGCGTACGGGCGCAGGTCAACCCGTGGGCGCACCGGGTCGTCCTCCCCGCCCCCGGCGACGTGGACGAGCCCGAGTCGGCCCGCGCCGTCCGTCCCGGTGCGCGGCAGCGCGGCCTCCAGCTCCCGACGTCGTACCTCGCGTCCCAGGACGAGCAGCCGCACCAGCGTGGCGAGCGGTCGCACGGTCGACGGCGCTCCGGACGGCCGCGCGGCCGCGGCGTAGGCGTCGGCGGACCCGGGCTCCACCGCACGCAGCCCGGGCACCACCTGCTCCCGGTGCAGCGCCGCAGCCGCCACCGGCCCGAGGAGCTCTTCGACCGCCCGCACGGTGTACCCGGCGTCGGTCAGGTCGAGGCGCAGCGCATCGACCAGGTCCCGGTCGTCGGCGCCAGGCCCCCGACCCCTGGTCACGGGAAGGTGATGTCCGCCAGGACGGGCAGGTGGTCGCTGGCCCGGCGCACGGCCTCGGGACGCAGGCCGGGACGGTCCTCGGGGTCGAGGTCGACGCCCGGCACCCGGACCCGCTGGGCCGTCGCAGCACGGCTGATCAGGATCGCGTCGATCCGGTGGGCCGGGTCGGAGGCGGGGAAGGTCGGGGCGGACGCACGCCCGACGTCGTGCAGGTGCAAGGTGAGCCGACGCCAGGACGGGCCGCCCGGGTCCTCGTTCAGGTCGCCGGCCACCACGCAGCCGGCCGGGGCGGACGTGATGACCTGGAGCAGCGTGATCAGGTGACGGGCGCGCTGCCGTGCACTCAGGCCGAGGTGGACGCTGATCACCCGCACCCCGGCGACGTCCGCCATGGCGAACCCGCGGCGGGTCAGGCTCCTGGGGCCGGGGTACCAGCGCAGCCGCACTCCCCCGGCGCCGACGAACGGCACGTCCTCGCGGACCAGGAGCGCCGCCGTGCGGGCCACCCCGCCGAGGACGACGGCGCGGTAGCCGGCCGCCCCGGCCAGGGCGCGCAGGCGTCGTCGTCCCCAGGGGCCGCGTGGGGGTTCCTGCACGGCGACGACGTCGGCGCGCGCGGCGGCGAGCACGTCGCGCACCGCCTCGGCGTCGTCGCGCAGGCGGTGGACGTTGTACGTGAGGACTCGCAACGGTGTGGACACGGGTCCATTGTGGCGCGCCGGGCGATCATGGCGCCCTGCCACGCAGAACACGGCCCCGGCGCCCCGGCGGGTCACCCCACCGGAGCACCGGGGCCCTCGTCCGCGGTCAGCCGACGGGCGTGGTGACCTCCACCCGGTCCTCGCGGTCCTCGCGGTCCATCCGCGCCCCGCGCATCCGGGACACGAGCACCGCCACGAGGGCCACCAGGGCAGCGAACACCGCGATACCCAGCCGGATCGCGTGGTTGGCGTCGTCGCCGACGCTCAGCTGCACCACGGCCGGCGCGATCAGCAGGGCGACCAGGTGCATCACCTTCAGCAGCGGGTTGAT
>CAYQFJ010000023.1:0-28271 GCA_964416715.1 uncultured Actinotalea sp. | reverse complement strand
CGACCCGGTCGCCACGGTGCTCCCGGCGGGGCTGGTCGGGGCCGCGGACGCCGCCGCGGCCCTGGACCTGCCCGAGACGGTGCTGCGTCACCTGGCCGCCGCCGCCCCGGACCTGCTGCCGCCGGTGCGGTGGGTCGACGGGGAGCCGTGCCTGGCCGCCGCCGACCTGGCCGAGCGGGCGACCCGCGCCGCGCAGGCGGTGGGGCGATGAGCACCTGGAGCCGCCCCTACCTGAGGCTCACCCCCACCGGGGGCAGCGCCGCCCCCTGGGCGGTGCCCGACGGCGGCCTGCCGCCTGGCCCGCTGGACCTGGTCGCCCTGGGTCTGCCGGCGGCCGGGACGGTCGCGGTGCGCTGGCGCCACCCCGGCTCGCCTCACGCCCGGCACGCCACGTTCGCCCTGACCGACCCCGCCTGGGCGGACCTGGTCCGGGACCTGACCGCGGCCCGGGCCGAGGTCCCCAGCACCCGGGTGGCGACCTGGACCGGCAGTCCTTCTTCGGCCATCACCGCGATGGCCTCGAACCGCCTTTTGGGGCACCACCTTCCCCAGCAGCTCACTGGCCCGCCGATGCACCGCCAGCTCCGCCTCCAGCTCGGCGATTCTGCGCTTGGCCGCGGTCAGCTCGGCCTTCTCCGCCGACGTCAGCCCCGGCACCAGCCCGCGGTCGATGCGGTCCTGCCGGCGCCAGGTGTAGATCGACTCGGTGCTGATGCCGAGGTCGCGAACGACATCGGCCACTGACCGGCCGCTGGCGACCAGGTCCAGCACCTTGCGCCGAAACTCCGGCGGATACCCACGACGTCCCACGAGGCCCTCCTCCAAGGGTCAAATGGCACCAGAGTCCAGGAATCAAACTCCACCCAACGCGGGACACACCACGGCCCTTCCGAGCGTCCAAGCCCACGCGGGTCAGGTGAGTTCGTGGAGGGAGACGATGTCGTGACGCCAGCATCTGCGGCGACGTTGGACGCGTCGAACGAGGGGAAGCCGCCGACCGCGACGACGAACGCTCCGAACTGACGAGCAAACTGCTCACTGGCCACTGTCAGCGGACCGCACACGGTCAGTGCCAGGAGATCGAACTGGTCGCCTGCACCTGGTTCTCGATATATGTGCGGGCGTGGTGCGCGAGGTCGTCTGAGTCCTTCCACAGGTTCCGCCAGATCGCCAGCGTGTTCGACAACACCGGATCTACAACCACCGACGAGAATGATTCGAACGTGATGGCGCCGTCGTACCCGATGCGGTTGAGCGCCCGGAAGAAGCCATTGAAGTCGACCGTGCCAGAACCCAAATACCCGCGATGGCTATCGCCGACGTGCACGTACCCGAGACGATCGCCACACTCCAGTACTGGGGTGACCATGTCCGGTTCCTCGATGTTCATGTGGTAGGTGTCGAGGTGGACCACCACGTTTCCACGGTCGACCCTGTCCAGGTACTCCAGGGCCTGACGTGCAGTGTTCAGCAAGTTCGACTCGTACCGGTTCACTACCTCGAGGCCGATCTTGATCCCGGAGGCCGCCGCGTGGTCGGCCAGTCGCTGAATCGCCTCGACGCTGTTGGCGTATGAGCGGTCGGTGGCCGGGCCAGGGTATTTGCTCATGCTCCCGTAGATCACACCACAGAGGTAGCCGCCTCCGAGGTCGCGCACGATGCTAGCGGCGTCGCGGAGGAGGCGCTGCCCCGCGGCTCGTATCGCCGGGTCCTCACTCGAAACGTCGGTGCTCGGGGACAGCCCCAGCGAAGCAGACACACCGAGCCCGACATCCTCCAACGCCGCCCGGGTGGCAATGACGTCGAAGGTCGACGGGTCCATCAGCGGGATCTCGATGAGGTCGAAGCCCGCCGCCTTGGTCCGCTCGATTGAGCGGCGCGCCTCGGCGGCGGACCAGGTGCCCGTCCACACCTGGGCGTGAACGCCCAGGGCGTTGCGGGTCGGGCGCGCGACGACGCTGCTCGCGTCGGGAGCCGGCGTGGTGGTGCTCATTTTCAGTTCTCCCTCGATGGACATGCGAATGTCGTGGACTGTCCGGCGCATGCCGGGCAGTCGCGGCTTACTGGCCTGCTGACTGGTCGGTACCGCCGACGCCGACCGGTGCGGGAGGTGCACCCCCGTCACCTCGTGCGCGACGGCGCGCTCGCGATACCTCGTACACGAGCACGGCGATCAGGATGACCCCCTGCGCAATGACGTATTGGAATGCCGTGAGGCGCAGGATATTGAACCCGCTGGAAAGCATCTGCAGTGTCGTCGCGGCCAAGACCACGCCCAGAACGGTGGCGTACCCACCTGCCGGGTTGGTGCCCCCCAGCACGGCTATCACGATGGCGAGCAACAAGAACGAGGCGCCGTAGTCCGCACTGGCACTCGCGGCCCGGGATGCCATCAAGACCCCCGCGAGGCCGGACAGGGCACCAGAAGTCACGTAGGTAACGACCAGGGCGCGTCCGATGGAGATCCCGGAGTACCGCGCGGCCGTGGAGTTGGCGCCCAAGAACCGGAGCTTGAAGCCGATCGGCGTGCGGTTGATCAGCACACCGAGTACAGCGATCACTATCAGCAGGAGCAGGAATGAAATGGGAATGCCAGCGACGGTGTCATTGCCCAGCGCTAGGAAGCTCTCCGGCATTCCGAACAGCGTGGCGCCCTTCGTCCACGCGACGGCGATACCGTTGTAGAGCAGCATCGTGCCCAAGGTCGCGAGGATGGGCGTCACTCCCACGACACCAATGAGCAAACTGTTGAACGCGCCGGCAACGGCGCCAACCAGGATGCCGAGCAGCACCAACGCGAGTGTCAGCCCCACCGAGTGCGACGCCGGGTCCACGGTGTTGAAGAGCACGGCAACAGTCAGCGCGGAGAGGTTCGCCATGGACACCACGGAGAGGTCGATGCCGCCCGTGAGCATTGTGAGCATGACTCCGAGGGAAAGAAGCGCCACGGCTGGCACAGAGAAGGCAATGCCCTGGAGGTTTATCACCGAAAGGTAGTACGCAGGGCTCGCGAGCGAGAAGCCGGCAAACACGACGATCGCCAGTGCGGCCAGACGTGGCAGGCTCCGCTCTCCCTGCATCACGTCGCCCAGCCGACGCATCTGGCCGACGAACTCCCTGCCCGTCGAGGGCGACGTGTCGCCCTCGACGTCGGTGCTGTGCGAGCGCTTCACGAGACCACCTCGAGATTCGTCAGAGACTTCTGCCGGGCCGCGCGCCGCGCACTGAGTGCCTGCACGGAGACACCAATGATCAGCAACGCGCCCACGGCGGTCCGCTGCCAGGCGCCCGGTACGCCCATCAGGATCAGGCTGTTGCTGATCAGCGAGATGAGCAGCACCCCGAGCACCGTGCCGAGCACCGAACCCCGACCCCCCATGATCGACGCACCGCCGAGCACGACCGCAGCAATGATCTCCAGTTCGATGCCAGCCAGGTCGGAAGGATTGGCGTTACGCGCGAGGATGACGTGCATCATTCCGCCGATCGCGGCAAGGGCCCCCGCGGTCACGTAGATGAGCAGCTGGGTGCGGCGCACGGGGAAACCCGCACGCCTGGCTGACTCGGCGTCGCCCCCGATGGCGTAGACGGCGCGGCCGAACATGGTGCGGCGCAACATCCAGGCCACCAGTAAGCAGAGCAGGACCACAGGCACGATGAACACGTGCAGCCGTGTCGTCGCACCGTCGTGATTCAGTGCCACCAGATCTGTGGTGGAGAGATTGGCCATGCTCTGCGGCAGCTCGGCGATGTACTTGGACCCGACGTAGGTGATGAGCACGCCACGGAAGATGCCTTGGGTGCCCAGCGTCACGATGAGAGTTGGCAACCCGTACTGGCCGATGAGCCCGCCATTGACGAGACCCAGGAGTACGCCGATTACCAGCGCGACAATGGCGACACCGACGACGCCTGGATCAAAGCCACCGTTCTGGACGATCACCACTGTCGTGTAGGCGGCGAATATCCCTATCACAGGGAAGGACACGTCGATCCCGCCGGAGACAATCACGATGAGGACACCGAGTGCGAACACTAGATGGACCATGGAGGCCCGCAGCACGTCGAAGAGTGTCGAGATCGCGAAGAAGTCCGGATTGAGGATCCCGATCACCGCGACGAGTACGATGATCGTCAGCAGTAGTACGCCCTCATGGTTCTGTCCGCGCAGGCGTGCGAAGGAGAGTCGACCGGCAGCCCGTCGCCGGGCCCCCGAAGCGATGTGCGGGGTCTGAGTGGAGGGCGAAGTTGAGGAAGTGCTCATGCGGCCAGCGCCTCGACTACCCCGGATTCGCTGACGTCGTCCCCGGCAAGAGCCGAACTGATCTCACCTTCGCGCACCACCAGCACCCGATGACACACCGCCACGAGCTCGGACACGTCGTCCGAGATCACGATCACACCCATTCCGGCTTCTGCCTCCGTCCTGAGAATCGTGAGGATGTCCTCCTTCGAGCCGACGTCAACCCCGACCGTCGGGCTGTTGAGTATGAGCAACCGCGGCTTGCGTGCGAGCCACTTGGCCAACGCGACGCGCTGCTGATTCCCGCCAGACAGGCTCCTAATCGGCGCCTCGGTGGACGCTGCCTTGATCCGCAGTACCTGCGCCAGGGCATGAACCGTCCGGGCTACAGCACGACGGTCGAGCGTTCCAGCAGGGCCGCGATGCAGGTCGAGACTCCCGGCAATCATGTTGTCGGCGATCGACTGGTCGAGGAACAGCCCTTGGGTCAGCCGGTCCGCCGGGACGTATCCGATTCCAGCGGCGACGGCATCCTGTACCGAGTTGATCCGGGTGACCACTCCACCCAGTAGGACCTCACCATGAGTAGCCGGCAACATCCCGAAGAGCGACTCCGCAATCTCCGTCCGTCCGGACCCGAGTAGGCCGGTGATGCCAAGTATCTCCCCGGGCATCACATCGAACGTCACGTCGTGAAACATGCCGGTCAGCGCGAGGTCCCGGACTTGCAGGACCGGGGAATCGGCGTGGTCCAGCGGTGTGACTTGCCGCTCCTCGTACACCTCTCGGCCAGTCATCGCCTTGCCCAAAGACGCCCGGTCGAAGTCGGCGACGGGCCCTGAGGCCGAAACCCTACCGTTGCGAATTACGGTGATGTGGTCCGAGATCTCAAGGACCTCTTCCAACTTGTGACTCACGAAAACCATCGCGACTCCGCGGGTTTGCAATTTACGCACAACCCGAAACAGTGAGGACACCTCACGATGGGTAAGCGCGGTCGTCGGCTCGTCCATGAAGATCACACGGGCGTCCTCGGCCAAGGCGCGACAGATGGCGGTCAGTTGGCGATCGGCAACGGTGAGCTGCTCGACCCGGGCCTCAAGATCCAGCCTGACATCAAGTTCGTCCACTACCGCCTGGGCGCGTCTGCGCAGTTCCCGCGGGTCGACCAAGGAGCGACCTTCGGCGACGAACCCGGTGATGGCGATGTTCTCCGCTACCGTGAGGTTCGGGAAGAGCGAGAAGTCCTGATAGATAACCTGCACACCCGCCCGGATGGCGTCCCTGGGGGTTATGCGCCCCAGTGCTGTGCCGTCGATCTCCACCGAGCCCGTATCTGGCTGTTCCACTCCACTGATGACCTTGATCAGCGTCGACTTCCCGCAACCATTCTCGCCGGCTATGCAATGCACCTTACCGGCACGCACTTCGACAGAGACGCCATCGAGTGCCTGGACGCCACCGAACCTCTTCGACACGTCGCGTGCCGCTAGCACGATCGGACTCGTCTTTGTCTTCACCCGTTGCTCCTCGACTGAGGGTCGCCCGTGCGGGAGATCGCGCCCGCACGGGCAACCACCACCGGTTGGCTCAGAAGTCGTAGTCGTCGACGTTAGATGCGTCCACGCTCAGAGCCGCGTCGCCGTAGAACACCTTGGGGTTGTCCGGAGACACCGTGAGGGACTCGTAACCGGGAATCCCGAGGTCCGTGCCCTCCTCGATTACCTCACCGCTGGCGAGGCGTTCCATGATCACCATCATCGCCTTGCCCGTGAGGGCCGGATCCCAGAAGAACACCTGGTCAATCGAGCCGTCCTCAAGGTACTTCTTACCGGTCATCGGCGTGTTCGTGCCCACCACGCAGGTCTCGTCCTCAAGGCCCGCTTCCTGGATCGCCCGGGCAATGCCTGGGGCATCGCCACCCGAGGATCCCTGGAATCCCTTGATGTCCGGGTACTTGGCCAGGATCTCCTTCGTGCGCTCATACGCCGTCGCCTCATCATCACGAGTCTCCAGCGGGTCCTCGACGCGCTCGATCTCCGGGTACTCTGCCTCGGCATGCCGCAGTGCGGCATCGACCCACTCCATGTGGGTTGTTGCAGTGAGGTTGCCCACGAAGGCCACGTACTTGCCGTCGCCGCCCATGCACTGCGCAAGCGCATCCATCTTCGCCACGCCGTACGACTCGTTGTCGAACGCCTCGATGTCGGCGTCGATGTTCTGCTGGTTGCTCGCCTCGTGCGAGACGACGATGATGCCCAGCTCACGAGCCCGCTCGAGAACGGCCTCGAGCGACTCCGGCGAGTTCGGCACGACGCCGATCGCCGTGGGGTTCTGTGCCAGCAGATCCTGGACGATGCTGACCTGCTTCTCCGGGCTGGAGTCGTCCCCGCCGGTCTGCGAAGCGTCGATGCCCGTCTCGTCAGCGTACTCCTGGATGCCGACTTCCATCCGGTCGAACCACGCCACGCCAGCAAGCTTGACGACGTTTACGAAGCGCATGTCCTCCTTGGCGGACGCGGGTGAAGCCGAACTGCCGGTGGTGTCGTCCGGCGCCTGGCCGCTACAGGCCGTCAAACCCAATGCGGCAACTCCTGCCAATGCGGCGAGGGTGACAAACTTTCGCATCTCGTGACACTCCTTCGTGCTTTCGAACTATGGTTGGGAACCGAACATTTGCCGTCCAGCGATCTGCGGCAGGCTTCGGGCGGGTCGTGCTTTCAGGCGTGAGGTGCAACCACCACCTCCTGCTCCAGCGCGAACGCCACGTCGCGCCACTGCTCCGCAAAGGCTCCGTATGCCGTGCGGATAGTTACGTCCGTGGGTAGTTCGGGGCACTCGTTCTCGCCATTGGTGCCCCAGTTGGACCAGCCGGACTCGCGGCGTTGGACGATCTGGAACCGACCGACCGCCTTGGAGGTCCACCAGACCATCGCGTAGCCCGTGTCAGCGTTGATCGCGGCGGTCTTGTTCGACGGGCCGACGAAGACGGTGGCCTCCTCGGTGGTGGGCACTTCGACCCCGAGTGGGTGGTCGGTCGCCTGCCACAGCCGCGTCGGCGCGTCGGCCGCCCGGTGCGCGAGCGCGCGTACTTCGCGCAGGTGACGCTCGATCTCCTCGTGGGTAAGGAACGACTCCCATGCGCTGAACAGTCGCCAGTACCAGTCCCAGTTCGCCGACGTGATGTCGCCGCCGATCGCCCGTCGGTACTCCTGCAGCGCAGCGGGCGAGTCCTCGGTGATGCCGTTGGTGATCTCGTGCACCTTGTCAGCCAGGATCCCCGCGTACGGATCGCCCTCGCGATAGGTGGTACCGGCCCAGGAAGCAAACCGGGAGAATAGAACATCGCCCGGACCAGACTCGAATTCATCGCCGACCGTGAACTTGTTCACCGTCGCACGCCCGTCGACCTCCGTGGCGAAGTCGGTGACGTCGTAGTGACGCTCGAACCACGGAGTCCCCGCCGTGAACTGCCAGTCGATGACGAAGAGCTTGTCGTGCAGTTCAGGAAGCAGACCGTTCGGGATTCGGCCGGACATCCGGTAGTGGTGGAGTACGGGACCGCGCTCGATGACTTCAACATCGGCAACCAAGTGCTCGGGAGGGTTGATCAGACCGTTCTCGGGCGTGAAGAAAGGCGCGTAGAATCCGCCGATCGAATTGTCACCACTGGGGATGAGATCGAGCGACTGGCGTTTGGAGACGAAGTGGCGCACCCCCCACTTGCTGGCCGTCGTGCCCTGGCCTGTGCCACGGCACAGTTCGATCTCGAATTCGCCCGTATCGAGTCGTACGAAAGCGTCCGCCTCGATGGAATCGATCTCCCTGATCTCAGGCCCGCCACCGGCGTCAGTGGGGAGACCTCCCGCGAGGATGTCCAGTCGCATGGGTGTGACTGTCGCTGGCAGGTCGACGACGGTTACCGCCCTGAGTTCGCCGGGTTCACCGGCGTGGGCGTTCGCCAGAATCTGCACCCGCCTCCGCTCGCCTCCAGCCAAGCGCGCCGAGAACTCTCCCGGCCCCGCATCGTCAGGCACACTGATGAAGATCGGCTCGCAAGGACGCGCGCCACCTGTGGGGTTGGTGATCTCGAAACTGGCGATCACGTGTTCGGCCGTGGGATCCACTTCATCTCCTTTGTCCGTAGGGATCTGGTCCTGTGGTTGGCGTCACGCCGAGGGCGTGTCCCTCCCCTCGTCTGGCGTCGTGCCCGGCGGGAGGTGCACCCGTGATCCGTCGAAAGGGCCCAGGTCATCGAGCGCAGCCACAGCATCGTGAGGTGGTGAGTTCGTAATGAGCGCATCGGGGCAGCCGCAACTTCCGCGGCGGGTGATCTCGACGGGGAGGGCCACTCGCTCCACCCGGGAGTCCTTTGTGGCGATGAGGACCAAGAGCCGCTCCACCGCGGCCCGGGCAATCGCCTCGAAAGGTTGCCCTATCGTCGTCAAGCCCGGCCTGGTGAAGGCGGCTTCAGGGGTGCCGTCGAACGAGACAACGGCCACGTCATCGGGAACACTGAGCCCCAGGTCCGCCGCCGCGCGAAGTAGGCCGATCGCCTGCTGGTCCGCTGTAGCGAAGATCGCCGTGGGTCGGTGTTCGGTGCTGAGCAGCACCGTACCGGCTTCGTAACCTGCCATCCGGTCAAAGGCGATATGCCGGGCGATCTCCAGCCTTGCCGACCCATGCTCCTCGATCTCGCGCTGCGCGCCTCGCAGACGGTCATCCGCCTGGGGGGAGTCACCGACGATCGCAGCCAGTTGTGTGTGGCCGTGGTCGAGCAGGTGCTGCATGGCGGTCCTGCCACCGCCATAGTTGTCCACCTCGACAGCGTCGTAGGTAGTGTCAGCCGGGGCGCGGTCGACGAATACGACTGGCGTCGACGCCTCTCGGATCATCGACATCACCTTCGGGGAGTGGCCCGAACTGATCAGCAGCAGGCCCTCCACGCGCCCATCGAGAAAGGTGCCCACGTAGGCGCTCTCACGCTCGTCCTGCTGGGCCGAGTTCCCGAGCAACAGGGTCATGCCGCGGTGGTAGGCGACGCTTTCGACCACGCGGGCGATCTCGGCGAAGTACGGGTTGCTGCTGTCCGGGACGACAAGGCCGAGAACCGCACTTCGCTGGGTGCGCAGGGCCCGGGCAAGACCATTCGGACGATAGCCGAGCTCGCGAATGGCGTCCTCCACCCGCCGGCGGGTGCCCTCCGCCACAGGGCGAGGTCCACCGTTTATGACGTAGCTGACGACGGCCGTGCTGACGCCAGCGCGGCGGGCAACGTCGTCCCGGTTCACCATCGTCCACTCCAAGATCGCTGACTCTACTCGTGTAGATCTACTCCAGTAGAACCGGTTGTACAAGCACTTGTCAAGGATCCGATGAGACGCAGGGTGAGCTTTGATGCGTAGGGCGGCCGTGACGCCGGGGCCGAGTTGGTGACGTCCCGCGAGGTGGTGCAGTTCTTGATCTTGTTCGTCGTGGTGTCCATGACGAAGAGGGCCATCGTGCGATGGTCAGTGAGATCGGACTAGGGAACTCGCCGTGAGGACACGTCGCACGATGGCTATGGACCAGTCTGCCCTGCTCGAACTGCTGGCTGCACTGAGGGACACCGAGATCAACGACCGGGTCAGCGGAGGCGAGCGGGAAGCGTTCGGCACTCTCGGGGACCAGGACGATCGGTGTCTGTCACGCCGGGCGAACCGTACACGGGCATGACGCAGACTGCGGGGCGGACGTCGACGGAGGACGGGTCGAAGCAGTTCCGCCGCGATCGACTCGACCCGGGGACGGGGTTCCGATCGTGTGCCTGGCAAGAGGCAGAGTGGACTTCAGCGTGAGTTCTCTAGCCATGCTCGCGGGACAGGGTCGAACGTGACCGAGCAGAGGCCCAGGATTTTCGCTCTTGCTCTCGCCCGTTGTGCATGCTACATGTAACGCATGGAGTCATTCGGTCTCGCCGTCGCGGGACTCGGAGCGATGGGGCGGGTCGCGGTCCTCGCGGCCAGGTCCGACCCCCGTTGGCGCATTGTCGGCGCGAGCGATCCCGACCCACGTGCCCGTGAGTGGTTCCGCGAGCAAGTCCCGGGTGCGACGGCGTTCGACGACTCGGATGACCTCCTCGCTCTATGCGAGCCAGGAGAACTGGTCGCAGTGATGACGCCGCCGCGCCTCCACGCTCCCCTCTCGCGCAGCGCGCTAAACCGCGGACTCCACGTTCTGTGTGAGAAGCCGATGGCGCGAAGCTCCGTCGAAGTCGACGAGATGCTGGACGCGGCACGGGCCGCTGGGGCCACCGGAGCTAACCCGAAGCGACTCGCACTCGTGGATCACCAGCTGCGGTACAACGGAGCGCGGCGCTGGATCCGGGACCAGATCGAGCGCGGGACGGTCGGCGTCCCCCGCCACGTCCTGTCTGTCATGGCGATCCCCAGCCTCGCGACCACGCCGTGGTCGTGGTGGTCCGTGCGTGATGAAGGCGGTGGAGTCCTCAATGAGTTCGCCTCTCACACAGTCGACCTCCTGCAGTGGTGGTTCGGGCCGTGCGCCACGGCGACCGGCACCCTGCGCACTGTGACGCGCACCCGTCTCGATGGTGATGGTGACGCCCACCCAGCTGACTGCGACGATCTCGTGTCGGCACAGTTGTGCTGGCCCTCAGGACTGGTGGCCGACGTCCTCGTGTCAGGAACGGCGCGGCCCCCGCGCCGCGTGCTGGAGGTCCACGGTGACGAGGGCAGCATCCTGTGCGATGAGCGCGACCAGGTGACCCACGTCCGCCGTGACGGCACGGCGACCACCCACGATCTGCGCGAGGGGGCGCCCTCGCTCATCGGGGACCCCGACGACGCGTACACCCAGCCCTTCGCCCGGCAGCTGAGCGACATCGCCGCATGGATGGGCCGAGGTGACATCACCCTGGAGGCCACGACGTTCGCCCAGGCTGCCGACGTCGTGCGCACCCTCGACGCCATACGCGCGGACTCCGCACGCCATCGCACCCCTATCGTGAGGCCCCCACTATGAACAGCATCATCGCCCCCGAGGTCCTACTCGACGGTGCCACCGGCGACTGGGCCGAGGGGCACGCCGTCTGGGTCGCCGAAGGGCGGATCGCCGCCGTGGGCCCCCTAGCGGCGATCCGCGACCAGGCCCCGGGGGGAACCGCCGTGGTCCCTGCCCCTGGTGCGAGCCTGGTCCCCGGCCTCATCGACGCCCACGTCCACCTCGCCTGGGGGCTCCCGGACCAACCGGCCTGGGAACGGGTGCGGGACACACCCGAGGGGCAGACCGCCTGGGCGCTCGGCGCCGCCCAAGCCGCCCTGGCGGCCGGTGTGACCACGCAGCGCGACTGCGGCGGACCGGGCCTCGTCACCGTACGGGTTCGCGATGCGATCGCGGCCGCGGTGGTGCACGGGCCGCGTCTCCAGGTCTCCGGCCCGTGCGTCACGACCACGGCCGGCCACGGGGACTTTATCGGCGTCATCGCAGACACCCGGGACGAGCTGGTCCACCGGATCCGCGAGCTGTGCGGTGCCGGGGTCGACTCCATTAAGCTGATGGCGTCAGGCGGGGACATGGATCCCCACACCAACCGCCGGGCGCCGCAGTACAGCCACGACGAGCTGGCGGCAGCGGTGGCGGACGCCCACCGCCTCGGCCTGACCGTCGTCGCGCACTGCAACGCCACAAGCGCGATCCAGCGAGCCGTCACGGCCCGGGTCGACACCATCGCCCACTGCAACTGGCTCGGCGAGCAGGACGGCACGATCGACTACGACGAGCAGACCGCCGAACGGATGGTCTCGCAGGGCACCTTCGTGGACCTCAACGTCGAGGCCACCCTCGCGAGCTACGAGGGCGGCGACGGCTGGGCGATGCCGGTGTCCTTCGGGCCCGCGAACCGGTGGGAGCTGCACGAGCCGATGCGCCGCGCGGGCGGGAGGCTGCTGTTCAGCAGCGATCTCTTCGGACGCAAGACCGCGCAGTTCCCCGCGCTGCTCGTCCGAGCGGTCGACGAGCTGGGAATCGACGTCTCCGAGGTCGTCCACCGTGCGACCGCCGTCCCCGCGGCCGCGCTGCGGCTCGACGACCACGTCGGTCGGGTCACACCCGGCCTTCGAGCCGACCTCCTGCTGGTCGACGGAGACCTGCGGAGGGACTCCTCCGCCCTGACCCGGGCCGTCGGCATCTGGCAGGACGGGGCCGAACTGAGCACACGCACGCCAACGACGAAGGAAGGCAACTCGTGAGCGAGCTGACGGGCAAGCAAGACATCTCGGTCCCCGGCGCCTGGCACTCCGGCGCCCCGTACACACCAGCTGTCCGCGTCGGTCAGTGGGTCTTCGTCTCGGGCCAGGTGCCGATCGACCGGTCGACCGGCGCGACGGTGGGCACGGACATCGAGGCACAGACGGCGCAGGTCATCGACAACATCGAGGCGCTGCTGACCGAGGCCGGGCTGTCGCTCGACCACGTCGTCAAGACGGTCGTGTTCCTCACCGACTCCAGCCTGGCCGCCGGCATGAACCGGGTGTACGCCGACCGCTTCGCTCCGGTGCGGCCCGCACGCTCCACGGTGCAAGTCGGCCCGCTCGCGCGGCCCGAGTTCCTCATCGAGGTCGAGGCGATCGCGCTGGACCTCGGCGCATGACGGTCTCTCGGAGCGAGCTCGCGGCAGTGGTCGACGCGCTGCCCGTCGTCGACCTTGGCGGTCGCTGGGCCACACCGCTGGAGGACTACCCGCGACTGGCCGCGGCGAGCGGGGTGCGGCGGCTGCTCGTCAAGCGGGACGACCTCACCGCCACCGGGATGGGCGGCAACAAGGTGCGTGAGCTCGAGTTCTTCCTCGGGCAGGCTCGCGCCACCGCCGCCGACGTCCTCGTCGCCGGCGGTGGCGTCGCGCAGTCGAACCATGCACGGCAGTGCGCCGCGGCCGCCCGCCGGGCCGGGCTCGACGTCCACCTGGTGCTGCGCCGAGGCCTGCGCGCCAACGAGCTCGCCGGCAACCTGCTGGTCACCAGTTTGTACGGAGCGCAGATCCACTGGGTCGACGACGATCCGGGACTGGACAACCGGGAGGGCCTGGCCCCCGCGATGGACGCCGTCGCAAGGGACCTCGAGCGCCAGGGACGGCGACCGTGGGTGCTGCACTCGTCGTTCCACCCGCTCGGCGCGGTCGGCTACGTGCGGTGCGCGTTGGAGCTCATGGCACAGCTCGACGACCTCGGGCTGCGGGAAGCGACCATCGTCACGACCTCCATGGGTGCCACCAGGATTGGTCTGGAGCTCGCTGGCGTGCTGACCGGCGAGCCCTGGACCGTCGTGGGGATCGGGTGGCGCCCCGTGGACGCCGGCCTGCCCGACCGTCTGGCCGACCTGGCACGACGCACCGCTGAGCTGCTAGGCCACGAGTGGACCCCCCTCCCCCAGCACTTCACCACAGTGGACCACGGCGGGCCCGCCTACGGCGTGCCGAGCGCTGCGGGCATGGATGCCCTACGGATGGCCGCCCGGGTCGAAGGCCTCGTGCTCGACCCGGTGTACACGAGCAAGGGGTTCGCGGGGCTGCTCGCCGAGGTCGGCCGGAGCGTGGACCCGCAGCGCCCCGTCGTGTTCCTGCACACCGGCGGACTTCCCGCGCTGTTCGCCTACGGGGCGGACCTGGAGCCGACCGGGGCAGTGAGCACCACCGGCGACGACGTAGGAGGGCAATGAGCACGCACCAGGCACTCGACGAGGAGCGGATGTGTGAGCTCGAACGCGACCTGCGGCTGCGGACGGTGGACGACGCCGAGATCCTGCAACGTCACGCCCACCTGCGGGCGGGCATGCGCGAGCACGGCCTCGATGCGCTGCTGCTGACCGCCGAGCCGAACGTCGTCTACACGACCGGGCTGTCGGTTCCGTCCTTCGTCACCCCGAGCAGGCCGCTGTTCGTCCTGCTGCCCGCAGCGGAGGACGTCGAGCCCGTGCTGGTCTGCTCACGCAGCCAGTCCGCGAACGCACGGTCGTCGAGCAGCATCCAGCAGATCGCCCCCTTCGAACGGTTCGAACCGGACGCCGTCGAGGTGGTGCGGGACGTGGCCCACCAGCTGGGCGTCGCTCGTGGTCGGATCGGCTGCGAGATCGGCGCCGAGCAGCGCCTCGGGATGACCGTGCTGGGGTTCAGGAGGCTGTGCGAGCTCCTGGACGGTGCCGAGTTCACCGACGGCGGTCCCGCCATCTGGCGCGCACGTCAGGTCAAGGGGCCCGCCGAGATCGCCCGCCTGCGCCGGGCCGGCGCGCTCAACGCGGCGGCGATGGACACCGCGATGGCCACCGCCGCGGTGGGCCGGACCGAGCGCGAGGTCCGGGACGTCTGGGCCACGACCCTCGCGGGGGCCGGTGCCGACCGTCCCGGCTACCTCGCCGTGCACTCCGGGCCGGACAACTACCGGCGGATCAGCAGCAACCCGACCGACCGGAGGCTCGAGGAGGGTGACCTGCTGTGGATGGACGGTGGGCCTGTCGTGCGCGGCTACTGGTCGGACATCACACGCATGGTCAGCATCGGCCCGGCCCGACCTGAGGACCGGGAGCGGTACGCGATCGCCTGGCAGGTGGTGAATGAGCTCGCCCAGAGCGTGCGACCGGGCATCACGACCGGCGACCTGGCCCGTCAGGCGGCGCGGATCTTCAAGGGCCTGGGCCGCGAGATGGGGGGCGCCGCCAGGATTGGTCATGGGATCGGCCTGGAGCTGACCGAGCCACCCTCGCTCGTCGACGGGGACGAGACGAAGATCGTCCCGAACATGACGCTCGCGGTCGAGACCGGCATCGCCGCGTGGGACGGCTACTTCCTGCACGAGCAGAACCTCGTGGTCACGGAGGACGGTTCACAACCACTGGCGCCCAGCGCCCCCGCCCAACTCCTGGAGGTATGACGTGCAGTTCCACGCTGTCAATCATGTCGGGTTCGCTGTGAGCGACCTGGCGCAGTCCGTACGGTTCTACAGCCGGCTCCTGGGCATCGCGCCGTACTTCGACGAGGTGTACGACGTGGAGTACATCGGGCGGCTGGTCGGCTACCCCGGCGCGATCCAGCACGCGGCGTTCTTCGCCTTGCCCGGCCAGCCCGACATGTTCCTGGAGCTGATCCAGTACCTGAATCCCACACCGGGGATCGTGGAGCTGCAGAACTACAACGTCGGCAACGCGCACCTGTGCCTGGCCTGTGACGACCTGAAGGCCGCGCACGACCTGGTCGTCGAGGCCGGTGGGACCATCACCTCGCAGGGCATGGTGTCCAGCGACTACGGCGTCTACGACGGTACGCGGGCGTTGTACTGCCGCGACCCGGATGGGATCAGTCTGCAGATCGTCCAGCTACCGCCGGGGGTCGACCCGGCCGGACGGGCGGATCACTGAGGGACGTCGCCGGCGGGCCGCGCAGCGTCGCGCCACGCTGGCGACATCAGCTTGAGGCGCCCACCGACGACGTCCCGCCCTCGTCCTCGTCCTCGTCTTCGGAGTTCGCCCACGCGAGCCGGCTGAAGGACAGGTGCTGACGGACGAGCTCCTCGACCTTCTCCCGGTCCCCCGCCTCGATCGTGTCCATGATCGCGACGTGCTCCGTGTGCCGCGGGAGCAGGTTGCGATCGCCCGCCAGCTGCGTCAGCCCCGGGACGCGTTGCGCGTCGCGCAGGTCGCTGACGATGTCCACCAGACGGCGGTTCCCAGTCTGGGCGATGAGGTACATGTGGAACGCCTTGTCGCGATCCAGGTACTCCACGAGGTCGTTGGCCTCCGCCGCGACGCGGCACTCCTCCATCAGCGTCCGGGCCCGGTGCAACTGCTCGTCGTCCAGCTGCCCCGCGATGCTGCCGGTCGCCGGCACCTCGAGCATCTCGCGCACCTGCAGCACGTCCCGGCGCTCTTCCGTAGACGGTGCGCTCACCCGGAACCCGACACCCCGGGTGATCTCCACGAGGCCCTTGGCCTCCAGCTCCAGGATCGCCTCGCGCATCGGTGTCCGGGAGGCCCCGAACCGGGCAGCGAGCTCACCCATCTTGTAGGTGGTGCCGGGGCGCATCCGCCCGGTGAGGATCTCGGTCCGCAGCACCCGGGCGATCTGCTCCTTGAGGTTCCCGCGCTGAAGCACCGCCCCGGCGAAGGCGTCGTCGGGGGACGGGGTGGGGGCGACTTGACTCGCGGAGATCCCGGTTGCTCGTGGCATGGACTGGGAAGACTTCGCCACCCTCTTACCCTTCCTTCGGGCCAGCAAGGTACTCCCACCGACCGTTCCTGCGTCGGGCGACCTCATGGTTGGTCAATGACGGGACGTACCGGCGAAGTGAGCCCGGCGGGAACCCTTGCCAGGATACCGGCCGGCGGAACCGGCGCAGCGCCTCGGTACCGACCGACCCGAGCGCCGTGCTGGAGGCCGGCCACGGCCCACCGTGGTGCATGGCGTCCACGACCGCCACCCCGGTGGGCACCCCGTTCCACACCAGGCGTCCGGCCAACCGCACGGCGTCGTCGAACAACGACTCGAGGTCGGGCAGGTCGGAAGGTTCACCCTGGACGGTCAGGGTGAGCTGACCACCCATCGAGCGCAGTACGGCCCGGACCGCGTCGAGGTTCGTGTAACGCAAGACGACGGCGCTGGGACCGAACGCCTCCTCGGCCACGTACTCCCCGAGCGCCTGCTCCTCCCCCGTCGGGATGGTGGCCTCCAGCAGCGCCGGTGTCACCCGCTCACCGAACGTCGGTGTCACGACCTGACGCAGCGAGGCATGACCCGTCAGCTCCTCGATCCTCGTGCGCCAGCGTACCGCGATCCGGTCGTCCAACAGCGTGAAGGGACCGCTGCGGCCTAGCGCCGTCGCCAGCGTCGCGACGAGGGCGTCGCCGGCCTGCCCCGCGGGAACGAAGAGCACTCCGGGCTTCGTGCACAGCTGGCCCGCGCTGCCCGAGACCGACGCCGCGAGCGCCGCCGCGACTTCGTCGCCACGCGTCGACATCGCGTTCTCGGTCACCACGACCGGGTTGACACTGCCCATCTCGGCGAAGATGGGGATGGGTTCCTTCCGACTGGCCGCCGCACCCATCAAGGCCGTCCCCCCCGCGAGGGACCCGGTGAAGGCGACCGCGGCCGTCCCCTCGTCGAGCACCAGAGCGCGGCCGACGTCGTTCCCTCCGTGAACGAGCGTCAGCGCCGTGGTGGGCAGACCGTGGACACGAAGGGCCCGGTGGGCGGCCGCGACGAGCAGCGTGCTGGTCCGCGGGTGCGACGGGTGCCCCTTGATGACGACCGGGCACCCGGCCGCGAGGGCCGCGGCCGTGTCGGTCCCCAGCGCTCCGAACGCGAGCGGGAAGTTGCCCGCACCAAAGACGGCGACCGGTCCGAGCGCCACGGTGGTGCGGACCAGGTCGGGTACCGTCCCGTCCGCGTCCACGATCGCGAGGTCGACGTCGTCCCCATGACGAGCCGCCGCCGCGTAGAAGCGCAGCTGCATGACGGTTCGTGCCAGCTCCCCCCTCAGCCTCGGCAGCCCCAGGGCGGTCTCCGCGTCCGTGCTGGCGACGATGTCGTCGCCGTCCTGCTCGATGGCGTCGGCGATGGCCTCGACACGGGCAGCGCGGACCCTCGGGTCCGGGTCGTCGACCTGGGCCAGGGCGGAGCGGGCGCCGCGCACGGCGCGAGCGATGTCGTCCAGCGAGGCGTCCGGTACGTCCAGCCCCGGTCTGGGACGGGCCTTCACGACTCCGCCCCGGTCAGGCCCCACACCCGTGCCGCCGTGCCGCCCAGGAGCCGGGGGTCGTCCGCGTCGTCGCCGAGCGCGCGACGCAGGATCCCCAGCCCGGCGTCCCAGGGACCGCGATCGGTGGCGTAGGGCCAGTCGGTGCCGTAGGCGACCCGTTCCGGTCCGTACGCCGCGAACACGGCACGGGCGACCTCCGCGACGGGCTCCGCCGCCGACTCCGCGGCGAGGACCGTCAGTGCCGACACCTTGACGACGGTGTTCGGTAGGTCGGCGCCTGCAAGCAGGACGCCCAGGGTGCTGTCACCCGGGTCGGTGACCAGGCCGAGATGGTCGAGCACCACGGTAACCTCCGGTGTCCTTCGGGCCCGGTCCCACACGTGCCCGACCTGGTCGGGTCGCGCCAGCACCGACACCGGGATGCCGAGCTCGGCGGCGCACTCCCACAAGGGGTCCCCTGAGGTCCCAACGAGCCATGCGGGGTCGTCGGCGGCCGCGGGCAGGAGCCGGACCCCCGCCATCGCGTGGTCCCGGACGTGCCATCGCAGCTCCTGCGGGCCGGACGCCCTGGTCGGATTCACCAGCACGACGCCGGCGAGCCGGCCCGGGTGCGCGGCCACTGACTCGTGCAGGTAGCCGTGGTCGTAGCCGTAGACCCGCGGCTGGACGCACACGGCCCCACTCCAGCCGGCCGCCTCCAGCGTCGTCAGCAGGAGCTCAGTGGAGCCCGGCATCTCCGGTAGCTCGTGCTGGTCCAGCGGGGCGAACGGGAAGGCGACCCGTTCGTCGGACCACACGTGTACGGCCGCGTCGACGCGCAGCCCGCCCGTCACGACGGATCCCATCTGAACTCCTCCACGGCGGACGGATCGAGCTCGACACCCAGTCCGGGACGGTCGGGCAGAGCCAAGGTGCCGTCGACGGGTCGGAACGGGTCACGGGTGAGGCGGGTGCGCAGGGGCTGGTCCATGACGTTGAACTCCAGCAGAGGTCGCTGCGAGAGGGCCGCCAGGAAGTGCGCCGTCGCGCCGACGAGGATGTCGGAGGACCAGCAGTGCGGCACCACCCACCGGTCACGTGCCGCCGCCATCTCGGCGATCTGCATCGCCACGGTGATCCCACCGCAGCGGGCGAGGTCCGGCTGCACGATCGCGAGCCCGGCGCGCTCGATCAGGTCCACGAACCCTGCACGTGAGCTCTCCCGCTCACCCGCCGCGATCGGCAGAGACGCCGCGGCCGACAAGTGCGCGTACCCGTCGAGGTCCGCGGCGTCCAACGGCTCCTCGAGGAAGGTGACGTCGATCTTCGCCAGCTCGCCGGCCAGCCAGAGCGCGTCGTCGAACTCCATCGGGACGCCGACGTCCACCATCAGGCGGACGTCGGGTCCCAGCTGCTCCCGCAGCTCGGTGAGGACGTCGACGTCCTCCTGCGGGGTCAGCCCAAGCTTGCCCCAGCCGAACTTCAAGGACCGGTGCCCGGCCGCCGTGAGCTCCTTCGCCCTGCTGAGCAGTGCCGCCGCGGAGCTGGGCATGAGGTCGCTGGCGTACACGTCGACCCGCGGGTGGCTCGCGGTGTCGTCCGGCCTGGCCCGCCGGCGCAGCACCTCGTGGAGCGGCACACCTGCGACCTGGGCGGCGATATCCCACAACGCGATGTCGATGCCGCTCATGGCGTGCATCACGAGCCCTCGCCCGCCGAGGACCGAACCGCACCGGTCCCACATGAGTTGCCAGAGCCCGGCGATGTCCGACGGGTCCTGCCCCACCAGGAGCTCACCCAGGCCCTGGACGGCCCACTGCGACAGGGGCGCCCGGATGATCGCCTGGAGCGCCAGCGGCATGGTGTGCGCCTCGCCCAGGCCCGTCACACCCTCGTCGGTGGTGACCTCGATGACGAGCAGGTCCTGCAGCCCGTCGCCGGTGGGCAGCACCTCGGGCAGCCGCAGCAGGGTCGTGTCGACCGATGTGATGCGCATATCAGTCCGTTCCGAACCGAAGCACCGTCGAGAGGAACCGCTGGGTGCGTTCCTGTTCGGGTGAGTCGAGCACCTGCTCGGGAGGCCCTTCCTCCACGACCCGTCCGGCGTCCATGTAGACGACGCGGCTGGCGACCTTGCGTGCGAACCCGATCTCGTGGGTCACCACGAGCATGGTCTGGCCGTCCTGGGCGAGGTCCACCATGACGGCGAGCACCTCGCTGGTCAGCTCAGGGTCGAGCGCCGAGGTGACCTCGTCGAAGAGGATCAGCTCGGGATCCATGGCGAGGGTGCGGGCGATCGCCACACGCTGCTGCTGGCCGCCCGACAGCTGCCCCGGGTAGTGGTTTCCCCGGTCCTCCAGCCCGACGCGCTTGAGCAGCTCGTGCCCGCGCTCGATCGCCTCCGCACGCGGTACGCCGCGAACGTGGATCGGACCCTCGGTGACGTTCTCCAGCGCCGTCCTGTGCGGGAAGAGATTGAAGGACTGGAACACCATGCCCAGCTTGTCGTGCCGGATGCGGCGTGCGCGCTGGGCGTTCGCCGTGGTCCCGTCGTCCCGGGTACCGGCGACCAGCTCCCCGTGGATCTCGATCGTGCCGGAGTCGATGGATTCCAGGCCGATCAGCGCCCGCAGCACGGTCGTCTTCCCCGACCCGCTGGACCCCAGCAAGGTGATGATCTCCCCGCGGCTGACGTCGATGCTGACGTCGTCCAGCGCGCAGACGCCCTGGAACCTCTTGGTCACGTGGCAGAGGCGGGCTACGAATCCTGTCTCGTCCACGGTCAATTCTCTCCCGCCGTCGCCGATGTGCTACATGCAGCATGTTACCGTGCTGTTTGTCTCGCCGTCAAAAGTGGTCCGGCGCTTTGTAAGGAGCCCCATGGAACCCATCGATCAGTCAGTCCTCAACGACCTGGCCCGGGCGTCCACCGCGACGATCCAGACCCAGCTGTTCAAGCGCGGGCTGCGCAACACGTTCCTGTTCGGACTGCGGCCTGCCAACCCGGACTGTGCGAGCTTCGTCGGCGAGGCGTTCACCCTGAGGTACATCCCGGCGCGTGAGGACCTCGACGTCCTCGCGGCGTTCGACGACCCGCATCATCCCCAGCGCGTGGCGATCGAAGAGGTTCGTCCGGGCCAGGTGCTCGTCATGGACTGCCGGCAAGACCCCCGCGCGGCCTCCGGCGGCAACATCCTCATGACCCGGCTCAAGGTCCGGGGGGCCGTCGCCATGGTCACCGACGCCTCGATCCGAGACGCGCCGGAGATCGCGCAGATGGACCTGCCGGTGTTCGCCGCCGGGGTTTCCGCGACCGTGAACCTGTCCTTGCACCATGCGGTGGACATGCAGGTGCCGATCGGCTGTGCCGGCGTTCCGGTCTACCCGGGTGACGTGCTCGTCGGGGACGCCGAGGGTGTGGTCGTGGTGCCCCGCCATCTGGCCGCCGAGATCGCAGCGCCCGCGGCCGAGCAGCAGGCGCTGGAGGAGTTCGTCCTCGCGAAGATCGAGTCCGGTGCCCCGCTGGCGGGAACCTACCCGCCGAACGACCAGACCCTCGCCGAGTTCCGGGCGCGCCGCTCGACCCTCGCGGGCGGCCCGGAGTGAACGCGTCGGTCGCCCGACGCACGCCGCCGCGTCGCCCCCTATCCGTCATCGACCACCACCCGGGCGTCCCACAGTGACGGCCCGACGACCCTCGGTGAGCGTCGTCGGGCTCAAGCAGGAGACGGCGTCCTTCAACCCGAGACTGGCGACCGTCGACGACTTCGACGTGGTCGAGAGCAGCACCGCCGCCGCGGCGCTCTCGGGAACCCGGACCGAGGTAGGGGGGATCCTCGCCAGCGCCCCCGCGGCCGGGTTGGACCTGCGGGTCGGCACTATCGGCTGGGCCCTCTCCGGCGGTCCCGTGCAGGCCGCGGCGTGGCGACATCTTGCCGGCCGCATCCTGCGCGACGTCGAGGCCCACAGCGCCGACGCCGTCGTCGTCGTGCTCCACGGGTCGATGGTCACCGAGGACGACGACGACCCCGACGGCACCCTCCTGCAGGAGATCCGGGCACGGGTCGGCGACCGCCCGGTCGTCGCCACGCTCGACCTGCACGTCGTGGTCACCGATGCGATGCTGGCCAACGCGGACGTCCTGGTCCCGTTCCACACCTACCCGCACACCGACCACGCCGAGACGGGTATGCGGGCGGTGCGGGCGCTACGCCGGTTGCTCGGCGGCGCACGACCGGTGACCGCCCTGGCCCGGCTACCGCTCCTCGCCCGCGGGGACGAGCTCCTCACCGACGGCGGGCTCCTGGGTGAATGGGTCGACAGTTGCACGTCGCTGGAACGACGTGGCGCGCTGGCTGCCGGCGTCCAGGTGGGCAACCCGTTCACCGACGTGCCGGCGCTGTCCACCTCCGTACTCGTGACGACCGACGACGACCAGACGACGGCGGTGGACGCGGTGCGCGACCTCGCCACCCGGATCTGGCAGGAGCGGGGACGGCTACGGGCCGACCTCACGCCGGTGGCCGACGCCGTCGAAGAGTCCACGCGGCCGGGGCTGACCGTGCTCGCCGACCAGGCGGATGCGACGTCCTCCGGCGCGTCCGGTGACAGCCCGACGATCCTGCGCGAGCTGCTGCACTCCGGCGGGGGGCGCCCCGCCCTCGTCCCGATCGTCGACGCCCCGGCCGCACGGCGCGCCCTCGCCGTCGGCGTCGGAGGGCGGGCGGAGTTCCGCCTCGGTGGAAGCATCGACGGCAGGCATCAACCGGTGACGAGCCTCGCGACCGTGGTGCGGGTCTACCCGAACAGCGTCTTCGAGTACGAGGACGGCACCCCGGCCCGCGCCGGCGACACGGCGGTGCTCGACTGCGACGGGGTCCACGTCCTGGTCACGTCACGGCCGATCTGGTTCGTCGGCCAACGCTTCTATCTCGCTCACGGGCTACGGCCGGACACCGCCCAGGTGGTGGTCGTGAAGTCTCCCAACGGGTTCCGGCCGCACTACGCGTCCATCGCCACGCGCATCATCGTGACCGACGGCGAGGGTGCCACCAGCGCGGCGCTCGACCGCCTCCCCTACTGCCAGGTGACACGACCGATCGAGCCGCTGGACACGGTGCCCGCCGCCCAGGCGCTGGACGCACTGCGACCACGACTGTGGGCGGGCCGGCGCGCGCTCGGGCCACGTCCCTGAGCCCACGGCCGGGGGTCACCGTCCGCGTGAGGACCGCCCCTACTCCCCAGCGGCGCTCTGGGCGGTGGCCCGGGCCGAGGGGAACATGTGACCCACCGTGGCCCCGCCGTCGACGACGAGATCCGCACCGGTGATGTAGGCCGCGTCGTCGGACACCAGGAAGGCGACGGCGTTGGCCACGTCCGCGGGCTCACCGAACCGTCCCAGCGGCACTCGCAGGAGATAGTCCGGCCCCTCGACGGGATCGGTGGTCAGGTGTGCCGACAGCCGGGTACGGATCACCCCGGGGCTGATCGCGTTGACCCGAATACCGTACCGGCCCAGGTCCAGCGCCGCGGAGCGCACGAACGTCGTGACGCCGCCCTTCGAGGTCGAGTAGTGGGCGTGGTCGCTCTCGACGTAGAACGCGTTCGTGGAGGAGACCGCGACGATCGCTCCCCCGGACCGCTCGGCCATCAGCCGGGCCCCTTCCTGCACGGTGATGAACACGCCGTTGAGGTTGACCGCCATCATCTGCTGCCACTCGTCGTCGGTGATCTCGAGCACGTCCCGGACCCCTGACCCGCCGGCCTGCGCCACGACGATCTGCGGGGCAGCAAGCGAGTCGACACACATCCGGAATGCCCGTTGCATCGACTCCCGGTCCGAGACGTCAGCCCCGCACGCCGCGGCGGAGCCTCCGCCGCGCACCAGCTCGTCCGCCGCTGCGGCGGCCAGGTCCCCGTCCAGGTCGACCAGGAACACCGATGCGCCGTCGCGCGACAGGGTGGCGGCGATCTCACGCCCCAGGCCTTGCGCGGCTCCCGTGACGAACGCAGTCTTTCCGGTAAAGCGAGCCATCGTCGTTACGCACTCCTCGATAGTGGGAACTCAGGTACTGGGGCTGACCGCGACGTCGTGACGGTTCAGTCGCTGGGGTGACCGGACGCGGTCGGTGCCCCAACGCCGCGCGAGGACGCGCAGCGCGACGATCGTCGGAGCCCCCATGGCGATGTAGATGATCATCACCAAGGCGAAGAGCTCCAGGTAGCGGAAGTTAAGCGCCGCCTCGTTCCGCGCGACCGCGAACACCTCGCGCAGGCTGATGAAAGACAGGAGCGAGGTGGCCTTGAAGATCGAGATCAGGTAGCTCGTCCAGACCGGGAACACTGTGCGGAGGGCCTGGGGAAGGATCACACGCCGCCACACCTTGACCCGGGAAAGACCCAGGACGTCGGCGGCCTCCCACTGCGTCACGTCGACCGCATCGACTCCCGCACGGAAGACCTCCCCCAGGTACGGGCCGAAGGCCACCCCGATGGCGATGACACCGGCGACGAACGGACTGAAGACGATCCCGAACTCCGGGAGTACGTAGTACCAGATGAAGATCTGGACGAGCTCCGGGATGCCGCGGCCGACCTGGACGTACGTGCTGACCACGGCGCGCACCACCGGGTTCGTCGACCGGTAGCCCATCGCCACCAGCAGGCCGAGAACCGTCCCGAGCACGAGCGACAGGCCCGCGACCCTGAGCGTGATCAGCGCACCGTCCAGCAGTGCCGGGAAGTAGTCCACGATGCGCTGCCAGTCGCTCGCGCCCCACGCTTCCAGACGTACGTTCATATGATCGCGAACCTCCGCTCAAGCACTCGGACGAGCCGACCCGCCGGGTAGCACACCGCGATGAAGAACACGGCCACGAGGGTGAACACGACCGGCGACGACCCGCGGTTGGCCTGGATCAGCAGGGTTCCCTTGAACAGGATGTCCTGCACCGCGACGAGCGAGACGATGGCCGTCCCTCGAAAGAGCTCGATGAGGGTGTTGGTCGTCGGGGGAATCGCGACCCGCACGGCCAGTGGCCCCGTGACGCGGGTCAGGAGTGTCACCCCCCGCATGCCGATGACGTCAGCCGCTTCGCGGATCCCTTGCGGTACAGAGGAGAACGCCGCGCGGAAGACCTCCGACTGGTACGCACCGAAGTGCAGCGCCATGGTGAACACAGCGGCCGTCTTGGCGTCGAGCGACAGCCCGAGCAGCGGCAGGCCGAAGAAGACGAAGAACAGGTGCAGCAGCAGTGGTGTCATGCGAATGGCGTCGACGTAGACGCCGAGCACATGGCCGAGCACGGGGATCCGAAGCGCACGGAGCATGGCGATCGCGGCCGCGACCACAATCGCCAGGGGGAATGCCAGAACGGTCAACGTCAGGTTGACCATCGCCGCATCCGCCAGCTGTCCCGCGAACCAGGCCGCGGTCGGCGGCCCTGACTCCGCCGCCGACGCCATTGTCAGCTTGACCATCCGGAAGGGTCTCCTCCTTTGGAGTCTCGAACAGCGGGAGCGGGCACGGTACGACGGCAGCGAGCATCCACCGTCGTACCGCGCTCGGCTCGCGGACTACTTCACGGCTGACCCGGCCCGGGCGGCGGGATCGTCGCGGGGTCGAAGCCCCACTCCTGCAGGATCTCGGCCAGGCTTCCGTCGTCCTTCATCTGTGTGACGCAGTCATTGAACGCGTCACGCAGTTCGGTGTTGCTCGACTTGAAGTACAGCGCCGGCATGGAGGCACCGATGCCTTCGTAGTCCCACGGCTCCGCCAGCTCCACGCCGGCATCGGGGTTCTTGTTGACGAAATCCACCAGCGAGAGCTCCGCGTTGGACACCACGTCGAGGCGCCCTGCTCGCAGGTCGGCGATCTGAGCCTCGAGGCTGTCGTACGGGCGCACGGAGATCCCCAGGTCCTCCACCGCGTCCTGGTAGTTCCCGCCCGAGACCATGCCGACCGTCAGGCCCGCGTCGGCGATGTCGCTCCAACTGGTGATCTGGTTCGGGTTCCCCGCGGGAACCAGGGCCTTCACCCCGAACCCGTACATCTGCTGGGTGGCGATCGCGACCTCGAGCCGCTCGTCACGCAACGACATCCCCGCTGCGACGACGTCCCACCGGTCGGCCTGCAGCCCGGGAAGTAGACCGTCAAACTGCACGGCCACCGGGTTCACTTCAGTGATGCCGAGGTCGGCGGCACACGCCTTGACGATCTCGGCCTCGGCTCCGGTGAACGTACCGGTGCCGTCGTTCTCGACGAACGACCACGGGATCTCCCCCACGAACCCCACCCGCAGACCGTCCGTCACGAACGAGTCCACCGGTGTGCCACCGGTGGACTCGGATTCGGGATCCGACGATCCCGGCTCGGGTGAGCCCGGTTCCGGCGATTCGGATCCGGGCGATCCCGCGCATGCTGACGCGCCCAAGGCAACGGTCAGGACTAGCGCCCCCAGTACGTATCGATGACGGGCCACAGCAGCCTCCGTTGGTCTACCTACATGGTGCATGTAGCATATCTACGTGGGCTGGACAGAGTCAATGGTCTTCTACGCCCCCGCTTTGTGGGGGCCGGGTCGACGGGTGGCCCCGGGTCGCGTTGTGATCCAGGGGCCGCCGGGAGACCAGGTCGTCGTCGAGGTCCAGGCAGCCGACCGGCCGCGCACCGGCGACCGCGTGCTGGACGGGCTCCTGGTCCCCGGGTTGGTCGACCTCCACTGCCACATCGGGCGTGGATGGGGACCGTTCGGTGTGGACCCGATCGACGTGGCGCGGAGCGGGGTGACGACGTGCTGCGCGCAGGGCGACGTCGGGGCACCCGACCTCGACGCGTGGGTGCGCGAGACCCGCCGACGCGAGCTGAGCATCTACCTCGCGCTCAACCTGTCACCGCACGGCGAGACCGAGGGTGTCGGTGCCCTTCGGGAGCTCCCGGAGGACGCGGTCGCCGCCACCGCGGCAGCAGCGCGGAAGCACGCAGCGGTCGTCAAGATGATCAGCGTCAACCTGGGGCG
This sequence comes from uncultured Actinotalea sp., assembly GCA_964416715.1. GTDB lineage: Bacteria > Actinomycetota > Actinomycetes > Actinomycetales > Cellulomonadaceae > Actinotalea. Next base: position 1,290 of record CAYQFJ010000023.1, on the reverse strand, counting down.
GCGTTCGCTGGGGAGTGCCGACCCATTGCCGGTGCTCGAGCTGGCGATCTCCGCGGCACACGCCAGCGGTCTGCCCCTGATGGTCGGCCTCGCCGAGCCCGGAAAGGCGTCATTAACGGACCAGCTGGACCTGCTGCGTCCTGGCGACGTCGTGACGTATTCCTTCCGGTCCGAGCCCTGGTCACTGGTGCGGCACGGCACGCTGGTCGACGGCATCGAGCGGGCGCACCGGCGAGGGGTCCTGTTCGACGTCAGCCACGGGTTGAACTCGTTCGACCCAAGCGTGGCCCGCGAGGCCATGGCGGCCGGGATGGTCCCGGACACCATCTCCTCTGACCTCCAGGCCAGCGGCGTCGGCACGTCCGAGCCGCTCCCGGTCGTGCTGTCCGCAGTCATGCGGACCGGGCTCTCCCTGGAGCGTGCGCTCATGGCCTCCACCCGTACACCGGCCGCCGCACTCGGACTCCCCAATCACGTCGGCGCGCTCGTCCCCGGCAGGTCCCGCTCTCTCACGGTTCTGTCGGGTCCGACGAGCTCGTGGCGAGGTCACACGCTCCTGACGGACGGCACGACGAGCCTCGCGGTACGGGGCTGAACGCTTCACGATCGGCCCGCTTCAAGCACGACGTGCGGGTGGTCTGCCGCGGCGATCGCAGTTCACCGAGTCGGAGATGTCGGGCCCGCAATCGCTGGACCAACAGAGTTCTCGTTGACCGCGGCGGCTACCTCGCTGGGCCCGGGCTCCCCGTACACGCACGGACCTGCCGCTCGCCTGGAGCGAGCGCAGCGTGTCGATGGGTGCAGTACCGATGTGTGACGTCCCGAGAGATACCCGCTCGCAACGAGCCCGGCGCGTCTGGGCACTTCGGCGGCAGCGGCTCGAAGGAGAACCGGGATGCGTGCGGCCAGGGGCGGGTCCCGGACGGTCATCGACGCCCGTCTGCTCCGGTTGGGGGTGGTCCTGACACAGACCGGCGGCGTAGCCTCGCAGGCCCGTGCCGACGGATCCCGAGGTCAGCGCCATGGTCCCGACCCTCCACCCCGAGCAACACACCTACCATCTGCCTCCGGAGCAGAAGGCCGCAGGTTCGATTCCTGCCGCGGGCACCCACCACCCACCCACCCAGGCGGTTTCGGAAGCTCACACCCCACTCACCAGCTACGCACCCATACAACGCGACGCGCCAGACCTCACGATCTCCGAGGTCGCGCCTCGACACCGTAAGCGGCCACAAACACCCGAGCGGCCGCCCGCGCAAGCTGGTCACGCTCGCCAGGGCTCGGAAGCTC
>CAYQFJ010000022.1:24663-29295 GCA_964416715.1 uncultured Actinotalea sp. | reverse complement strand
ACCCGCCGGAACCTCCACACCACCCCTGACCTACACCTACGACCCCGACACCGGCACCGTCCCGACCACCGCGTCCCTGAGCCCGGACCACGGGCCCCTGGCCGGCGGGACCACCGTGACGATCACCGGGGCCGACTTCACCCCGGACGCCACCGTCACCATCGACGGCACCACCGTCACACCTGACACCGTGGCCACCGACGGCACCACCCTGACCTTCGTCACACCCCCGGGCACCACCCCCGGCCCGGTCGACGTCACCGTCACCACACCCGCCGGAACCTCCACACCACCCCTGACCTACACCTACGACCCCGACACCGGCGACAACGGCGACGTTGCCCCACCCGTGATCACGTCTCCAAGAAACGGTGACGTCGTGACCACACGGACGCCGACAATCGAAGGGGATGGACTTGCCGGGGCGACGGTGTCAGTCACCATTGACGGCATCACCGTTGGGACAACGACCGTCGGCAGCAACGGTAGGTGGGCGCTCGTGTCATCCGAGCTCTCCCTCGGGCAGCACCGAGCTACTGCAGCACAGACCATGATGGGGAGTCAGTCGCCCGACTCCGACGTGGTTACTTTCCAGGTGAGCGCATCCACGACCGGCACCCCGACCAATACGCCGCCGGCGACAACCAATCTGGCATGGACTGGATTCGGTGCGGCCGGGATCACGGGGTTGGCGGTGCTTTTGGCGCTGACAGGAGCGGCCGCCATCGGCTGGGGACGTAGCGAGCGGGGACGACCCTGATCGGTCAGGCACCCAGCGAGGATTCCTGACTGTGGGGTTTGAGCATCGGTATACCGGTGCTCAAACCCCACAGTCCGTTCAGCCCAGAGCCAGGACCTCGCGGACTTTCGGGTCAACCAGAGCAAGCGCCACCGCCCGCCCTTCCTCCGCGGTGCGGGCCGCGCGGGCGGCGGACGCGATCTGGCGGCAGGTGTCGGCGTCGTGCCTGCTCAGGGCGAACCGGACGCCGGGGACGGCGGCAGGGGACATCGACAGGCTGGTCACCCCGAGCCCGACGAGCACCAGCGCCATCGCCGGGTCGGCCGCGGACTCCCCGCACACCCCCACCGGCTTGCCCGCCTCCACCCCGCCCGACGCCGTCGCCGCGACCAGGTCCAGCACCGCCGGCTGCCACGGGTCGAGCAGGTCGGTGAGGTCACCGAGCAGCCGGTCGGTCGCCATCGTGTACTGGGCCAGGTCGTTGGTGCCCAGCGAGACGAAGTCCACCTCGGCGAGGACGTCGCGGGAGCGCAGCGCGGCGGAGGGAACCTCGACCATCACGCCTGCTCGGGTCACCCCGGCCTCCCGGGCCAGCGCGGCGAACTGTGCCGCCTCGTGGGGTGTAGCGACCATCGGCGCCATCACCCACGGCTCGGTGCCGGTCGCACGGGCGGCGTGCGCGATGGCGGTCAGCTGGGTGCGCAGGAGCTCCTCCGAGGCGCGGACCAGCCGGAAGCCGCGCACCCCCAGCGCCGGGTTCTCCTCGTCGGTGCGGGTGACGAACGCCAGCGGCTTGTCCGCCCCGGCGTCGAGGGTGCGCACCACGACCTTGCGGTCCCCCAGCGCCGCCAGCACCCGGGTGTAGACCGCGGTCTGCTCCTCGACCGTCGGCGCGGTGGCCCGGCCCAGGAACAGCACCTCGGTGCGGAACAGGCCGACGCCCTCGACCGCGGCGTCGGTCAGCCGCTCGGCGTCCTCCGCGGTCCCGATGTTGGCCAGGAGCTGGACGGCCCGGCCGTCCCGCGTGGCACCGGGGCCGGTCTCGCGCGCGAGCGCCTCGAGCGCAGCGCGGCGCGCCTCCACCCGGGCGCGGGTCTCGGCGTCGGGCCCCACCGTGACGGTCCCGGCGGCGGCGTCGACCGCGACCTCGGCGCCGTCGACCAGATCGGTCGCCCCGGCCACCCGGACCACGCACGGGATACCGAGCTGGCCGGCGATGATCGCGGTGTGGCCGGTGGGGCCGCCGTGCTCGATGACGATGCCGAGCACCTTCGTCAGGTCCAGCGCAGCGGTGTCCGCCGGGGACAGGTCGTCCGCGACGACGACGCTCGGCCGCTCCAGCTCGGGCACCCCCGGCTCGGGCAGGTCACGCAGCCGGGCGACCACCCGGTCCCGTACCGAGCGCAGGTCCGTGACCCGCTCCGCGAGGTACCCGCCGGCGGCGGCGAACAGCTCGGCGAACTCCGCGATCGCCAGGTCCACCGCGACCGCCGGGTCCGTGCCGCCCTCGACCCGGGCGACCGCGGCTCCGACCAGCTCCGGGTCCTGCGCCATCATCGCCGTCGCGCCGAGCACCTCCGCGATCATCCCGCCGGAGTGCTCCGCACGCTGCTCCAGCAGGGCCGCGACGGCCTCGAACGACTCCCGGACCCGGGCAGCCGCGGCCGCCCGCTCGTCGTCGGTCGCCGGCCCCGGCGACTCCTCGACGACCGGCACCGGGTGCGCGCGGGCGACCGGGCCGACGACGGCGCCGCGCCCGACGCCGGAGCCGTGCAGCACCTGCTGATCGCCGGACCCGTCGCCCGCACCCGTCACGCCGTCTCGACGGCCGGTGTCAGTCACGCGGTCTCGACCGCGTCCAGGTCCTTGGACAGCAGCTCGACCAGGCCGTCCAGCACCTCCTCGGCCCCGTCCCCCTCGGCGGTGAGCGTCACCTCGTCGCCGTGCTTGGCACCCAGGGCCATCACCCGCAGGATGCTCGCCGCGTCGACCGGTGCGCCGTCTCCCTTGGCGATCCGGACCGCCATCCCCGAGGCGGAGGCCGCCTGGGTGAAGAGCTTGGCCGGGCGGGCGTGCAGGCCCACCTTCGACGCGATCACCACGGTGCGCTGTGCCATGTCCACCACTCCTTCGTGGGTCTTGCGTGTCTGCCGACCACCCGAGGACCGGGTGGCCGGGCGCTGGGGCTGCTACGGCTGGATGGTCACCTTGATCGCCTCGCCGCGGGAGACGATGCCGATCCCGTCCAGCACCTGCTCCAGCGGAAGTCGGTGCGTGATCAGGTCGTCCACCGGCACGCTCCCGTCGGCGATGAGCTGCAGCGCCCGCTTGTTGTGGTCCGGGCTGGACCCGTTGGCGCCGATGATCATCAGCTCGCGGTAGTGAACCAGGTTCGAGTCCAGCGCGATGATCGGGTCGGTCTTGGGCAGGCCACCGAAGAAGCTGATCCGCCCGCGCGGTGCGACCATCGTCACCGCCTGCTCCTGCGCCTTGCCCGACGCCGCCGCGGTGATGACCACGTCCGCGCCGCGACCGTCGGTCAGGGCCAGCACGGCCTCGACCGGGTCCTGCTCCGCGGCGCAGATCGCCGCATCGGGGTTCACCAGCGCCGCGGCGGTGTCCAGCCGTTCCCGGCTCAGCTCGACCAGGAACACCCGGCCCGCCCCGTGCGCCCGGGCCAGCCGGACGTGCAGGCAACCGATCGGCCCCGAGCCGATGACGACGACGTCGTCCCCCTCGTCGATCCGGACCAGCTCCTGGGCGTTGATCGCACAGGCCAGCGGCTCGGCCACGGACGCCTCGTCGAAGCCGACGCCGTCGGGGACGCGGTTGAGCCCGTCGACGTCCAGCACCACCTTCGGCACGATCATGTACTCGGCGAAGCCGCCGTCGAAGTTGTAGCCCATCGAGAGCTGGTTCGGGCAGATGGTCATGTGCCCGGCCAGGCACTCGGCGCACTTCCCGCACGGGATGGCCGCGATCACCTGGACCCGGTCGCCCGGCGCCCAGCCGGTGACATCGGCTCCGACCTCGACGACCTCACCGGCGATCTCGTGCCCCAGCACACGCGGCGGGTCGAGGCGCTGGTGGCCGAACTTGGAGATCTTCACGTCCGTGCCGCAGGTCGAGCAGGCCCGGACGCGGATCTTCACGTCCCCAGGTCCCGGCGTCGGCTCCTCGGCGTCTTCCAGCCGGATGTCCTCCGGGGCGTAGAAGCGGGCGACTCTCATGGCTCTCCTTCGATCTCCCTTGCGAGGTCTGGTCCGGATCTGCTGCTCAGGACGACCGATCCGGACCAAACGTCGCGAGGGTGTGTGGGTCAGGGGGCGGGGGCGAGCATCTTGAGGACGGTGGCCGGGGTGGTGGCTCCGCGGAGTGCCTCGGCCCGGTCGGGGTCGAGCAGGATCTGGGCGAGCTCGGCGAGGATCTCCACGTGCCCGTCCCCCGTGGCCGCGATCCCGATGCAGACGGTGACCGTCTCGCCGTCCCAGTCCACGCCGTCCGGGAACCGGATGAAGCAGAGGGCGTCGCGGATCACCGACTCCTTGCCGGCGAGGGTCGCGTGCGGGATCGCCACGCCCTCACCGATGTACGTGGAGACGGACTCCTCACGCTCGAGCATCGCTGGCACGTAGGCGGGCTCGACCGCGCCGGAGTCCACGAGCGCCTGCCCGCACAGCTCGATCGCCTCGGTCTTGCCCGCGGCCCTCTCGGCCAGGCGGATGGCGCCCGGCGCGAGCAGGGCCGCGGGGTCGACCCCGCCACCGTCGGTAGCGACGTCAGACATCGACGGTCGTCCCCTTCTGGATGGCGGTGACCACCTTCGTCACCGCCGGGTCCCCGAGGAACAGGTTGAACGGGACCACCGGGACGTCCGGCACGACGCCGCGGGC
>CAYQFJ010000022.1:0-24563 GCA_964416715.1 uncultured Actinotalea sp. | reverse complement strand
GCCGCTGCCATGACCTCAGGGTCCTCCATGGAGCCCTCGTCGCGCTCGCCGCGCCCGAACCCGAGCAGCACCGCCGCGACCACGAACGCCACCGCTGCGGCGATCACCACGGACAGCAGCACGCCGAACAGCCCGCCGCGTGGCGTCATCGCGATGTACGCGAAGATGCTGCCCGGTGAGGGCGAGGCGACCAGCCCGTTGGACATCACCACGTTGGTGAGCACGCCCGCGGCACCACCGGCGATCGCGGCGATGATCAGACGCGGCTTCATCAGGATGTACGGGAAGTAGATCTCGTGGATGCCGCCCAGGAAGTGGATGACGATCGCGGCCGGCGTCGACGCCCGGACGGCCAGCGGACCGAACAGCATGAACGCGACCAGGATGCCCAGGCCCGGCCCGGGGTTCGTCTCGATCATGAACAGGATCGACTTGCCGTCGGCCTCGGACTGCGCCGCACCCAGCGGGGTGAACACCCCGTGGTTGATGGCGTTGTTGAGGAACAGCACCTTGCCGGGCTCGACGAAGATCGACGCCAGCGGCAGCAGCCGGTTGTCCACCAGGAAGCTGACCCCGGACTCGGCCCAGTCCATCAGGTTCCGGATCACCGGACCGATCGTGTAGTAGCCGCCGACGGCGAGCGCGCCGCCCAGGATGCCCAGGCTGAAGTTGTCGATCAGCATCTCGAAGCCGGGCTTGACCCTGTCCTCGAACAGACCGTCGACCTTCTTCTGCAGCCACGCCGCGAGCGGGCCGATGATCATCGCGCCGAGGAACATCGGGGTGCCGTCGGCACCGACGATGACGCCGACGGTCGCGATCGCGGCCACCACTCCACCACGGGTGCCGTGCACCATGCGGCCACCGGTGAACCCGATCAGCAGCGGCAGCAGGTAGGTGATCATCGGACCGACGAGTCCGGTGTGCTCGACGCCGTCGGCGTCCGGGAAGCCGCCGAGCTCGGGCACCGGCGTCCAGCCGGTCTCGATGAACAGGGCGGTGATCAGGCCCCAGGCGATGAAGGCGCCGATGTTCGGCATGACCATCCCGGCCAGGTAGCCACCGAACCGCTGGATGCTCGCCTTCACCCCCGTCCCGGTGACCTTGGGTGTGTACTCGCTCATCTGGAACTCCTTCGTCGCCAGTCGACTCTGCGGGGATCGTGCTGATGTGCGGGATGGAACGGAACTGCGTCCGCCGGGACCGGTCCGGCCCGGCGGTGGAGCGTGCGGGGGATCACCCCGTCCCGATCAGCGGCTCGGTCAGCCGCCGGTCGAGGTCGTCGGCCGGCAGCAGGCGCGCCGCCCGGTCGTCGATGTCCGTGGGACCGGGCATCTGGCTGCCCGGTAGCTGGACCGCCGCCGCTCCCCAGGCCAGGGCCCGGCTCAGCGCTCGACGGCTGGTCGTCACGTCGGTGCCCCCGGTGCCGTTAGTGCTCACCTCGGCCAGGAAGCCGGCCAGGAACGCGTCCCCGGCGCCGACGGTGCTGCGCGGGGTGGCCGCGAATGACTCGCCCGCCACCACGCCGTGCTCGTCCACCAGGAGCGCCCCGGCCGCACCGAGGCTCACCAGGACGCGCCCGACGCCGGCCGCCCGGAGCTCCTGCGCCGCGGCGACGACGTCGGACCGGGAGTCCAGCGGCCGGCCGACAGCCTCGGCGAGCTCCTCGGCGTTCGGCTTGACCAGGTCCGGCCCCGACGCGACGGCGTGGGCGAGCGGCGGACCGCTGGTGTCGACGGCCACCCGCATGCCGGCGTCCGAGATCCGGCGGACCATGGCCGCGTAGTGGTCGGCGGGGACCCCCGGCGGCAGGCTGCCGCACAGGACCAACCAGCCCCCGGGCGGCGCGTCGGCAAGTGCACGGGTGAGCACGAGCTCCAGGTCGTCGGTGGTGAGCGCGGCACCGGGCTCGTTGATCTTGGTGACGGTCCCGGCGTCGTCCGCGATCGAGATGTTCGACCGCGTACGCCCGGAGACCGGCACGATCACGACGTCGACCCGCTCGGCCGCGAGCAGCTCGACGAGCTGTTCGCCCTCGGCACCGGCCACGGGCAGGACGGCACGGCTCCGCACGCGGTTGGCCAGCAGCGCGCGCGTGACGTTCACGCCCTTGCCGCCGGGGTGCAGGTGCGTGGCCCGGGCGCGCTGCACCTCACCGGGCACGAGGCGGTGCACCTCGACGGTCCGGTCGAGGCTGGGGTTGAGGGTGACGGTGACGATCACGCGCGCACCACCCGCGGTCCGGTCGACTCGATCTCCTCCGCGACGTCGCCCGGGACGCCGGAGTCCGTGATCACCGTGTCGATCGCGGACAGCGGGGCGACCTGGGCGAAGTCCGCCCGACCGAACTTGGTGTGGTCCGCCAGGACGACGGTGCGCCGGGCCGCGGCGACCAGGGCCCGCTTGACGCCGGCCTCCGCCAGGTCCGGAGTGGTGAGCCCACGCTCGGCGGTGATCCCGTTGGTGCCCAGGAACGCGACGTCGGCGTAGACGTCCTGCATGGCCCGCTCGGCCCAGACCCCGACCGCCGCGAGCGTGCGGCCTCGCACCATGCCGCCGAGCAGGTGGAGCGTCACGTTCGACCGCGCGGCCAGCACGGTGGCGACCGGCAGCCCGTGCGTGACGACGATGAGCTCACGGTCGGTGGGCAGCATCTCCGCGAGCCGCACCGTCGTGGTGCCCGCGTCGAGGATGATCGCCCCACCGTCGGGCAGCTCGTCCAGCGCGGCCTTGGCGATCCGCTCCTTCTGGCCGGCCATCCGGCCCTCGCGGTCGGCGACCGCCGGTTCGATCCCGAGCCGCTCGACCGGGATCGCCCCGCCGTGCATCCGCCGCACCAACCCGCGCCGCTCCAGCGCGGTCAGGTCGCGCCGCACGGTCTCCGGGGTGACGTCGAGGGTCTCGGCCAGGTCGCGGACCTCGACGCGACCGTCGAGGCGCGCGCGGGTGACGATCTCCTGCTGCCGCTCCGTCGCGTACACGCCTGCTCCCTGCTGGCCCCGGCGGGTCTGCCGTCCCGCCTCGTCCCGTCTCCGAACACCCATTCGGATGTTGATATGGCTTTGTCTAGTTCTGTTTGTGCCCGGTGTCAACCCCTGCGCGGATTGCTCGAGACTCTGGCGTCGGATGGCGACCCGACGTCTCCGACGACCGGTCGGACGCCGCTTCGCGTGGGCGGGGCCCAGGCCCTCCTAAGGTGACCGTCATGGTGCTGCGACCCACGACGATGTCCGAGTCGGCACGACGGGCGCAGGTCACCAACGGCCTGGACGCCGCCTTCCGAAGGATCCGCGCCGAGGCCGAGGTGCGGGAGGACTTCCCCGACGCCGTCCTCGATGCGGCAGGCCGCGCCGCGTCCGACCCGCTGCTGCCGGACCGTGACGCGCGTGACGTCCCCTTCGTCACGATCGACCCGCCGGGCTCGATGGACCTGGACCAGGCGCTGCACCTGGAGCAGAACGGCAACGGGTTCCGAGTGCGCTACGCGATCGCCGACGTCGCCGCCTTCGTCGAGCCGGGCGGCCCGATCGACACCGAGGCGCGCCTGCGCGGCCAGACCGTCTACTGCCCGGACGTCCGCGTCCCGTTGCACCCGTCGGTGCTCAGCGAGGCCGGGGCGAGCCTGCTCCCCGGGCAGGACCGGCCTGCCTACGTGTGGGAGATCCGGCTCGACGCCGACGGCGCCCGCACGTCCGCCACGGTCCACCGCGCGATGGTCCGCAGCCGCCGGCGCTGCACCTACGCCGAGGTCCAGGCGGCCCTCGACGCCGGCACCGACGACGAGCTGCTCACCGCGCTGCGCGATGTCGGTCGGCTGAGGATCGAACGGGAGTCCGCCCGGGGTGGCGCCAGCCTGCCGATGCCGGAGCAGGAGGTCCACGTCGACGACGGCGGGCACTACCGGTTGCGTCTGCGCCCGGTGCGACCCGCCGAGGAGTGGAACGCGCAGGTCTCCCTGCTCACCGGGATGGCGGCGGCCCGGATCATGCTGGACGGCGGTGTCGGCATCCTGCGCACGATGCCGGCCGCCACGCCCGAGGCGGTCGCGCGGTTCCGGCACCAGGCACACGCGCTGGACGCCCACTGGCCGACGACGATGGCGTACGGGGACTTCCTGCGGACGCTCGACCGGGAGAACCCTCGCCACCTCGCCCTGATCCACGACGCCACGGCGCTGTTCCGAGGGTCCGGCTACGAGGCGTTCGACACCTCCGCGGGTACTCCGCCGCCGGAGGAGCCGGTGCAGGCGGCGATCGCCGCGCCGTACACCCACACCACCGCACCGCTGCGGCGGCTGGTCGACCGCTTCTCGTTGGCGATCTGCGAGGCGCTGGTCGACGACCGGCCGGTCCCGGACTGGGCGCGCGACGGCATCGGCGCGCTTCCCGGGATCATGGGGTCCACGGGTCAGCGAGCGCGCACCGTGGACCGGAAGTGCACCGACGCGGTCGAGGCCGCGGCGCTGGCGCACCGGGTCGGCGAGGTGTTCGACGCCGTCGTGGTGGACACGAACCGGGACGGCGTCGACGTCCAGCTCATCGACCCGGTGGTCAGCGCGCGAGCCGACGGTGAGGCGCACCCCGGCGACCGGGTGCGGGTCGAGCTGGCCCAGGCCGACGTCGGCGAGCACACCGTCCGCTTCACCGTCCGCCCGTGACCGGCCCTGGCAGCGGCGGGCCGACAGGTCGGGTCAGCGGGGCTGGTAGGGGGAGACGACGACCTCGACGCGCTGGAACTCCTTGAGGTCGGAGTAGCCGGTGGTCGCCATCGCGCGGCGCAGGGCGCCGACCAGGTTGAGCGTGCCGTCCGCCTGGCGTCCCGGGCCGAAGAGGATCTCCTCCAGCGACCCCGTCGTGCCCACCGAGACCCGCTCGCCGCGCGGGAGCTGCGGGTGGTGCGCCTCCGGGCCCCAGTGCCAGCCCCGGCCGGGCGCCTCGGCGGCGCGCGCCAGAGCGGCGCCCAGCATGACGGCGTCGGCCCCGCAGGCGACCGCCTTGACGAGGTCCCCCGAGCGGCCGACGCCACCGTCGGCGATCACGTGCACGTACCGCCCGCCGGACTCGTCCAGGTAGTCCCGGCGAGCAGCGGCGACGTCGGCCACCGCACTGGCCATCGGGGCGTGGATGCCCAGGGACAGCCGGGTGGTGTGCGCCGCTCCCCCGCCGAAGCCGACCAGCACGCCGGCGGCGCCCGTCCGCATCAGGTGCAGCGCCGCGGTGTAGGTCGACGCCCCACCGACGATCACCGGCACGTCGAGCTCGTAGATGAAGCGCTTGAGGTTGAGCGGTTCCGCGCGGCCGGACACGTGCTCGGCCGAGACGGTGGTGCCGCGGATGACGAACAGGTCCACCCCGGCGTCGACCACGTGCTTCCAGTACTGCTGGGTGCGCTGCGGCGACAGGGCACCGGCGACGGTGACGCCCGCGTCGCGCACCTGCTGGAGCCGCTGGGTGATCAGCTCCGGGATGATCGGCGCGGAGTAGATCTCCTGCATCCGCGCCGTCGCCGTCCCCTCCGGCAGCTCGGCGATCTCGGCGAGCAACGGCGTCGGGTCCTCGTACCGGGTCCACAGACCCTCGAGGTCGAGCACCCCCAGCCCACCGTGCCGGCCGAGCGCCACGGCCGTGTCCGGGCTCGTCACCGAGTCCATCGGCGCGGAGACGATGGGCAGCTCGAAGTGGTACGCGTCGATCTGCCAGCCGACCGAGACCTCCTCCGGGTCGCGGGTGCGACGCGACGGGACGACGGCGACGTCGTCGAAGGAGTACGCGCGCCGTCCGCGCTTGCCACGGCCGATCTCGATCTCGTTGCTCACCCGGACAGGCTACCGGCGGGCGTGCCGGCGACCGGCATCGCCCCGATGTCCAGGAACGGGGCAGGACCCTCGCGCGGCGGGCGGCGAACCACGATGATCCAGCCATGAGCGTCCCGCAGCGCACCGTCGTCGTCGTCCACGGGATCGGACAGCAGGCCACCGGTGCGACGGCCACCGCCTGGATCGAGTCGTTCCTGCGGTTCTGCGCCGCCCAGGACCGTCGGGCCGAGGTCGTCGAGAACCACCTGGCCGACGACGACGCCGGCACCACCACGTGCGCGACCCTCGTCGTCGGGGCACCGGGCACCGTGCGGGACGTCGTCGTGCACGATCCCGTGCTGCGGTTGCGCATCGTCGAGGCGCGATGGTCCGAGGCCTTCACGCCTCCCGGCGCACTGACGGTGCTGAAGTGGGTGCTCTGGTACGGGCCGAACCTCGCGCACGCCCAGGTGTTCCTGTCCCGCCGGGCGCACCGCTACCTGCGCGAGGCGGCCGAGGAGACGATCGCGGCCTCGAACCCGGCCGACGACGGCGCCGCGGCCCCCGCTGCCGGCTCGCCCCACGCACCTGCCGCGGAGCTGACCACGGCGGACGCGGCCGCCCACCGCGCGACGTCGTCGGCGAACAGCCTCGGACCGGTGCTGTACCTGCTCGGCGGACTGGTGCTGCTCGCCGTCGGCGGACCGCTCGTCGTGCTGCTGAGCCTGCTCGCGCTGGTGGCGGCGCTCATCCCGGTCGACGCGGTGCGGTCGGCGGCGGCGCGCGTGCTGGCGGTCGTCAGCGCCCAGGTCGGCGACGTGTCCACCTACCTGACCGATCCGGTGGCCCGCGGCGCGATGGAGGAGATCATCGACCGCTGCCTCCGCGAGGCGGTCGACCGCGCCGGGACCGGGGACGTGCACGTGCTGGCCCACTCCCAGGGCGCCGCGCTCAGCCATGCCGTGCTCGCCCGGATGCCCGAGCGCCTACGGCCACGGCGGTTCACCACGCTCGGCGGGGCGCACGGGCGGCTGCACGACATGCGGCTGCTCGAGTTCGGCAGCTGGACCCTCGTCCCGATCCTGGTGACCGCGCTGGCGTGGCTGCTGGCGTTCCCGATCCACGGGCGGTTCGGGTGGGCCGGTCTGGCCGTCGCCCCGGGCGCGGTGAGCGTCGTGACGCTCGGGCTGCTGCTGCTCGCGGGGGCCGCGAGCGTGCGTGCACTCGGCCCGACCCCGCCCAGCCCCGGCACGGTTCCGGGAGTGGGCTGGCTCGACCTGTGGGCGCCGTTCGACCCGGCGCACAACGGCCGACCGGTCGCGTCGGCCGGGCCGCTGTACGTCGGCCAGACCGTGCCGGGGCGGATGGCGTTCCTGCTCGACCACACGTACTACGAGAAGGACTGGCACGAGACGGTCCCACGCGTCCTGGCGCACATCACCTCGGGTCTGACCGGTCCCGGGCGCCTGGGGGCCGCTCGCGGGGTGCGGGCCCGCAAATCGCTGCGCGACCCCGAGGGCACCGGCCCCAACTGGACGCCCTGGTCGCGGCGGGACTGGGTCTCCTTCGGCTGCCGCGCGGCGGCGCTCGTCAGCGGCCTCGTGCTCGCCGTGGTGTGCGGGGCGCAGGTGATGTCGCTGGGGGCCCGGCTGCGCGGGATCGGGACGTGGGCCGACGACGCGGCGACCTGGGCCGGAGAGCGATGGGGGCAGTGGTGGGCGCTGCTCGGGGGTGAGGCGGGTGACGTCGTCGGCGGTACGAACCGGGTGATCGGGACCGTCGTGGTGCTCGCTGCGGCGCTGGTCGTCGCGAACGTCGTGAAGGCGATGTACTGGGCGGCGGTCGCCGCGGAGGCGCGTGACTGGGCGGCGAGCATCGCCGACGGCGGGGCGCCCGAGCGGTGGTCGGTGCGGCGCTGGGTGGTGCGCGGTGGGGCCGTCGCGCTCGTGTGGGCTGCGCTCGTCGTCGCACTCGTCGGCACCGTGGTGGCGGCGCCCTGGGGTTGATGCGCCGGGCCGTCGGCGCGCCTGACCGGTCGTGTCGGTGCCCGGTGGGACGCTTCCGTCGACGGAGGGGTGATCGGCGGATGACGTTGCTCGAGCTGGGGACCGGGCCGGAACAGGAGACTCTGGGACAGGGGTCGCTGGAGCAGGGGGCGCTGGAGCAGGGGGCGCGCGGTCCGCGTGCCGAGCTGCAGCGGCAGACCGCGACCGGGCGTCGGCCGGGCTGGGTCGACGGGCCCATGCTCGGGTTCGACACCGAGACGACCGGCGTGGACGTCACGACCGACCGGATCGTCACCGCCGCCCTCGTCCACCGCGAGGGGACGACGACGACCGTCCGGTCGTGGCTGATCGACCCCGGTGTGGAGATCCCCGAGGGCGCCGCGGCGATCCACGGCGTCACCACCGAGCACGCCCGGGCGCACGGGGTCGCGCCGGCCGGAGCCCTCGAGGAGATCGCCGATGCCATCGCCGCCGCGCTGCTGCGCGGTGAGCCGGTGGTCGCCTTCAACGCCTCGTTCGACCTGTCGCTGATCGACGCCGAGCTGCGCCGGTACCGGCTGCCGACCATCCGGCGGCGGATCGGTCGGGAGGTGCGCGTGGTGCTCGACCCGCTGGTCCTGGACCGTGCGGCGGACCGGTACCGCCGCGGCAAGCGCACCCTCGGGCACCTGTGCGAGCACTACGGCATCCGGCCCGACGACGAGCTGCACGCGGCCGACGTCGACGTCGCGGCCACCCTCGACGTGCTCCGGGCGATCGTCCGGCGCCACCCGGAGCTCGCCGCGATGGAGCTCGACGCGCTGCACGACCACCAGGTCGGGGCGCACCGCTCCTGGGCGGAGAGCTTCAACCAGTGGCGGACGCGCCAGGGCCTGACGGGACCCGGCGCCGAGCTCTGGTGGCCGCTGCGCGCCGCCGGCTGAGCCCAGACCCACCGGGCGGGTGATGTGGAGCGTTCCGGCGGGACACGCCGGGCGTGTCCCGCTCGAACGCTCCACTTGGGGCGGAGTTCAGCCGGGCAGGAGCGTGCGCACCACGTGGTCGGCGGCCTCCGGCGAGGCGGCCACGATCAGCCCCCTGAGGTCGTCGTCGGCGCGGTAGTCCGAGCCGTCCGGCCGACGTGAGACGCCACCGACCTCCCGCAGCAGCACCGCACCGACGGCGTGGTCCCACGGGTTGGTGCGCCAGTAGAAGACGAAGTCCTCCTGGTCGGACAGCAGCCGCGCGTAGGTCGCACCTGCCCACAACCGGGCGCTGCCGTAGACGCCCGGTCCCAGCCGGTCTACGCCGTCCAGGATCTGCTCCCGGACGCCGTCGGGCAGGAAGTGCGTCGCCACCCCGCCACGCAGCGCCGTCCCGCCGCCGGCCACCACGTCGGGCGTGCTACGGGTGATCCGCTCACCGTTGCGCCACGCGCCGCCGCCGCGGGTCGCCACGTACGTGTCCTCGTGCTGCGGCAGGCAGATCCACCCGCCGACGGCCTCACCACGCTCGACCAGCGCGACCATCACCGCGTGATCGGGATGATGGTCGATGAAGGCCTGGGTGCCGTCGATCGGGTCGACCACCCAGACCTGCTCGGCCTCGGAGATCACACTGCGCAGGGCCGGGTCGGCGGAGATGCCCTCCTCGCCGACCACCGGGATGCCCGGGGTCAGCTCGGCGAACCCGGCGATCAGCGCCTCCTCGGCGGCCAGGTCCACCACGGTGACGACCTCCCCGGGGGACTTCTCGCTCACCTCCCCGGTCTGCAGCTCCCGGAACCGCGGGGTGACCACCGTGTCCGCGACGTGCCGGACCAGGGACGTGACGGCGTCGACGTCGATCTGCCGGGCCACGCCTCAGCGTCCCGGGTAGTTCGGCGCCTCGGCCACCATCTGCACGTCGTGCGGGTGGGACTCCTTGAGCCCGGCGGCGGTGATCCGGACGAACTTCCCACGCTCCTGGAGCTCGGGGACGGTGCGGGCCCCCACGTAGAACATCGACTGGTGCAGGCCACCGGCCAGCTGGTGGACGACGGCGGACAGCGGGCCGCGGTACGGGACCTGGCCCTCGATGCCCTCGGTGATGATCTCGTCGTCGGACATGTCGCCCTGGAAGTAACGGTCCTTGGAGTAGGAGCGGCGGTCGCCGCGGGACTGCATCGCACCGAGCGAGGCCATGCCGCGGTAGCGCTTGAACTGCTTGCCGTTGACGAACACCAGGTCCCCGGGACTCTCGTCGCAGCCGGCCAGCAGCCCGCCGAGCATGACCGTGTCCGCCCCGGCGACCAGCGCCTTGGCGATGTCCCCGGAGTACTGCAGACCACCGTCGCCGATCACCGGCACCCCGGCCGGCTTGGCCGCGAGCGCGGCCTGGTGGATCGCGGTCACCTGCGGCACGCCCACGCCGGCCACCACCCGGGTGGTACAGATCGAGCCCGGGCCGACGCCGACCTTCACCGCGTCCACCCCGGCGTCGACCAGCGCCTGGGAGCCCTCGCGGGTGGCGACGTTGCCGCCGATGATCTGCACGTCACGGGTGGCCGGGTCGGACTTGAGCCGGCGCACCATGTCCAGCATCAGCCGCGCGTGGCCGTTGGCGGTGTCCACCACGAGCACGTCGACCCCGGCCTCGACCAGGGCGAGCACCCGGTCCCAGGCGTCGCCGAAGAACCCGACGGCGGCCCCGACGACCAGGCGCCCCTCGTCGTCCTTGGTGGCCAGCGGGTACTGCTCGGACTTGACGAAGTCCTTGACCGTGATGAGCCCGCGCAGCGTGCCCGCGTCGTCGACCAGCGGGAGCTTCTCGACCTTGTGCTTGGCCAGCAGCGCCGCGGCGTCGGACCGGGAGATCCCGACCGGACCGGTGACCAGCGGCTGGGCGGTCATCGCCTCGCGCACGGTGAGCCGTGGGTACTCCTCGGGCGCGATGAAGCGCAGGTCACGGTTGGTGATGATGCCCAGCAGCCGGTTCTGATCGTCCACGACGGGCAGCCCGGAGACCCGGTACTTGCCGCAGAGCTCGTCCAGCTCGGCCAGGGTCGCCTCGGGGCCCACGGTGACCGGGTCCGTGATCATGCCGGACTCGGAGCGCTTGACCAGGTCGACCTGGTGGGCCTGGTCGGCGATCGAGAGGTTGCGGTGCAGGATGCCGATGCCGCCCTGGCGCGCCATCGCGACGGCCATCCGGCCCTCGGTGACGGTGTCCATCGCGGCCGACAGCATGGGGACCGCGACCGTGAGCTCACGGGTGAGGCGCGACGTGGTGTCGACCTCGCTGGGCACGACGTCGGTCTCGCCGGGCAGGAGCAGCACGTCGTCGTAGGTCAGGCCGATCATCCCGAACGGGTCCGGCTGGGACGGCGCGGACTCGGCGGACGGCGGGGGGTTGGTGGAGGGACCGGGCTCGAAGGCGCTCACCCCTCGATACTACGTGCCGCCGTCGGCCGACCGGCGGGCCTTCCACGGCCGGCGAAACCCCGCGGCGACCGGTCGGGTCAGCGAATGATGCCGGCGCGCAGCCCGATGGCGACGGCCTGGGCACGGTCCGACGCTCCGAGCTTGCGGAACAACCGGCGCGCGTGGGTCTTGACCGTGTCCTCGGAGAGGAACAGGTCGGCGCCGATCCGCGCGTTCGAGTACCCGTTGCTCATCCCGGCGAGCACCTCGAGCTCACGCTTGGTCAGCTCCGGACCGCCGGACACCCCGCGGGTCGGGGTGGGAGGGCCGTTCCGTCCACGGTCCGGTCCGGGCTGGTGCGGGACCACCGCGGTGGACAGGCCGTGGGCGGCGACGGCGGCGAGCTCGCTGCGGCTGACGTCCGGTGCCAGGTAGCCACGGGCACCGAGGGCGACGGCGCGGTCCAGGGTGATCTCGTCCCCCGGCACCGCGAGCATGATGACCACGGACTCCGCGCCCACCATCCGCAGGCCCCGCATGGCCTCGATCGGGCCCGCTCCCGGCAGGTGCGCGTCCAGCAGGACCAGCGCGGGGGCCGCGCGTCGGGCGAGAGAGACCAGCTCCTCCGCCGTGCTCGCGGCACGGGCCGGGACGAGGGCGGGAACTCCGTGTGCCGCTGCGACGATCCGGTCACGCACGGTGGCCGTTCCGTGGCACACGACGACGCCGGACATCCGCCTCCCTCCACCGAGAACCTCCGGCGAAGCCGGCTGGTCCGTACGGACAGTGCGCCCGTACCCGGATTCCATCGGCGTCGAGGGGGGTCGACGTTAGCCCGACCCGCGGGTGAGAACGGGTGAGAACCGGTGAGCAACCTCACACCACCGCCCCACCGGGGCGGCTCGGGGCTCGGGCGGCCACGCGCGACGGAGAACGGAGCTATGGACACCCGCCCCGGGCCGGCTCGCGGCGGGTCAGCGCGCGACGGCGAGGATCTCGTGCAGCGCCCCGGTGAGCGTCCGGACCCGGTGCACCATGTCCGACGGCGGGGTGCCGACAGGTGCGTTGCCCGGGCGGTGCACGAACACCGGGACGTCCGGGTCGGCCTCCAGCACCCGTCGCAGGGTGGCGGCGACCCGCGAGTCGTGCTCGGTGCCCGCGTCGCGACCGGGGCCGACGTCGACGACGACCGCGGCCGGACGGAGCTTCTCGAGGGTGCTGCCGATCGCCCGCGTCCCGTGGCCCGACAGCACCCGGGCGGATACTCCGTTCGCCTGCAACGAGGTTGCCAGCACGTGCACCAGCAGCGCCGACCCGTCGCCGACCGTGAGGGCGAGGACGGCACCGCGGCCGTCGGACCGGCCCGGTGCACCGGCCTCGGAGGTACGACCGCTCTCCGCTCGGGCCTCCGCGACCGCCCCGCGGCTGCGCAGCTCGGCGAACACCGCCGCGGTCAGGGCCGCGACGACCGACTCCCCGGGCCGGTCGAGGTGGGGCCGGCCGTCCAGGGTGCGCAACGCCGGCTCGACGAGCTCGGCCCACCAGGCCAGGGTGTCGCGGGGGTGGACCCGGGCCAGCATCCAGCGCATCGCGCCGCTGTCGAAGTGCGAGGCGGCCCCGACCAGCGCCGGTGGGTCCGGGGCCATCGGCACCGCGTCGGAGAACGCGTCGATCACCTGGCCGTCGAGCAGACCGGCCGTCGCCGCGTCCCGCGTCGACGCGCCCGTGGCGGCCCCGTCGTCGCTGGAGGCGAGCGCCGACCGTGCCGCCTCGGAGGGAGCGACCCCTTCCAGGGTGAGCCGGCGCATGACGACCAGCCGCGCGACGTCGGCGGTCGAGTAGCGCCGGTGCGAACCTGCCAGGTGCTCGGACGGGCCGAGCCCGTAGCGCCGGTCCCAGGTGCGCAGGGTCGCCGGCGCGACGCCGAGCCGCCGCGCCACGGCCGCGACGGTCAGTGAAGGCCCCAGGGCGGATGCCGCCGCGGGCTTCTTCGACGTCTGCGCTGAGGTCAATGGGTCCTCGGAGGTGTCGGAGGTGTCCGGGGGCTCCGGGTTCTCGGGGTTCTCGGGGTTCTCAGGGTTCTCAGGGGGAGCCTCGGAAGAAACGTCGGCGGCGGGCTCACGACCGGTCGTGCGCGCGGAGGCGGGCTCGCTGCGCCGGGGGGACATGAAGCGATTGTGCCCCGTTCGTGACGCAGATCGCCACCGCGTGCGCCCGTCCGACGCCGGCGGCGCAGGCGGTGCAGCGGCGGAGGACACCCGACCGACCCTGGTTTGCACGGTTCTGAACAGCAATACCGGGGCACCACGAACAACTTTGTCTCGCGACCTTGACCAATTTGTGACCTGCTTCTAGGTTGGTCAGATCGCTGCGACGGCGACCGGCTCCGCGGAGAACCCGCGGCCGGTAGGGCTCGACCCTCAGGAGGAGACGATGACGGAGATCTCGCGACTGCCCGGTCCGGTGATGGACCTGTGGGAGTGGCAGTACGAGGGCAAGTGCCGAGAGGCCGACCCCAGCCTCTTCTTCCATCCGGAGGGCGAACGGGGTTCCGCGCGTCGACGCCGTGCCGAGGCCGCCAAGGCCATCTGCGCCACCTGCCCGGTGCTCCAGCTGTGCCGCGAGCACTCGTTGGCCGTCCGCGAGCCGTACGGCGTGTGGGGCGGACTCTCCGAGGAGGAGCGCGCGGCCATGCTCAATCACCGGGTCCGCCGCGCGAGCTGACCGCCCGCAGCGAAGGAGCTCGACCACCAGCCCCGACGACGAAGCCCCGCCCGGCGAACCGGGCGGGGCTTGGTCTTGTCTGCGGCTGACGCCGTGAGGTGAGCTCCGGCTCAGCCCCCGACGACCGCGAGGATGTCCCGGGCCGAGAGGATCAGCAGGTCCTCACCGCCGTACTTGACCTCGGTACCGCCGTACTTGCTGTAGATGACCTTGTCGCCGACCGCGACGTCCAGCGGCACGCGCTGACCCTTGTCGTCGATCCGGCCCGGCCCGACCGCGAGGACCTCGCCCTCCTGGGGCTTCTCCTTCGCGGTGTCCGGGATGACCAGACCGGAGGCCGTCGTCTGCTCGGCTTCGAGCGTGCGGACGACGACCCGGTCCTCGAGCGGCTTGATGGAGACCGACACTGCGGACCTCCCCTTCGCATTCGTGGGAACGGATGGTGTCAATGGCCGCGGACCGAGGCTGCCCGTCGTCGCGGGTGCCGGCCAGCCCCACATCAGTCCTTGCTGCGGCTGGCACCCTCCGAGGAGGAGTGCCAGGACAAAATCTATGCCGCGGTTAGCACTCGGTCAACACGAGTGCCAACCATCCCGGCGGTCCCCGACCGATCCAGCGAGGTTTCGGGCGCGATCCACGACCGAAACCTCACGCGATCGAGGGGCAGGGCGGGGAGGGCCTAGGGTCGGGACCATGACCAGGATCGGTGCGGTCTTCCTCCCTCAGTTCGCTCCGGAGCTTCTCGAGCCCGTGGCCCGCGCGGCGGACGGATCGGGACTGGACGAGCTGTGGCTGTGGGAGGACTGCTTCTTCCACTCCGGGCTCGCCCCGGCGTCGGCGGTGCTCGCGTGGACCGGTCGGGTGCGGGTCGGCATCGGACTCGTGCCGGTGCCGTTGCGCAACGTCGCGCTGACCGCGATGGAGGCCGCCACGATCGAGCGGCTCTTCCCGGGCCGGTTCGTCCTCGGCATCGGCCACGGCGTGCAGGACTGGATGGGACAGGCCGGTGCCCGGGTCGACTCCCCGCTGACCCTGCTGCGCGAGCACGGCGAGGCGCTGGCGGCGCTGCTGCGCGGCGAGACCGTCACCACCGACGGCCGGTACGTCCGGCTCGACGACGTCACCCTCGCGTGGCCGCCGGCCGCACCACCCGCGCTGGCCGCCGGCGCGATCGGCCCCCGCTCGCTCGAGCTCTGCGGAGAGCTGGCCGACGAGATCATCCTCACCTCGGACACCCCGCCGTCGGGTGTGCGGCCGATCCTGGACATCGTCGAGCGTGGCCGCCGCACGGCCGGACGCACCGGGCCACCCACGGTGATCGCGTACGTGGCGGCCGCCCTCGGCCCGGGTGCCGAGGAACGGATGGCCGAGCACCGACGCCGCGGCGGCCACGGCCCCGACGTCGGGGTGGCCGGTAACACCAAGACCGTGGCCCAGGCACTGTCCGCCTGGGTGGACGCCGGGGCCGACGCGGTCGTGCTGCAACCCACGGAGGACGACCCGGACCCCGTGGGCTTCGTCGAGCAGGTCGGGTCGCAGATCGCCCCGCTGCTGCGCTGAGGCGGCCGGGTCCGGTTCATCGTCCGGCCCGGGTCAGCAGCGCTCGTCGGCCTCCAGTCGAGCGCCCTCCTCGAAGCGCTGCTCCTGGCGGGCGACGTGGTGCATCAACCCGTCCATCCGGGCGGCTTGCTTCGGGTAGGCGCCGCGCAGGAGCGCCCAACCGTCGGCGGCGAACCGGCTCGCCTCCCGGGTGCGCCCGTCGTCCGCCAACCGACGGCACGCACGCGCGAGAAGGCGAGCCAGCCCGTCGACGACGTCGTCGGGCCCGGGCTGGGCGGCCGGCCCGGTGCCAGCGCCGCTACGGGGCGCGGCCGACGCAGCGTCGGAGAGGGCCTCAGGAGGCACGGCTGATCGCCAGGCGCCAGACGGCCGGGCCCGACTCGAGGTACTCCCACTCGAACATGCCCGGCCACAGTGCCTCCGTCTGGTACTTCAGCGGACGGGGGTCGTGGTCGTTGACGATGACGAACTGCTCGCCGACGGCGAGCGCCTGCAGCTTGCCGAAGATCACGTCGTGCCGTGAGCCGTGGGCGAGCGTGCGGACGTCGAGCTCCTCCGGTTCACCGGGCGTCGCGGCCTGCGATGCCGGCGTGGTACCGGACGTGGGGGCTGGCTCGGGTGCCATGTGCTCTCCTGTGACGTGGGTTTCCTCTGTCGGAGTTGTTTTTACTATAGATTCCGTGAAAACTACACCCATGCGGACGACGGCGGGACACCCGGACCACGAGGCCGTCCGATGAGCCGCGACCTGCTCTCCGTGACGCGCCTGCTGGCCCCGGGTACCGAGCGCGAGCAGCTCCGTGAGGAGCTGCGTGAAGTCATCGACCCCGAGCTGGGCGTCGACATCGTCTCGCTGGGACTGATCTACGGGTTCGAGCTCAACGGCCGGGTCGCCGCAGTGGTGATGACCACCACGACCCCCGCCTGCCCGCTCGGTGAGTACCTGGAGGACGAGGTGCGCCGCGTGCTGATCGACACCGGCGCGGTCGACGAGGTGCTCGTGGACATCACCCACTCCCCCGCCTGGACCGCGGACATGATGAGCGCGGAGCTCAAGGAGGCATTCGGGTGGTGACCCCGAAATCCCCGGCCGCTCCGGCGGCGTCGGCACGCACCGGCACCGCCCCGGGTGAACCTGCGGCCCGCTCGATGTCGGGGCCTGCGTCAAGCCAGGCGTCCGGCCCGGCGTCGGGCCGGGTGTCGGGCCCGGCGGTACCGCGGCAGCGGCTGCCCCTGATGCTCGCCGGGCTGGTCAGTCTGCTCGCGGCGCTGTGGGGTGGGCTGCTGCTCCTCGGGCTGCCCGTGCCCGCCGGCTCGGGGACGGCCGCGTCGCACCACGGGGTGCTCATGACGCTGGGCTTCCTCGGCACGGTCATCTCGCTGGAACGGGCCGTCGCGCTGGGCCGACGATGGGCGTTCGCCGCCCCCGCGGTGACCGGCGCCGGCGGCGTCGCCGTGCTGATCGGGCTCACCGATGCGGGCAAGCTGCTGCTGTGCGCCGGATCGATCGTCCTGGTGGTGGTGTACGTCGTCGTGCACCGGATCCAGCCGGCGATCCACCTGCGCGTGATGGCCGCCGGTGCGGTCAGCTGGTACGTGGGTGCGGTGCTGTGGATCGCCGGCTGGCCGGTCCCGCGGATCGTGCCGTGGCTCATGGGCTTCCTGGTGCTGACGATCCTCGGCGAGCGCCTCGAGCTGGCCCGGGTGGGGATGCTGCGCCCGGCGTCGGTCCGGCAGTTCACCGCGGCGGCGACGGTCTTCGGCGCCGGCGTCGTGCTGGCCACCGTGGACGCGGCCGGGACCGCCGTCCCCGGGGCTGCCCTGGGGGCGCGCGGCGTCGGGCTGGGCATGGTGCTGCTCGCGCTGTGGGGTGCGGCGAACGATGTCGCCCGGCGCACCGTCCGGACCGCTGGCGTGACCAGGTTCATGGCCGTGTGCCTGCTGTCCGGCTACGTGTGGTTGGCCGTCGGCGGGGTGATCTGGCTGGTCGGCGGAGACCTGGGCGGCGCCCTCGGGACGTACGACGCCGGGCTGCACGCGGTGTTCCTCGGCTTCGTGATGTCGATGATCTTCGGCCACGCCCCGGTGATCGTGCCGGCGGTGCTGCGGGTGCGGCTGCCGTTCCACCCGGCGTTCTACGTCCACCTCGCACTGCTGCACGTGAGCCTCGTGGTCCGGCTGCTGGCCGGCGACGCGCTGGGGGTGACCGTGCTGTGGCGGATCGGTGGGGTCGGCACGGAGGTCGCCGTCGTGCTGTTCCTCGCGGCGTCGGCGACCGCCGTCCTGCGCTCCCGCCGGAGGAGCCGGGCCCCGTGACCGAGACCCAGGAAGAGAACGTGCCCGAGACCGCCGTGCCCAAGAGCGCCCCGCAACAGACCGGCGTGCCCGAGTCCGAGCCGCGGCCCACCGCCTCCGCCGGCGTGGGCTCGACCGACGACGGCGTCCCCACCCTCCCGCAGACCCCCACGTCCAAGGGTGCCGGCGGGTCCGGTGGTGTGCTCGGCGGCGTCGTCCTGGGCGTGATGATGCTGGTCGTCGCGCTCGCGGTGGCGCTGACCGGCGGCGGCCTCGGCCCGGACACCGAGTCGTCGACCACCGTCGAGGCGGGCGGGACGCAGACCGTCGAGGTCTCGCTGATCGGGATGCGGATCGTGCCTTCGGTCATCGAGGTCCCGGTCGGGACCCACCTGGTGCTCGAGGTGACCAACGACGACGCGATGCGGCACGACGTCGTGCTGGAGGACGGCCGCGGGACGCCGATGCTCGTCGACGGTGAGAGCGCCACCCTGGACGTGGGTGTGGTCACCGCGGACGTCGCCGCGTGGTGCTCCGTCCCCGGCCACCGGGCCGCGGGCATGACGCTGGACATCGTCGCGATCCCGGCCGACGGCTCGGGCGACGCCGCCGGCACGGACCCGGCCGACGGCGTCGCGGGCGGTCACCAGCACGGCGCCACCGGGCCCGAGGGCACCACCGCGGTCGACGCCTCCTCCTTGCTGGATCTGCACGCCGCGCCCGGCCCGGACTGGCAGCCGTACGACGCGACCCTGGAGCCGGCGCCGGGCGGCACCGAGCACGAGCTGACGCTGTCGGTGACCGACACACTGGTCGAGGTCGCGCCCGGTGTGCGGCAGACCCTGTGGACCTTCAACGGCACCGCACCCGGACCGACGCTGCGCGGCAAGGTTGGCGACCTGTTCACCATCACCTTCGTCAACGACGCGACGATGGGCCACGGGATCGACTTCCACGCCGGGAGCCTCGCGCCGGACGAGCCGATGCGCACCATCGCCCCGGGTGAGTCGCTGACGTACCAGTTCGTCGCGCAGTACTCCGGCGCGTGGCTGTACCACTGCTCGACGATGCCGATGTCCCTGCACATCGCCAACGGGATGTTCGGCGCGGTGATCATCGACCCACCGAACCTGCCGCCGGTGGACACCGAGCTGCTCCTGGTGCAGTCCGAGCTGTACCTGGGCCCGCAGGAAGGGACCGCGGACGAGGCGGCGCTCGCCGCGGAGCGGCCGGACGCCGTCGTGTACAACGGCTACGTCAACCAGTACGTGCACGCGCCGATCCAGGTCGACGCCGGCGATCGGGTCCGGATCTGGCTGGTCGCCGCGGGACCGCAGCGCGGTGCGGCGTTCCACGTGGTCGGCGCGCAGTTCGACACGGTGTTCGCCGAGGGCGCCTACCGGTTGCGGCCGGGCAACGCCGAGCGCGGCGGCGGCCAGGTGCTCGACCTGGCGCCGGCTCAGGGCGGGTTCGTCGAGCTGGTGCTGCCCGAGCCGGGGCACTACCCGATCACCGACCACGCGATGGTCGACGGCGAGCGCGGTGCGCACGGCGTGCTCGAGGCGCGCTGATGCTCGACGAGTGGGCCCTGGTCCGCTTCTTGCACGTCGTCGGGGCGATCACCTGGCTGGGCGGGCAGCTCGCGATCTCCGCGATGGTGCTGCCGGTCGCCCGCCGGTGGTTGGACGCCACTGACCGTGCGGCCGTCATGCAGGCACTCGGGATCCGGTTCGGCAAGCTCACCATCACGGCGCTGATCCCGGTCCAGGTGATCACCGGGGTGGCCCTGGCCTGGCACAAGGGTGTGACGATCGCGTCCCTGGCCGAGCCGGGGTACGGGCGGACGCTGGCGGGCAAGCTCGTCGCGTTCGTGCTGGTGATGCTCGCGGCGGGGCTGCACGGCTGGGCGAAGGCCGCCGGGCCCGGTCGCGCCGGGCTGGCCCGGGCCCTGGCGATCTCGAGCCTGATCGGCTCGTTCGTCATCGTGCTGCTGGCCACCGCGCTCCCGGAGAGCTGAGCGGCCGCACCCGCGAAGGGTTCGGCCCCGAGCCGTTGCGCCCGCGAGGGGTTCGATGCCGAGGCCGCACGTCAGGGCGTCCGCCCGCTCCCTGCGCGCGGCCCACCCGTGGAAGGATCGCCCGTGTGGACCCCGACGCGCTGTCGCGCCTGCTCAGCCCGGACGGCTGGGCGCTCCTCGGAGCGCTGCCGCCCTACGACGAGCGGATGGCGATGGCTCTGTCCGAGCGGCTGCGTCGCGAGGGGTTCGACGCCGAGCTGGTCGCCGCCGCGCTGACCCAGTCCCGGCTACGGGCCAAGGCGCGGGCGAAGTTCGACGACTTCGCCGACGGGATGCTGTTCACCGGGCCGGGGCTGGAGCAGGCCACCCGGCTGTCCGTCGCCGCCCGGCACGCCCAGCGTTACCAGGTGGCCGGCTGCACCAAGGTGGCCGACCTGACCTGCGGCATCGGCGGGGACGCGATGGCCTTCGCGGCGCTCGGCCTGCCGGTGCTCGCCGCGGACACCGACGAGCCGACGGCGGCCCTAGCGACGGTCAACCTGCGCCACTTCCCCGACACCGAGGTGCGGCACACCGACGGACTGGCGATCGACCTGGTGGCGGAGGGTGTGGACGGCGTCTTCGCCGACCCCGCCCGCCGCACCAGTACCGGCCGACGACGGCACGACCCGGCCGCGTTCGACCCACCGCTGGACCGGGTGCTGGCCGTCCGCGAGACCGTCCCGGCGCTCGGCGTGAAGGTGGGGCCGGCCATCCCGCACTCCGCCGTGCCCGAGGACGCCGAGGCGCAGTGGGTGAGCGTCGACGGCGAGGTCGTCGAGGCCGGGCTGTGGTTCGGCGCACTCGCCCCGGACGGTCCCGGGCGCACGTCGCTCGTCGTCCGGGACGGTTCGGCGCACACCGTGCGCGCCCGCGCGGGCCTGCCGCGGCCCGACGTCGGGCCGGTGGGTGGCTACCTGTACGAGCCGGACGGTGCCGTCATCCGCGCGGGGCTGGTCGCCCAGGTGGCCGAGGACGTGCACGGGCGCCTGCTGGACCGCACCATTGCCTACGTGACCTCCGACCACCTGGCCACCACCGACGTCGCGCGGGCCTACCGCGTGCTGGACACCATGCCGTTCGGCTTGAAGCGTCTGCGCACCGCCCTGCGGGAGCGCGGCGTCGGGCGACTGACGATCAAGAAGCGCGGCACCGCCGTCGTGCCGGAACAGCTGCGCAAGCAGCTCGACCTGCGCGGCGAGGAGGAGGCGACCATCGTGCTGACCCGGGTCGCGGGCAGCCAGCAGGTGCTCCTGGTGGAGCCGGTCTGATGGAGATCCCCTTCGCCCGGTCCGAGCGGTCGACCGTCGGGATCGAGTGGGAGCTGGCGCTGGTCGACGCCGACAGCGGCGACCTGCGCCAGGTCGCCCAGACCGTGCTCGACGCTGTCGCGCCGGAGGACGGCTCCGAGCACCCCACGATCAAGCAGGAGCTGCTGCTCAACACCGTCGAGATCGCCACCGGGGTGTGCCGCACGGTCGCCGAGGCCGGAGCCGACCTCCAGCGCAGCATCGCCGAGATCCGGCGGGTCACCGACCCGTTGCGGGTGGAGCTCATGTGCGCCGGCACGCACCCGTTCGCGCGGTGGAACCAGCAGAAGGTCACGGACAAGGAGCGCTACGCCACCCTGATCGAGCGCACCCAGTGGTGGGGGCGGCAGATGCTCATCTACGGCGTGCACGTGCACGTGGGCATCGAGGACCGGGACAAGGTGCTGCCGATCCTCCGCGCCGTGCTGACGTACTTCCCGCACCTGCAGTCGCTGTCCGCCTCGTCGCCGTTCTGGGGCGGCAAGGACACCGCGTACGCGTCCAACCGGGCGCTGATGTTCCAGCAGCTCCCGACGGCGGGGCTGCCGTTCCAGTTCGACCGGTGGTCGGACCTGGAGTCCTACACCGCGGACATGATGCGCACCGGCGTGATCGACGACTTCAGCGAGATCCGGTGGGACCTGCGGCCCTCGCCGCGGTTCGGCACCCTGGAGCTGCGGATCTGCGACGGGGCGTCCAACCTGACCGAGGTGCTGGCGTTCTCCGCGGTGCTGCACTGCCTGGTCGAGCACTTCTCGACGATGATCGACGAGGGACGTGAGCTGCCCAAGCTGCCACCCTGGTTCGCGCAGGAGAACAAGTGGCGCTCGGCCCGCTACGGCATGGACGCGATCATCATCCTGGACTCCGCCGGGAACGAGGAGCTCGTCACGGACGCCGTCGAGCGGATGCTCGTGGACCTGGCGCCGGTGGCCGACCGGCTCGGCTGCCGGGCCGAGCTGGAGGACGTGCGCACCGTGCTGCGGATGGGCGCCTCGTACCAACGCCAGCGCGCGGTCGCCCGCCGGCACGACGGGGAGCTGGACGCCGTGGTCGCGGCGCTGGTCGCCGAGATGCGCGCCGGCACGCCCCTGTAGCCCGGCCCCCGTTCCTCCCTCCCGTCTGCCCCGATCGCGTGAGGTTCTGGTCGCGATTCACGACCGAGTCCTCACGCGATCGGACGGAACCGGCGCGACTAGTTGGCATTACCGAGTAGTGGGTATAGCCTCGGTCCGTGACCACCGGGACGACGTCGGCGTCGGCGCAGCGCGACCCCCAGCTCCTCAAGGGAGTGCTGCCGATGCTCGTGCTCGCCCTGCTGACCGAGCGCGAGTCGTACGGGTACGAGCTGGTGACCCGGCTGCAAGAGGTCGGGCTGACCGACATCACCGCCGGAACCGTCTACCCCGTGCTCACCCGGCTGGAGCGCGAGGGCCAGGTCTCCTCCCGGCTCGTCGCCTCGCCGTCGGGCCCGGCGCGCAAGTACTACCGGCCGACGCCGGACGGGGACGCCGCCCTGACCGCCGCGGGCCACGGGTGGCAGCGTCTGAGCCGCACCGTCGCCACCGTGCTCACCTCGGTACGCGCCGGAGGCGGTCCCGCCGGCCGCCACGAGCCCACCGTCGACCAGGAACCTGTCGGCACCACACCACCCGACAACCCACCCGTCCGCCAGGAGAGAACATGAGCCAGACGACTCGTACCCACCGACTGTCCACGGCGGACTCCCTGCGGTGGGACTGGTACCTGATCCGGTTCTCCTGGGGCATGCAGGACTACCCGCGCAAGGAGTACCGGCGGATCAAGCGGGAGCTGCGCGCGGAGACCCGCGCCGCCGCGGCCGAAGTCGGGATGCGACAGGCCCTCAGGGACCTCGGGCACCCGCGGGTCCTCGCGGAGGGCTACGTCGCCGAGTACGGCAAGCGGCTGCCCCGGTACACCACCGGTGCGGTCGCCGCGGGACTGGCCATGGGACTGATCCTCTACCTGTTCGTGGCGTACTCGCTCGGCGCCCTGGACGCGATCGAGTCCATGGGCGGCGGGTCCGTGACCCGCTACCCGTTCGGTTCCGAGACGGTGTTCACGTCCACCGCCGAGGAGATCTCCGTCGCCTCCGTCGGGAGCCCGGGGTGGCTCCTCGTCTACGGCGCGGCCGCCGTGGTCGCGTTCGTCCTCGGCTCCCGGCTGTGGCGCGCCCTGGGCTGATCTGGGCGCTGCCGTTGAGGCTTTGTCACCCCCGGTGCGACAAAGGCTTCACACCCGCCGCGGTACGCGCCGACGCCGGCACGTGGGTCAGAGGGTGACGGTGGTCAGGGGCATGGAGGAGTCGACCGGGAGGTCCAGGGGCGACGGCGGCACGCCGGCCCGCAGCGCGGCGGCACCCAGGGCGCCGATCATCGCGCCGTTGTCCGTGCAGTAGCGGATCGGCGGGATGCGCACCGTGATCCCGGCGTCGGCGCAGCGCTCGGTCGCCAGGTCGCGCAGCTGCGAGTTCGCCGAGAACCCCCCGCCGATCACCAGGGTGTCGACCTCGTTGCGACGGCAGGCCGCGATCGTCTTGTCGACCAGCACGTCGGCGACGGCCGCGGCGAAGGAGGCTGCGACGTCGGGCAGCGGGATCGGTTCACCGGCGTCCTGGCGGGTCTCGACCCAGCGCGCGACCGCCGTCTTGAGGCCGGAGAAGGAGAAGTCGTAGGCGTGGGCGGCCTGGTCCTTCGCGGCGGTCAGCCCGCGGGGGAAGCGGATCGCCGTCGGGTCGCCCTCGCGCGCCAGCCGGTCCACGTGCGGGCCACCGGGGTAGGGCAGGCCGAGGAGCCGGCCGACCTTGTCGAACGCCTCCCCCGCGGCGTCGTCCAGGGTGTGGCCCAGCTCGGTGACCCCGGTGACGACGTCGTCGACCAGCAGCAGCGAGGAGTGCCCGCCGGAGACCACCAGCGCCATGAACCGGTCCGGGAACCGGCCGTGCACGAGCTCGTCGACCGCCGCGTGGCCGATCACGTGGTTGACGCCGTACAGCGGCTTGTCGAGCCCCACCGCGAGCGCCTTCGCTGCGGCTGTGCCGACGGTCAGCGGCCCGACCAGTCCTGGCCCTGCGGTCACGGCGACCGCGTCCACCTGGCCGAGGTCGACGTCGGCGCGTCGCAGGGCCTCCCGCATGGTCGGGACCATCGCCTCCAGGTGGGCACGCGAGGCGATCTCCGGGATGATGCCGCCGAACCGGGCGTGCTCGTCCATCGAGCTCGCCACGACGTCGGCGAGCAGCTCGTTACCGTCATCGCGCACCCGGACCAGCGCGACCCCGGTCTCGTCACAAGAGGTCTCGATCCCCAGCACCACCCCACCACCCACACGGCAACCTTAGGCCCGCGCCCCACGTGCCCTGGTGGTGATCATGCAATTCCCCGTGATCATGCAATTCGCTGAGTTGCATGATCACCG
>CAYQFJ010000021.1:0-29514 GCA_964416715.1 uncultured Actinotalea sp. | reverse complement strand
ACGCCGACGCCCTGGTCGTCGTCGTGGTTCCAGATGGCGTCGATCTCCGGTGCCGCCTGCAACAGGTTCGCCGCAGCAGCCTCACCGGACTCCACGGTGAACTCCGCCGCCACGCGGTGCTTGACCTCGAGCCCGCAGTCGGCGAGCGCGTCGGCGAAGCCCTGGCTCCGGTCCTGGGTCAGCGGCAGCGAGTCGATGCCGGCGATCTCGGCGACGACCGCGTCGGGCTGGTCACCGAGCCGCGAGCAGATGTACGTGCCCGCCGAGACGCCCATGCCGTAGTTGTCGCCCAGGATCGTCGTGCGCGAGGCGAACGGGCTGGAGAACTCCCGGTCGACGTTGATCACCGGGATCCCGGCCTCCATCGCCTTGAGGGCGACCGGGGTGAGCGCGGCACCGTCGAACGGCAGCAGCACGATCGCGTCGACTTCCTGGTTGATGAACGTCTCCACCTGGGCGATCTGCGTGCTGACGTCGTTGGTGCCCTCGGCGACGGTGAGCTCGACGTCCTCGTAGTCCGCCGCCTGCTCACGCGCAGCCTCGGTGATCGCGGCCATCCAGCCGTGGTCGGCCGCGGGGGCGGAGAACCCGATCTGCACGGTGTCGCCGACCTCGTCGTTCGGGCTGCCGGTGTCCTCGTCGGTCGCCTGGTCGGTCGACTCGTCGTCGGGCTCGCTCTGCGGCTCGTTGCTCGTGCACCCGGCAAGGAGTGCGCCGGCGCCGATGAGCGCCACCGCGATGTGGAATGTCCGGCGCCGCAACGGCCGCCGCCTCGCTGTGGTCATGTTCTCTCCTCGGATCGTCCTGGCGGAGTGCCAGGGTCGGATGGTGCACCGCGGACCTCGGGGTCCGACGGTCGGTTCGGTCGGGCCGTGGCGTGACCACCCGGCCGACCGGGTCTAGGGACTGTCGGTCGTGCCGCCGGCTCGGGTGACGGGGCGACGGAAGCTGAAGCTGCCGGTGGCCACACGCTGCTGCAGGAGGACGGCTAGCACGATGATCACGCCGCGCGCGACCGCCTGCGCGGAGCTGGAGAGGTTGTTGAGCGTGAACACGTTGCCGAGCGTCGTGAAGATCAGCACCCCGAGCACCGTGCCGACGATCGTGCCCCGGCCCCCGATCAGAAGGGTCCCGCCGATGACGACCGCCGCGATCGCGTCGAGCTCGTAGAGCAGCCCGTGCGTCGAGGACCCGGTGGTGGTGCGGCCCACCAACATCGCCGCAGCGATGCCGCAGGTCACACCGGACAGGACGTACAGCCACACGGTGTGGCGCAGGACGCGGATCCCGGCCAGGCGTGCCGCCTCCGCGTTGCCGCCCACGGCGAACGTACGCCGACCGAAGGTCGTCCGGTTGAGCAGAACCCATCCCACGGCGGCCACGACGACGAAGATGATCACCAGCGTCGGGACGCCGAGCACGTCGCCACCGAAGAACGCGCGGTAGCCGTCGTTCTCGAGGATCTGCGTGCGACGGTTGGAGATGATCTCCGCCAGCCCCCGGCCGGCCGCGAGCATGGCGAGGGTCGCGATGAACGCGGTGACCTTGCCGTAGGCGATGACGACGCCGTTGATCAGGCCCGCCCCCGCACCGACGAGGACGGCCGTGAAGACGATGACGACCCAGTGGAAGTCCTCTGCCATCGCCTGCGTCGCCAGAGTGGTCGCCCACACGGAGGAGAGCGCGACCAGCGCTCCGACCGAGAGGTCGATCCCACCTCCGATGATGACGAACGTCATCCCGACGCTGACCACCCCGATGACCGCGGCGAGCCGCAGGATCGTGAGCGCGTTGTCGATGTCGAGGAACCGGTCCGGGGCGGTGGCGGTACCCACCGCGCACAGGACCACCAGCCCGATCACCAGACCGAGGTTGCGAACCACTGGACCAGCCATCAAACCGCGTGAGGCCGATCGTCTCGGGCCCTGCACCGGCTCATCGGCGCCGCTGCGCGCCGCCGTGGTCTCCTGCGTCATGCCGCGTCTCCGTCTCCACGATCGCCGGCACGGGCGTCGCTCTCCATGATCAGATCGAGTACTCGGTGCTCGTCCAGCTCCGCTCCGGACGCCTCGGCGACGAAGACGCCGTCGGCGACCACGAACACCCGGTCGGCCAGGCCGAGGACCTCGGGGATCTCGCTGGACACGACCACAACCGCGACGCCGCGGTCGGCCAGATCGCGGATCAGTGCGTAGATCTCCGACCGCGCGCCGACGTCGACACCTCGAGTCGGCTCGTCGAGCAGCAGCACCCGGCAGTCACGCACCAGCCAGCGGGCCAGGACGACCTTCTGCTGGTTCCCGCCGGACAACGTGCGAACCTCCCGGGTCACGTCGGTCGGCCGCACGTCCAGCGCCGAGACCTGCTGCTCGGCCGCCTCCTTCTCGGCCGCCGCAGACAGGAAGCCACGGCGGGTGAAGGTGCTCAGGCTGGACAGGCTGATGTTCCGGTACACGGCATCACCCAGGAGCAGCGCCTGGCTCTTGCGTTCCTCGGGCGCCAGCCCCACGCCGGCGGCGACCGCCGCCGCTACGTCCCCACCCGGGAGCCGACGGCCGTCCACCAGGACGGTGCCGGTGGTCGGGCGCCGGGCCCCGCAGATCGTCTCCAGGATCTCCGACCTGCCCGACCCGACCAGCCCGGCCAGGCCGACGATCTCGCCGGGACGCACGGCGAAGGTGACGCCCCAGAACTGCCCCTCGATGCCGAGGCGCTCGACCTCCAGCAGCGGCGCCGCGTCCTGGACGGAGGCCCGCCGCTCCGGGAAGACGTACTCGATGTCGCGACCGGTCATCAGGGAGATGACCTCACGGGTGGGCGTCTCGCGAGCGGGCACACCGGTCGCGACCGTCCGGCCGTCCTTGAGGACCGTGATCCGGTCGCCGATCTCACGGATCTCCTCCAGCCGGTGGGAGATGTAGAGCACCGCGACACCGTCGGCGGTCAGGTCGCGGATCACACCGAACAGCCGCTCGACCTCCTCGTTGTCCAGGGCGGCCGACGGCTCGTCCATGATGATCAACCTGGCGTCCTGGCTGAGCGCCCGCGCGATGCTGACCATCTGCTGGCCCGCTGCCGAGAGCGTGCCGACCTCGGCGGTGGGACGGATCTCCGGGTGCCCGAGGCGTCCGAGCAGCTCGGAAGCCGCCCGGTTGGCGGCCGCGGGACGCATCAACCCGTAGCGCGCGTGCTCCCGTCCCAGGAAGACGTTGTCCGCCACGGTGAGCCCCGAGACGAGGTCGAGCTCCTGGTAGATCGTGGCGATCCCGAGCGACATGGCAACCTGCGGGTCCCCGAGCGTGACGGGGTCTCCGCGCCAGGTGATCCGACCTGCATCGGGCTGGTGCGCACCGGCGAGCACCTTGATCAGGGTGGACTTGCCGGCTCCGTTCTGGCCCAGCAGGCAGTGCACCTCTCCGGGCAGGACCTCGAGGTCCACCCCGTCCAGCGCCTTGGCCCCCGGGAAGTGCTTGACGATCCCGCGCATGCGAAGCAGCGACCCGTCCGCGCCGGCCACTTGCTCCGCTTCGTCATGGACCTCATCGACCATGTCTCCGAACCTAGGCACGGTTCTGTCGACCGTCAAGCAAAAGTCTTATGATGATCGTCCCTGTTGCGTGACCGTTACCCACCAAAGGCGGTGTGCTTGACTTCCGGCATGGACGAGCTGACGAAGTTCGCACCGCGGCCGAACGGCGTCGGCGAGATGTTCCAGCTGCTCCGCGACGGGGTACCGCGAACGAGGGCCGACCTCGCCCAGCTCACCGGTCAGGCACGATCGACCATCGCGGCGCGCATCGACCTCCTGCTCAGCCTGGGCCTGGTGGCACCCGCCGGAGAGGCCAGCTCGACCGGAGGCCGGCCCCCGGTCACCTTCGCGTTCCGTCCGGACGCCCGGATCGTGCTCGCCATGGATCTCGGTGCGACCCACGCGCGCATCGCGGTGACGGACCTCGCCTCGACGATCCTGGCCGAGCACCACGAGGCCATCAGCATCGACGAGGGTCCACAGACGGTGCTCGACCGGGTGGCCGCGCTGGGGATCGGTCTGATCGAGCAGACGGGACGGTCCATGAGCGACCTGGCGAGCGTGGGCGTCGGACTGCCGGGCCCGGTCGACCACGCCACCGGTCGACCGACCAGCCCGCCGATCATGCCCGGCTGGGACGAGTCCGACGTACCGGGGCACCTGCGCCGACTGCTGGGAGCCCCGGTGCTCGTCGACAACGACGTGAACGTCATGGCGCTCGGCGAGCACCACGCGGAGTTCTCCCAGATCGAGAACTTCCTCCTGGTCAAGGTCGCCACCGGGATCGGGGCGGGGCTGATCAGCGGCGGCAACATCCAGCGCGGCGCCCAGGGTGCGGCGGGCGACCTGGGCCACATCGAGGTGCCCGGCGCACATGCGGTGCTCTGCCGCTGCGGCAACACCGGCTGCCTCGAGGCGCTCGCGAGCGGCCAGGCGGTCGCGGACGAGCTCACCGCCGCAGGAGTGCCCGCAGGCTCGAGCGCGGACGTGGTCGCCCTCGTCCGCTCCGGCAACGTCGCCGCCGCGCACAGCGTCCGGGAGGCCGGTCGCACGATCGGTCGGGTGCTGGCCGCCTGCGTGAGCATGCTCAACCCGTCGGTGATCGTCATCGCGGGCAACCTCTCCGAGGCCGGAGAGCACCTGCTGGCCGGCATCAGGGAGATCGTGTACCGCCGGTCGCTGCCCCTGGCGACCCAGCACCTGCGCATCGTGCAGAGCCGGACCAAGGGCCGCGGTGGCGTCCTCGGCGCGAGCGCCATGGCGGCCGAGCACGTCCTGTCCCCGGCCGCGATCGAGGCCCTGGTCCCCTGATACCGGCACACTGGACCCGACAGCACCCGACGAAGGGAATGCAGTGGTGACTCGAGCACTCGTGGTCCGGGGCGGTTGGGAAGGACACGCCCCGGTCGAGACGACCGACCTCTTCCTGCCGTTCCTGCGGGAGCACGGCTACGACGTCACGATCGAGGACAGCCTGGAGGTCTACGCCGACGAGAAGCTGATGGCCGGCACCGACCTCGTGCTGCAGTGCTGGACCATGGGCGAGATCCTGCCCGACGAGCTGCGGGGTCTGCGCACCGCAGTCGCGCGCGGGACCGGCCTGGCCGGCTGGCACGGGGGCATCGTCGACTCGTTCCGGGTCGCGACCGACTACGTGCAGCTGACCGGCGGCCAGTTCGTCGCCCACCCGGGCGACATCGTCCCGCACACCGTCGAGATCGTGCCCGAGCGGGCCGACCACCCGATCGTCGCCGGCATCGAGCAGATAGAGCTGCGGTCCGAGCAGTACTGGATGGCCACCGACCCGCTGATCGACGTGCTGGCCACCACGACCATCTCGCCCGGTCCGCAGGACCCGTGGCCCGCTCCCGTCACCTCACCAGCGGTCTGGACCCGCAGCTGGGGCGCCGGACGGGTGTTCGTGTGCACCCCCGGGCACCAGACCGCCGACCTGGAGATCCCCGAGATCCGGGCGATCGTCGAGCGCGGCATGCTCTGGGCGACGCGCACCGACGACTGAGGGCGGCTCAGGTCTCCGGCGCGTCCAGCGCGCCGGCACCGGACTCGAGCAGCGTGCGGAAGCCCGCCTCGTCGAGGATGTGCAGCCCGAGCTCGCGCGCCTTGGTCTCCTTGGACCCGGCGTTCTCGCCCACCACGACGTAGTCGGTCTTCCTCGAGACGCTGCCGGCGGCCTTGCCGCCACGCAGGATGATCGCCTCCTTGGCCTCGTCACGCGTGAACCCGTCCAACGAGCCGGTGACCACCACAGTCATGCCGTCGAGCGTCCGCTCGAGCGTCTCGTCACGCTCGTCGGCCATCCGCACCCCGGCGGCCGCCCACCGGTCCACGATCTCGGCGTGCCAGTCCTCCGCGAACCAGTCCACGATCGACTCGGCGATGACCGGCCCCACGCCTTCCACCCGGGAGAGCTCTTCCACGGCGCCCGGCCCCTGGTCCACCAGCTCGCGCAGCACCGTCATGGAGCCGAAGTGCTGGGCCAGCGCGCGGGCCGCCGTCGGGCCGACGTTGCGGATGCTCAGCGCCACCAGCACCCGCCACAGCGGTTTGGTCTTCGCCGCCTCCAGCTCGTCCAGCAGGGTGCGCGCCGCCTCGGACGGCTCCCACTCGCGCAGCGTCCTGCCCTCCGCCTCCGCGGCCGCCAGCGCCGCCTTCGTGTGCTTGACCGAACGCCGGAACGGCGCCCGGCGCCGCACCACCCCGTCGTCGTCGGCCCTCGGCTCACCGGTCTCCGGGTCCCGTACGACCACCTCGACCTCGGCCAGCCGCTCCAGGCTCGCCTCGCGCACCGCGGCCTTGTGCTCCTCCGGTGCGTCGTCCGGGTAGCCGATCAGGTCGAACAGGTACGCCTCGTTGCGCAGCGGCGGCTCGGCCGGGACATCGGGCTCGGTCAGAGCGGCCGCCGTCACCTCGCCCAGTGCCTCGATGTCCAGCGCGCCCCGGGAGCCGATGTGCTCGACCCGCCCCCTGACCTGCGCCGGACAGGTCCGCGCGTTCGGGCACCTCAGGTCCACCTCGCCGGCTCGCATCGCGCGCAGCGTCGTACCGCAGTCCGGGCACTGGGTGGGCATGACCCAGTCCTGGCGCGGGTAACCGTCGTCGGCCAGCGCCGCGACCGGTCCCACGATCTCCGGGATGACGTCACCGGCCTTGCGCAGCACCACCATGTCCCCCACGCGCACGCCCTTGGCCCGGACCACGTCCTGGTTGTGCAGCGTCGCCATCGTCACGGTGGACCCGGCCACCTTCACCGGCTCCATCACCGCGTACGGGGTGACCCGGCCGGTACGCCCGACGTTCACCCGGATCTCCAGCAACCGGGTGTTGACCTCCTCCGGCGGGTACTTGTACGCGATCGCCCACCGCGGGGCACGGCTGGTCGCCCCGAGCCGGCGCTGCAACGACGTCTCGTCCACCTTGACCACGATCCCGTCGATCTCGTGCTCGACGTCGTGGCGGTGGTCGCGGTAGTGCTCGATCATCTGCTGCACACCGGTGAGGTCGTCGACGACCTTCGAGTACGGCGACACCGGCAGCCCCCACCGGGCCAGCAGCCGATAGGTCTCCGACTGGCGCGCGGTCGCCGTCTCGCGACCGGGCCACCGCAGCGCCCCGATGCCGTGGCAGTACATCCGCAGCGGCCGGGAGGCGGTGATCCGCGGGTCCTTCTGCCGCAGCGAGCCCGCGGCGGTGTTGCGCGGGTTCGCGAACGGCGGCTTGCCCGCGGCAACCTGCTGCTCGTTGACCCGCTCGAAGCCTTCGACCGGGAGGAACACCTCCCCGCGGATCTCGATGAGCTCGGGCAGGTCGTCCCCGGCCAGCCGGTGCGGGACGCCCTCGATCGTCTTGACGTTGTGCGTGACGACCTCCCCCGTCCGGCCGTCGCCACGGGTCACCGCCCGCGTCAGGTGCCCGTTCTGGTAGAGCAGGGCGATGGCCAGGCCGTCGATCTTCAGCTCGCACAGGTAGTGCAGCCCGGCGTCCGCCCCGTCCAGCTCACGGCGCACCCGGGCGTCCCACGCCACCACGTCCTCGGTGGAGAAGGCGTTGTCCAGGCTCAGCATCCGTTCGACGTGGTCGACCGCCTCGAAGTCGGTGGAGAACGTGCCGCCGACGATCTGCGTCGGCGAGTCCGGCGTGCGCAGCCCGATCTCTTCGTACCGGTCCTCCAGCGC
Source organism: uncultured Actinotalea sp. (assembly GCA_964416715.1). Taxonomy (GTDB): domain Bacteria; phylum Actinomycetota; class Actinomycetes; order Actinomycetales; family Cellulomonadaceae; genus Actinotalea. Next base: position 21,792 of record CAYQFJ010000021.1, on the reverse strand, counting down.
CTCGAGCCGCCGCAGGAGCCGGTCGTACTCGCCGTCGCTGATCGTGGGCGAGTCGCGCACGTAGTAGGCGAACTGGTGCTCACGGATCTCCTCGGCGAGCTCGGCCCACCGGTGCCGGGCACCCTCCTCGTCCAGGCCGAGGTCGCGCTCGTCGGGCTCGGTGGTCGACTCGATCGGGTTGCTCACCGACCCATCATCTCGCGACCGGAACCGCTGCCGCGCTACTTCAGGCTGCCGGCCGTGATGCCCGCGACCATCTGCCGGTTGAACACCACGTAGACCGCGATCATGGGCAGCGTGACGATCGACAGGGCGGAGAACAACAGCGAGTAGTCGGTGACGTAGCGGCTGGAGAACGCGAGCAGACCTGTGGGGATCGTCTTCAGCGCGTCGTCCTGGATGTAGAGCAGCGCCAGCAGGAACTCGTTCCAGCAGTTCAGGGCAGAGAAGATCGCCACCGTCGCCAGCCCGGGTCGCAGCAGCGGGAGCGCCAGCACGAGATACATCCGCAGGTCACCCGCACCGTCGATGCGTGCGGCCTCGAACAGCTCCTCCGGCAGTCCGTCCAGGTACATCTTGAGCAGGTAGAGCGCGAGCGGCAGCCCCATCGCGGTGTAGGGGACGATCAGCGCCCAGCGGGTGTCGGTGATCGCCAGGTCGGTGAACATCGTCGACTGGGCGATGAAGTAGGACTGCAGGGGCAGGACGAGCCCCACGGCGAAGATCGCCAGCACCGCCCCGCGACCGCGGAAGGAGTACCTGCTCAGGGCGTAGGCCGCAGCGGAGGCGAGGGCAAGTATCCCCAGGACCGACGTCGCGGTGACCACCGTCGAGTTCAGGGCGTACCGACCGATCCGCCCGACCTCCCACGCCTGCGCCCAGTTGTCGAGAGCGAGCCGCTCGGGCAGGGCGAAGGGCTCGGTGAAGATCTGGGCGTTGGTCTTGAAGCTCGAGACGAGCATCCACAGCAGCGGGGAGAAGAAGACCAGTGCGAGCAACCCCAGGGCGATGGTCGCCAGGGTGCCGGTGACCGTGTCGGCCACCCGCCGCCGTCGGTCGACGTGCACGTGACCCCGCCGGCCGGTCACCGCCGGCGCGCTCACTTCGCCCTCCGTCGGCGTCCGAGCGCCGCGAACACCAGACCGGTGAAGATGATGATCGCCGTGAGCAGCACGGACATCGCCGACCCGTAACCCACGTCACCGAAGGTGAACACCGTCTTCACCAGGTAGGTGGTCGGGATCTCGGTGGCACCGTAGGGCCCGCCGTTGGTCATCACGTAGAAGAGGTCGAACCCCTGGAAGCCACCGGTGATGCACAGCAGCGCACCCACCGCCAGCGACCGGCTGATGATCGGGACCTTGATCCGGGTGAACAGGCGCACCTCGCCGGCGCCGTCGAGCCGGGCCGCCTCCACCACCTCCGCGTCGATCTGCCCCATCGCCGCGTAGAAGATCGTCATGTAGAACCCCGCGTAGACCCACCCGGACGTCACCGAGATCGCCAGCAGCGCGGTGCTCGGGTCCCCCAGCCAGATGCGTTCGAGGTGCTCCAGGCCCAGCACCTGGATCACTCCGTGCAGCAGCCCGAAGTCCGCGTTGTACACGAAGGACCACAGCACCGCCACGACCACCATCGGCAGCAGCACGGGGGTGAAGACGGCCACCCGGAACCACAGCGATCGCCGCATCGAGTGGACGACGCCGGCCAGCACCAGCCCCACCAGCACCTCCAGGACCAGCGTGGCCAGGATGTACCCGCTCACGTTGACGAACGAGCGGCGGAACAGCGGGTCGCTCAGCGCCTCGACGTAGTTGTCGAGGCCCACGAAGGTCATCGCGCCGTAGCCGTTCCACTCGGTGAACGAGTACACGGCCGTCATCCCCACCGGCACCAGGACGGCGAAGGTGAACACGGCCAGCGCGGGTGCCAGGAACAGGTACGGGACCAGGCGGCGGGAGGGCGTCACCTTCCTCCTCTCGGTGGGCGACGGCGTTGCGTGGAACGGGGTGGGACGGGGTGGGACAGGCAGTGGGACAGGCAGTGGGACGGGCAGTGGGACAGGGGGCACGGACGGCGGGTGGCCCGGCCCGGCCGACGGCGAGCCGGGCCACCCCGACCGTCACTCGATCCGGCGGTCGATCTCGGCGACGGCCTCGGCCGGGCTGGACTGCTGCCCGATCACGGCGGCCAGTCCGCGGTAGAACGCGTCGGCCACCTCGAGGTCGTAGCCGGTGTCCGGGGGCAGGACGATCGCGGGCGCCTCCTCGAGCAGCGTGGTCATCGCCGCGGACCGCGAGTCGAGGTCCAGGGCGTCCGTCGCGGAGATGGTCATCGGGGTCTGCTCCGCCTCGAGGAACTTCTGCACGTACTCCTCGGAGTTGAGCAGGGCGAGGAACTCCACCGCGTGGTCCTGCATCTCCTCGCTGGACTTGGCGTTGACCGCGTAGCCGGTGACCACGCCGATCACCGAGTCCTGGTTCCCCGCACCGTCCATCGCCGGGAGGTTGAACCAGTCGAACTCGAGGTCGGGTGCCTCGTCGATGGCCCAGCTCACGATCCAGGACCCGATGGCGTGCATCGCGGCCTTGCCCTGGAAGAAGAGCTGGGCGCCCTCGTTGTCGTCGATCGCGTTGATGTCCGGGTTGACGCAGCTGTGCTCCGCGAGCTCCTCGACCCGCTCGAAGGCACCGATCCACTCCGGGGAGTCGAAGGACGACTCCTGGGACAGAGCAGCGTGGTAGGCGTCCTCGCCGACCACGCGGGAGGTCAGGTGACCGAGCCAGTTCCCCGCCGCCCAGAGGTCCTTGTTGCCCGAGGCGATCGGGATGATCCCGGCCGCGTCCAGGGTGTCGCACGCCGCCAGGAGGTCGTCCCAGGTCGCCGGTGGCTCGATGCCCTGCTCGGCGAAGATCTCCGTGTTGTACCAGAGGACGTTGGTGACGTCGGCGGAGAAGGGCACCATCGCGATCTCGCCGTCGATGCGCGCCGCCTCCAGCGTGTCGTCGCCGAACAGGCCGGCGAGCGGGCCGTCCTCGAAGGCCCCGGTGAGGTCGGCGACGAAGCCGTCCTGCTTGCGGGTCTCCAGCCGGCTGCCGGTCCACTCGAAGTAGATGTCCGGGGCGTTGCGGCCGTTGAGCAGATTGGGCAGCCCGATGGTCTGGTAGAGGTCGTCGTCCTGGTAGTTCATCTCCACGGGTACCCCGTGCTCCTCCTCGAACTGGGCGGCGGCCTCGTCCCAGACGCGGATCAGCGCCTCCCCCGGTGAACCCATCGCGACCCGGAGGGTGCCGTCCCCTCCGCCGGAGCCGTTCGAGCAGGCGGCGAGCGGCACCAGCAGCGTGAGGGCGACCAGGGACGCCAGGTGTCGAGCGTGTCGTGTTGCCATGCTTCCTCCTTCGTGCGTGCGTGTGATCTACCCGGGGTCCGCCGGGCCGGTCAGGTCGGTGGACGTCAGGTCGGTGATGGTCATGTCGAGCAGGTCGCCGAACACCCGACGCCGGGTGTCGCGGATGCGGGTGTGCAGCGCCCGCAGCTCTTCGAGCCCGCGCCCGGCGACGGCGTCCGGCACCATCGCCAGGGCCTGGGTGCCCAGGGCGAAGGTCTCCAGCCAGGGGGCGGCCTCGACCAGGAGCGGTACGCCGGCGGCCGCCCCACGGCGCAGGTCGTCCGCCGCGTCCGCCAGCTCGGCGACGACGCCGAGGAAGGTCGCCCGGGCGGCGTCGGCGTCGGCGTACTCGACCTCGAAGAGGAAGTTCTCCAGCGCCTCGGTGAGCCGGGGGGCGTCGAGCTCGCTCAGCACCGAGGACCGGCAGTTGTCGGCGAAGGCGAGGTACGACGCCGCGTGGTCGCCGGCCACCTCGTCGATCGCCCGCCGCCAGGAGGCCTCGGGATCGTAGCCGTGGGGGTCGCGCAGGTAGTCGGCCACGGTCGCGATCGCGACCTTCGAGCTCTCGAACGCCTCCATCGCGTTGGCCAGCACGCCGGTGGCGAACCGCGCCAGGTCCGGGTCGCGGCCCCGGTACGGCCCGATGTGCAGCTCGTGGGTCATCGCGACGTCGTTGACCGGGTAGTTGTCCCAGTACGTGACGGGCCGGTTCAGGGTGCGTGTCACGACGGCGGCGTCGGCCAGGTCGATCGTGGGCGAGCAGATCTGGCGCCCGGTCCACGTGACCTCGATGCGCGGGTCGAGCCCGCGGCCGAGGGTGGCCAGGTACTCCTCGTCGCCTCGGCCCCAGTACTCGGTAGGGCAGACGAAGACGGTCGTACCGGCCGGCAGCGCGGCGTGCACGGCGGTGACCAGGTCGACCTGGGCGGCGGCGAGCGACGGGTAGGCCTCGCGGTCGGCGGGGTGCTGGAGGCGCCAGGGGATGTCGTCCAGCAGCAGCCCGATACCGGTCACCCCGAGGTCCAGGGTGTCGGCCAGCTTGGCGACGAGGGTGTCCCGGTCCTCGGCCGAGGAGTACTGCACGGAGAGTCCCGGCGCCAGGCACGGCACGAGGTCGACCCCACGGGAGCGGGCGCGGGCGAGCAGGTCGGCCAGCAGGTCGAGACGGTCACCGGAGTACGGCTCGCGCCAGCGCTCACGCAGGAACGGGTCGTCCTTGGGGGCGTAGACGAAGGTGTTCAGACCATGGTCGGCGAGGAACTCGATCATGTCGAGGCGCTGGTCGTGGGTCCACGGCCGGCCGTAGAAGCCCTCGATGACCCCGCGGTAGCGGAACGGTGAGGTCACTGTCGCACCCTCCCGATCCAGCTCTCGTTGGCGTCGTCGCCGCCGGCCAGGTTGGCCGACACGAAGACCCGTGGGCTGATGCCTCGGGCGACGAGCAGCCGGGCCGTCTCGACGGCGATCGCGTTGATGATCGCGGCCCCCGCGACCGTGGACGTGGGTCCCATGGGGTGCGGTACGCCCGGCAGCCTCACCGCGGCGTCGCCGGGGACGGAGCCGTTGTCGATGACGACGTCGGCCAGCTCGTGCAGGCGCGGGCCCTCCCCGGATCGGCGGGCCAGTGCCGAGGTGGCGTGGCGGAGGGACGTGACGGCCACGACCGCGGCACCCCCCTCGCCGGCGAGCCGCGCCATCTCGACCGCCACCGTGTTGGCCCCGGAGTTCGAGGCGATCACCAGCACGTCGCCGGGCTCGATCCCGTGGTCGAGCAGCAGCGCCTCGGCGAGGCCCGGCAGGCGCTCGAGGGAAGTGCTCAGGGGTGCGCTGGTGTGCAGCATGAGCCCCTCGAAGAGCAAGGGGCGGACGTCGACCAGGCCGCCGGCCCGGTAGTAGGCCTCCTCGGCCAGCAGGTGGGAGTGCCCGGCGCCGAAGACGTGGACGGGTCGGTCACGGGACAGCGCGTCCGCGACGAGCTCCGCGGCGGCCACGATGGCCGGGAGCGCCTCGTCGCGCAGCCGGGCCAGGAGGTCGGCGACGACGTCGAGGTACGTCGCGGCGCCGTCGGGCCGTGCTTGGTCGGTCGTCATGCCACCGGTCCTCTCCGCCAGACGTACACGCCCTCCCGGTACACCCCGGGTGTGGGTTGGTGCCCGAGCCACTCGGCTCCATGGATCGCCGAGCGGGTCGCCGCGGTCAGCGGCGCGTCGAGAGCCGCGGTCGGCGGTCCATCGAGAGCCGCGGTCGGCCGGGCTCCGAGAGCAGTCGTCAGCCGTTCGCGCAGTGCCGGCGCCTCGGTGAGCATCCCGCCGCCGACGACGACGGGAACGTCCGGTCCGGCCCAGGCCGTGGCGGCCTCGACGGTGCGGGCGAGCTCGTCAGCGGCGGCCGTCACGACGGCGTCGGCCCGGTCGTCCTCGTCCGCGACGGCCAGGACGTCCCGGGCGAACTGGGCCACGTCGTGGATCCGGGTGGGTGAGTCGTGCAGCACCACCGGGGCCTCGGTGAGGTCACCGAACCGTGCCTCCGCGAGGCCGGGAAGGACGCCGTGCGGTGGGCGGCCGAGATCGGCGTCGCGCAGCACCAGGGCGAGCGCGTCCCGCCCGATGGCGAAGGCCCCACCGTGGTCGCCCAGGAGGAATCCGTGCCCGTCGAACGTGCGCAGCCGGGGCTCGCCTTCCGCCCGGACCGCGAGACAGGCGACCCCCGTCCCGACCCACAGGGCGACGCCCGCCAGGCCGGCCAGCGCGGCGGCGTGGGCGGTGACGGTGTCGTCCGCCAGCCAGATCTCGCCCGCCCCGGTCACGTCGGCGACCCGGCTCGCCAGCGCGGCCAGCGAGGCCGGGTCGGTGGGCGCGGTGGTCAGCCCCAGCACCACCCGGTCGAGGGACGGGTGCTGGAGGTGCTCGACGGCGTCGGCCACGGCCTGCGGCACCGCCCGCAGCGGCTCGTCCAGCCGGGTGACCCCCGGCAGCTCGACCACCGTGCTGGGGGCGGAGCTCGACTCGCTGACCCGGATGCGCACCGCGCTCTGGCCGCCGTCGACCACCAGGAGGCCGCTCATCCCGCCCTCCCCTGCGTGGCCCCCTGCGCGGCGAACGCCCCGGCCAGGATCTCCGCACGGAGCTGGTACCGGTCCGCGCGGTAGTGGCCGACCGAGTACATGAACACCTTGGTACGCGCGTCGCGCGAGGTGACCCGGATCCGTAGGCACGGTTCGCCGTCGGGCATCGCCAGGTGCTCGCGGACGCGGTCGGACGGCATGGCCGGCTCGATCGACACCTCGGCCGACTGCGGGACCGTCCCGTAGCGCCGGGCGAGCAGGGCGTAGAAGGAGTGGTCCAGGTCGCGCCCGGTCAGGCCCGGTACCAGCCGGCGGGGCACCCACACGGTCTCGACCGCCATCGGGAGGTCGTCGGCGAGCCGCAGCCGCGAGAAGCTGACGACCTCGCTGCCGGACGGCACGTGGAGCTCGTGTGCGAGCGCCTCGCTCGCCGGGCCGTGGCTGAAGACGAGCAGCCGACTCGAGGGGACCATGCCCCGCTCGCGCATGTCGGTGGTGAACGACGTCAGGCCGAGCAGACGCACGGCCGGGCGCGGCAGGACGTAGGTGCCCGAGCCGTGCCGCCGCTCCAGGATCCCCTCGGTGACCAGCACGTCGACGGCCCGACGAAGGGTCATCCGGGCCACGCCCCAGGACGCCGCGAGGTCCCGCTCGCTGGGGATCCGGGACCCGGGGTCGCGGTGCTGCACCAGATCGCGCAGCCGCTGCTGGGTCGTACTCGTCGGTGAGCCGGTCACGATCCGAAGTAGAGCGGATCGCCGCTCCCGACGGCAAGGGGCACGGTAGACCACTTACTACTCGAACAGTCGTGAATGGGAAGCGCCCGGTAGACCACTTGATCGAGCGGGGTACGTTTCGGGCATGAGGATCCGGTTGGCCGAACCACGGGACCTGCCCGGTGCGTACCGGGTCTGCTTCGAGACGGCCGATCCCGACGGCCCGCCCAGGCCGTGGATCGACCACGAGCTGATCGGTCACGTCTACGTGGGTCCGTACTTCTTCGGGCCGGGCACCGTGGCGCTGGTCCTGGTCGACGACGCCGGGGTGGCCGGGTACTGCCTCGGCGCCGCGGACACCGACGAGCTGGACCGGTGGGCCCGGGCGCAGTGGTGGCCGTCGCTGCGGGCCGACTATCCCCGGACGGCCGACTACGGGGCTCCCGAACGCGAGATCGTCGAGCTCCTGCACCGTCCGCCGGTCCCACCGCGCGAGGTGGTCGACCGCTTCCCGGCGCACCTCCACATCGATATGCTCCCCCGCGCCCGGGGAGGCGGGTACGGCCGACGCCTGATCGAGGAGCTGGGCGACCGCCTGAGTGCTGAGGGTGCCGGCGGGCTGCACCTCGGCGTGGGACCGGAGAACGCCAACGCGATCGCCTTCTACCGCCATCTCGGCTTCGCCGAGCTCCGCCGAGAACCGGACGTCTGGTACATGGGTCGTCACGACGAGAGCTCCGTATGAGCTCCCTGCCCATGACCGCGGCCGAGCTGCCCGTCGTGGCCCCGCTGCGTGGCGGTCCCGTCCTGCGATGGGCGGTCCTCGGACCCGGGGAGATCGCCGGCGACTTCGTCCGGGCGCTGCGGCACACCGACCAGCGGGTCACCGCCGTCGGCTCACGCTCGGCCGACCGGGCGCGCGCCTTCGCCGACGCGCACGGCGTGCCCCGGGCGTTCGGCAGCTACCAGGACGCCGTCACGGCCGACGACGTGGACATCGTCTACGTCGCCACCCCCAACGCGGTGCACCGACCCCTGGCGGTGCTGGCCGCCGAGGCGGGACGGCACGTCCTGATCGAGAAGCCCTTCGCCACCGACCCGGAGGACGCCGCGGCCATCATCGAAGCCGTCCGCGCGGCGGGGGTCTTCGCGATGGAGGCGATGTGGAGCCGCTTCCTCCCGCAGACCGCGGTGATCGGTCACCTGGTCGCCGACGGCGCCATCGGGGAGATCCGCTCGGTGTACGCCGACTTCGGTGCCGACTTCTCCGACCTGGTCGGTGCCCCGGTGTTCGACCCGGCCCTGGGTGGCGGCGCCCTGCGTGACATCGGGATCTATCCGGTGTGGCTGGCCCGCTGGCTCCTGGGACCGCACCGGCGGCTGACCGCGACCGGCACCATGACGGCGTCCGGGGTGGACGAGCAGGTCGCCGTCGTCCTGGACCACGACGGCTCCCAGTCGGTGCTGCACACGACGATGCTCACCGACACCCCCACGACAGCGGTGATCAACGGCACGCGGGGCCGGATCGAGATCGACCGGCCGTTCCTCATGCCTTCCGGTTTCGTCCTGCACGACGCCGCCGGGCAGGCTCTCCCCTGGCGGGACCCGACCACGTTGCGCGGTCGGGACGGACTGGCGTGGCAGGCGGTGGCGATAGCCCGGCACGTGGCCGACGGGCTGACCGAGTCCCCGTGGCACACCCTGGCCGACGCCCTCGCCCTGACCACGACGCTCAGCGAGGCCCGACGGGCGGTCGCGGGCACCTAGGGTGTCGTCTCGTGACCTCCCCGGCTGACTCCACCACCGTTTCCACGACCGAAACGGGAACTGACCCGTACCTCTGGCTCGAGGAGATCGACTCCGACCGCGCGCTCGAATGGGTCGCCGAGCAGAACGCCGAGACCGCCGCGGGCCTGGCGGCGTCGGAGGAGTTCGTCGAGACCCGCTCGGCGATCCGCGAGGTGCTCGACTCGGCGGACAAGATCCCCGACGTCAGCCGGGTCGGTGACTATCTGTACAACTTCTGGCGCGACGCCGACCACCCGCGCGGACTGTGGCGCCGGACCACGCTGGACTCCTACCGCACCGACGACCCGGACTGGGAGACGGTGCTCGACATCGACGAGCTCAACGCCACCGAGGGTGAGAACTGGGTCTGGCACGGCGCCTCGATCCTGCGACCCGAGCGCCGGCTGGCGCTGGTCGACCTGTCCCGCGGCGGCTCCGACGCCGACGTCACCCGCGAGCTCGACCTGGTCACCAAGAAGTTCGTGGAGCCGACCGACGGCGGGTTCTACCGCCCCGAGGCCAAGGGCGGCACCGGGTGGATCGACCAGGACACGGTGTTCGTCTACACCGACTTCGGCCCGGGCTCCATGACGCCGTCGGGCTACCCCCGGATCGCCAAGCGCTGGCGCCGCGGCACGCCGTTGGCCGATGCCGAGACGGTCTACGAGGGCACGGAGACGGACATGTACATCGCTGCGTCGCACGACCACACGCCCGGGTACTCCCGCGACGTCGTGCGCCGCACGATCGACTTCTACACCGACGAGCTCTACCTGCTGCGCCCGGACGGCGAGCTGGTCCTGGTCGACGTCCCGCCGTCGGCCCGGGCCGGCCTGCGCCGCGACTGGCTGGTGGTACTCCTGCGCGACCCGTGGACGCCCGTCCCCCGCGGCGTCACCCACCCGGCCGGATCGCTGCTCGCCGCCCCGATCACGGCGTTCCTCGACGGCGACCGCACCATGACCGCGCTGTTCACCCCGACCGACACCACCTCGCTGTCGGCGAGCACCTGGACCCGCAACCACCTGGTCCTGACCGTGCTGGACGACGTGAAGAACCGGCTCGTGGTGCTGACGCCACCGTCCGACGGGGCGACTGCCTGGGAGCAGAGCACCCTGCCCGGGACCCCGTCGATCGGCACCGTCGGGGTCCGCGCGGTCGACTCGATCGACAGCGACGACCTCTGGATCACCAGCACGAACTTCCTGACCCCGACCACGCTCTCGCTCGCGACGGTCCGGCCGGAGAAGGACGGCACCGCGCACCGCCCCGAACCTCTCAAGTCGATGCCGTCGTTCTTCGACCCGGCGGGGCTGACCGTGCGCCAGCACTTCGCCACGTCCGACGACGGCACGCGCGTGCCGTACTTCCTGGTCGCCCGCGACGGGGTCGAGCCGGACGGGACGACGCCGACCCTGCTGTACGGGTACGGCGGTTTCGAGATCTCGCTGCTGCCGTCGTACTCCGGGACGCTCGGCCGCGCCTGGTTGGAGCGCGGGGGCGCGTACGCGCTGGCGAACATCCGCGGCGGCGGCGAGTACGGCCCGCGCTGGCACCAGGCCGCCCTCAAGGAGCACCGGCACCGCGCGTACGAGGACTTCGCCGCGGCTGCTCGCGACCTCATCGGCCGCAGAGTCACCGCACCCGCGCACCTGGGTGTCCAGGGCGGGTCGAACGGCGGTCTGCTCACCGGCAACATGCTGACCCGGTACCCCGAGCTGTTCGGCGCCGTGGTGATCCAGGTCCCGCTGCTGGACATGCGGCGCTACTCCCGCCTCCTGGCCGGCGCCTCGTGGACCGCCGAGTACGGCGACCCGGACGATCCCGAGCAGTGGGAGTTCATCCGCACGTTCTCCCCGTACCACCTGCTCGACGCCGCCCGAGACTACCCGCCGGTGCTGATCACGACCTCGACCCGGGACGACCGCGTGCACCCGGGCCATGCCCGCAAGCTCGCCGCCCGCCTGCGCGAGTGGGGCAAGGACGTCACGTACTACGAGAACGTTGAGGGCGGCCACGGCGGTGCCGCGGACAACGCCCAGGCCGCGCACATGGCGGCGCTGGCCTACCGGTTCCTGTGGGAGCGGCTGCGGTAGGGCTCGCTCAGAGGAACCACGAAGTGACTCCACCTCGCCCGACACGGGAGCCGGGCGAGGCCGCTCCCGCCGCCCGGCTCCCGCTGCTCGACGGCCGATGCAGGTCGCCGATGATCAGAGATGCGCCGACGTCAGTGGAACAATCCACATCGTCGGGTACTCATCGCTCGTCGGGCGGTCATTCCGCTGGCTTCGGACGATCGGCCCCGCTCACGGCTGCGTCATTCATGGCCCCGTCCATGCCCGCTCCGATCGCAGATGGGGCAACTGGTCCCGAGAATGACGAGGTGTGCTCCTGCCACGGCTTGTTGAAGAGCAGGTTGAGCAAGAAGCCCACGATGAGGCTCGCGACGATCCCGTTACCGATCACCATCTCGAGCTGGTGGGGGATGATCTGGTAGAAGGTCGGCGCCGCGATCGGTACTACGCCGGCGACCGTCGCGATCGCGATGATGAGCAGGTTGTGGTTCTTCCCGTAATCGACCCTCCGGAGCGACTTCATCCCGACCGCAGCCACCATCGCAAACATAACGACGGCGGCACCTCCGATGACCGGGCCGGGAATCTCCGCGACGGTCCGTCCGACCACGGGCAGGATTCCGAGCAACACGAGGATGGTGCCGGCCGCGCCCGTCACATAGCGGCTTCGCACGCCAGTGATCTGCACCAGCCCGACGTTCTGCGAGAAGGTCGTCGAGGCGAAGGCGTTGAATACGCCGCCGAGGATGGTCCCGAGCCCGTCGACCCGCAGGCCAGCAGCCATCTCGCGAGGAGTGACCTCCTGATCCAGGCCCTCCCCGAGCGCGTAGATGTAGGCCATCGACTCGGCCATGATCAGAGCCATCACGACGACCATCGGGATGATCGCGCTGAGCTCGAACGTCGGAGGGCCGAAAAAGAACGGCGGTACGAACGCAACGATGTCACCTTGGCCGACCCCTGAGAAGTCGGCGAGACCCATGGGGACCGCAACGATGGTCCCCACGACCACTGCGACCATCACCGCGATCTGATTCAAGAATCCTCGCGCGAATCTGTTGAGCAAGATGATGATCAGCAGGACACCGCCAGCCAGCGCCAGCGCTTCACCGTTTCCGTACTCGGGTGCCGACGGGTCACGGCCGGCGATCAGGCCAGCACCGCTACCGACCAGCGAGAACCCGACCATCACCATCGCGACGCCGGTGACCATCGGTGGCAGGTACGGCCGGGCATTGGCGAACACCGGCGCCAGCACGAAGGCCACGATGCCCGCCACTATGAGGGACCCGTACATCGCCTGGATCCCGTGACCGTTCGCCGCCGCAATCATCGGCGCGATGGCCGTGAAGGAAGCGCCCTGCACGACCGGCCACTTGATCCCGACGTACTTGCCCAGACCGAAGGCTTGGATGATCGTCGTGATACCGCAGACGAGGAGGTCGGCGTTGACCAGCATGCTGACTTCTTCGGTGCTCAGCCCGATAGCCGGTCCGATGATCAGCGGGACCGTGATGGCTCCCGTGTACATGATCAGGACGTGTTGGAGGCCCAACGAGCTGGTTCGAGCCAGGGGTGGGCGGTAGTCGATCCCGTTGCGCATCGTGGGACCTGTGCCTGTTCGCGTTCCGACCGACATGCGGACCTTCTCTCATCAGCGTGAACTGCTCGGACGTGCTGAACCTGCGCTCCCGGATGTCCTGGCAGACCACCAGCTCAGTACCGCATCTCCATCGATGCCTGCACGACCTCCACCGGTCTGATCCGAGTCCCCACGACCATCCGTGCATGAAAACTATGATGTCTGACAAATCAAATCAAGAGCCTGGCCAAGACTCGTCGGCTGTACGAGTCCCCGCCAGGAGAGAGACGACGGTCCGTTTCCCCCGGCGTCGGCACGGCGCGCGCTCCACGCCGAGGCCGAGGTAGAGGCCTAAGGTGGCCACAACTCTGATGCAACACGATGTGAGGTCTGGGTGCCCACAACGGATCGACGGGTGAAGGCGGACGACAAGCCGCTCTATGTGCGAGCCCACAGGGCGATCCTCAAGCTCATCGAGGACTGGGAGCTGGAGGTCGGAAGCTTTCTCCCTTCGGAGGCAGAACTCGCGAAGATCCTCAACGTAGGTCGTTCGACGGTGCGCGAGGCGATGATGCACCTTGAGCACGCGGGTCTCGTACAGCGCACCCGGGGACGGGGAACGGTTCTCACGAACCTGGCGCACCAGCCGCAGTTCGGACTGGAACGGATCCGTTCGCTCGAGAGCATCGCAGATGACCAGGGGTGGCACTGTGGCACCGAGGACGTCCTTATTGATGCATGCGTGCTTACCGGTGACATCGCCCAGGGGCTGCAACGGGCCGATGGCACGACAGGGACGCAGATCGTGCGCACAAAAACGCGCGACGGCGCCCCGATGGCTGTCATGGAGACATGGATCCCGCAAGACGTCGTCAACACCGACCGGATTTCCGAACTCTTCCAGGACTCGACCACGGGGCTGCTCCAGGCGGCCGTAGGAGTCGCTTTCGCGCGCACGGTGGTCTCGGCAGTCGCCTGCGGAGTCCCCCACGCCCGGCGACTCGGAGTCCGACGGGGGATCCCACTGGTGACCCTGACCGAGCTCTACTTCTCCGAGGATCCGGCCCCGATCGCCTACAACATCAACCTCTTCCTTCCCGACTCGATCCGGCTGGACCTCCTTCGGCGCCCGTGAGCGACTGGCTGGCCCGGTTGCACACACGAGTCTCGCCCGCCCTCTCGGTGCCGCACCCGGTTTCATTCAAGTGCCATCAGTTCCTCCGGGATCCCCGCTCGCCGGTGGTAGTGGCTGAGCACGTCGTGCGCTTCGGCGAGCAAGGCCTGCTCGTCCACGTGCACGAGCTCGCCGTCCCGGACGGCCTGCCGACCATCGACGAAGACGTGCACGACATCGGACGCCTCGGCCCGGTGTGCGACGGTCCAGACGGGGTCCAGCACAGGCTGGGCACCCGGCCGACGCAGGTCCAGGCACACGAGGTCGGCACGTCGGCCAACCTCGATCGTGCCGAGCTCCTCACCAAGTCCCAACGCTCTGGCACCGCCCAGGGTGGCCATCCGCAGCGCCGTCTGCGGCGAGATGATCGACGGGTCGCCAGCGTGGAGTCCCTGGAGGAAGATCTCCTGCCGCACTTCTGTCAGCAGGTCTGTCATGATGTCCGCCCCGAGCGCGACGTTCGACCCCGCAGCCAGCAGCGCCGGCACCGGGGTGACGCCCTTGGCGAGCTTCATGTGGTTCGTCGGGCAGTGCACAACGTGCGAGCCGCTGCCCGCGAGCAGCGCGATCTCCTGCTCGGTCAGCTGGACACAGTGCACGAGCACCGCGTCCGGTCCGGCAAACCCGAGGTCGTGCATGAGCTCTACCGGTCGTCGCCCGTTCACCTCGAGCGAACTCTGCACCTCCGCCCCGGTCTCCGCAATGTGCGTGTACAGGCGCAACCCCAGCTCCCGAGCCAGTTCCGCCGCCCTCCGGAACTCCTCGGGCTCGGCCTGGCGTAGGGACACTGGCGCGATCATCAGCCTGTCCCTGGGAACGACGCCACTCGCGAGCCGCTCGATCTCGGAGAAGGCCGCTTCCGGCGTCTCGCAGATCGGCGGGTAGCCCTTGGTCATGACCCCGCGAGCCATGAACCAGCGAATCCCTGAGGCCGAGTAGCCCTCCACCGCCGCCTCAGCCAGGCCCGGGCGGTGGAACGGGTAGATGTGGTCCACCACCGAGGTGACACCCGAGCGCAGCAGTTTTGCCGTGCCCAGCGCGGCGCCGATCCGATACTCGTCCACACCTGCGGTCTCGCTGAGCCGCCACATCGTACGCAGCATCTCGTCCAGCTTGAGTCCGTCCCCCGCAGCCGTGCCAGGGTTCAGATCCCGCAGGTGGTCGTGGAGGTTGTGCATGCCCGGGATGATGACGTGCCCGCGCGCGTCGACCTCGGTCTCCGCTGGACGATCCGATGCCCCGACCTCCACGACGACGCCGTCATCGATGAAGACGTCCGCGCGGGCCACCGTGCCGAACGCGTCGCAGGTCACCACCGTGCCCCCACGCAGGGCGAAATCCACAGGCCTCTGAGCTTCCTCTCCTGCGGGACGGGAGATCCGTTCGGCGGCGCTCACCAGACGCCCTCGCTCGCCGCGCGCCGCAGGCCACCCAGACCGGCTCCCGCCATGTCCCAGTCCGCCAGGGTCCTCCCCTGTGCCCAGTAGTCTTGGCCCGACGCGACCGACGCCAGGTGGACGAGACTATCGATCACTGGGGTCGGTACGCCGATCTCTCGCCCGATGCTGGACGCGAGAACGAGCGAGTAGGGAACATCCTCCGAGACGAACCGGTGTTCGAGAGCACCGGGGCCGCATGGGAACTGCGCCTCGGCCAGGATGCTGCTCTGGATAGTGTCGTACGTCGTCGCGCCCTTCTCCGGCGCGAGCCCCTGAGCGACGAGGTAGTCCTCCCACGAGGTCTGATTGCTCAGACCCAGTCCGCGCCGGAGAGCGATGTACTCCTGGTCGACGGCCGAGATGGCGTTGGCCACGCCGGGCGTCGCGCCCTGGCCGAACAGCCGGTAGGGCCCCGGGCCCTGGATCGGACCCAGGTTGCACAGCATGGTCGCGACGTGATCGACGGCGTTGAAGTTGAGCAAGAGCGTCTCCCACACGTTCTCGGCCTCCTCGATGAAGGGCCAGAAGATCCGCGCTACCTCACCGACCCGCGGCGTCTGCTCGGACGGTATGGCAGCGATGATCGTGCCGCCGCGCTTGCGAGTCGCGGCGGCCAGGCCAGGTCCCTGAACGGCCGCGATCGCGTACGGGAGGCTGTTCATCTCCGCGTGTACGGCACCCGTAGGCCTCCCACCGGCCGATCCGCCACTACCTTCGACGGCGAGCCGCCGCGCCTGCGACGCCGCGGTGAACGCACCACCGCCCTCGCCGATCCAGAACACGAGTTGCCCCTCACCGACGGCGGGCACGATGAGTTCGGCGAAAGGCACGTGGCCGAACGCGGGGACGCACACAACGACGACCTCGGCCTCGCGCACAGCTTCCGCGACATCCGTGCTGATCGCCGCTATCGGGGCAATCTCGCGCGGTGCATCCGAGTCGGTGGGTCCCGAGCGGAACTGGACGTCGATCGCCCCCGTTGCCCCGACGGCCTCGAGGTTCCCGGCGAACCGCGGTAGGTCGGCGATCGTAACCTTCGATCCAGCTACCGACGCTTCAGCGGCGATCGTGAGCGCCCCGCCGCCGGAGCCCACCACTGTGACCTTGGACGGGACGGGGCTCATGCCTTCACCGCCGCGATCACGTCCCGGTAGCCGGGGATTCGTTCGAGCGACTGCGCACAGGACAGACCCGGGGACAAGAACATGATCTCTTCGATCCCGTAGGCGTGAAGTTCATGGATCTGCTCGGCGATGCTTTCCTTGGTCCCCACGAGCCCGAACGCGCGGACCATCTCCGGGGTCACGTAGGAGGCGACGTCCGGAGCCTGGCTCTGCAGGGCCTTGCGCAGTCGCCCGACGTCGTCGGGGTCGAGTCCGTACAGCGGGATCGAGTCGTCGGAGTAGCTCCCTCCGGCAATGATCGTCATGCGCGGTCGAGTCCGCTCGATCGCCGCGTTCTCGTCCTCGTCAACCTCGATGTCGGTGATGATCCCGATCCGGCAGGCGTCCGCGGGGCGCCCGGCACGTTCCGCACCACGGGCCACGAGCTCCTTGACGTGCGAGATGAAGGGGCCGGTGTTGCCGTGGATGAGCACGCCATCGGCCACCTCCCCGGCGAGCTCAATCATCTTCGGTCCCCGCGCCGCCATGACGATCGGGATGTCCGACCGGGTCTTCCAGCCCAGGGAGGCGTTGCGCGTGGTGTAGCCAGCGCCCTCAAGGTCAGAGCGACCGGAGAACAGGCCCCGCGCGATCTCGATCCCTTCGCGGACCAAGGTCAGCGGGCTCTTCGGACGCATGTCGAAGTGGGCCGCGAACTCGTGCCCACCTGGCCCCAGCCCCAGCACGGCCCGGCCACCGGACAGCTCGTCCACCGTCGCGGTGGCACTAGCCAGCAGCGCCGGGTGTCGCAATTGGACCGCGGCGACCGCAGCGCCCAATCGAATCCGCGACGTCGCCCGCGCGGTCATGGCTAGCGCGATGTAGACGTCGCGTAGGAAGTAGTGGTCCGGCATCCACACGTCGTCGAACCCGGCGTCCTCGGCCGCGACCGCAACGTCGACGACCTCCTGCACGGGGTTGTCGAGCCATAGGCTCAGGCCGAACCGGACATCCGTATTACCCATCCAACTCACTCCTTGCTCGTCGTCGAGGTCAAGTCGGGCTGCTGGACCGACCGGAGTCAGTCCGCTTGGTGGTTGAACAACACCATCGCCCATTGGACCAATGGCCCGACGGCGATGGTGAACACGATTGTTGCGAGACCGATCGCACCGCCCAGCAGGATCCCCAGCACGAGGACTGCGACCTCGATGAGGAACCGGGACAGGCGCATCGACCAACCGAACACGCGGTTGAGCCCGGTCATCAAACCCTCGCGGGCTCCCGCGCCGAGCCCGGGTGCGAGGTACATGCCCTGCCCCAGCGCGAAGATGACGATGCCGAGGCACATCACCAGCAGCCGCGCCCACAACGGGACGACCGGGGGGACGAAGGCGATGACCAGGTCGATCACAGGCCCGGCAATGAAGACGTTGAGCAGCGTGCCTATGCCCGGCCGTTCCCGCAGAGGCCACCAGAACACCAGCAGCGCGGCGGTGACGAGGATGACGACTGTCCCGAAGGACAGCGGGGTCTTCTCCGCGATGCCGTCGTGCAGCACGTCCCACGCACCGAAGCCGAGCTGGGAGACTGCGAGCAGGCCGATCCCGACGCCGTTGAGGGCGAGGCCGAATGTGACCATGCCCAGCCGCACTGGCATGCGGTACGTACGCGGGTCACGACGTCCCTGCGGGATCCCGACGATCTCTGCACCCTCGTCTTCAAGACGTTCCGGGCCAGCGGTCATTGCGTGCCCTGCGGATTCGCTGCTGTGTTCGGAAGCGGCCCACCCCGACGGTTGGTCGGTGCGGGGCCGAGCATGCCGGGTGCACGGCTAGGCCGTCGTCTGACCGCAAGAACCCGAAGACTCATAAGTGAAAACTAGGATGTCTGACATTTACTGTCAACTCCCGGTTCCACAGAGGAGGCCTCCGTTCGCGGCAAGCCACTCAGGTTCAACGGAGGGAGCGCCTGCAGCGCCCGCCAACTCGACCTACAAGGATCACGAATTGAGGAAGCCAGGTAGACCGACAGATCGAGCGTGTTGTCTAGCGACGGTGCCGCACCGATGCAGCTAGATCACTGCTCGAGAGTCCCGACTCGTGGATCTCAACTCAGCGGACCGAGGAGGTGACCGTCGCCTGGCCCAGCACCCGCGTCCCGTCGTAGAGGACCGCCGACTGCCCCGGGGCGAGGCCGCGCAGCCCGTCGTCGAACCGCACCTCGACACCGGCGTCGTCCACCGCGCGAGCACGCGACGCCACCGGCCTGCCGTGCGCCCGGACCTGGACCTCGCAGTCGAACCACTCGTCGGGCTCGACGTCGACGAACCAGACGGCGTCCTGGCCGCGCAGGCCGGTCACGGTCAGCAGCTCGGCGGCGCCGACCACCACCGTGTTCGTCTTCGGCTGCACGTCCAGCACGTACCGCGGGCGTCCGTCCTCCGCCGGTCGGCCCAGCCCCAGGCCCTTGCGCTGGCCGACCGTGTACGCGTACGCACCGTCGTGCGCGCCGACGACGTTGCCGTCGGTGTCCACCACCTGACCCGGGCGTGAACCCAGGCGGTCCCGGAGGAAGCCCTGGGTGTCGCCGTCGGCCACGAAGCAGATGTCGTACGAGTCCGGCTTCGCCGAGACGCTCAGGCCGCGCTCGGCTGCCTCGGCGCGGACGGCGTCCTTGGTCGACACGTCACCCAGCGGGAACATCGCCCGCGCGAGCCGCTCGGTGCCCATCACCGCCAGGACGTAGGACTGGTCCTTGGCGGCGTCGGCCGCGCGGTGCAGCTCGCGCACGCCGTCGTCCCCGATGTCGACGCGCGCGTAGTGACCGGTGCAGACCGCGTCGAAGCCGAGCGCCAACCCCTTGTCGAGCAGCGCCTCGAACTTGATGTGCTCGTTGCAGCGCACGCAGGGATTCGGGGTCCGCCCGGCCTCGTACTCGGCGAGGAAGTCGGCCACGACCGTCTGCTCGAACCTCTCCGACAGGTCCCAGACGTAGTACGGGATGCCCAGCACGTCGGCCGCCCGCCGGGCGTCACCGGCGTCCTCGATCGAGCAGCACCCGCGCGAGCCGGTGCGGAACTGGTCCCGGTTGCGAGACAGTGCCATGTGCACGCCGACGACGTCGTGCCCCGCGTCGACCGCCCGGGCAGCGGCGACCGCGGAGTCCACCCCGCCGGAGAGGGCCGCCAGCACACGCATGGGCTCCAGGGTACGTGCGCGCGGTGGCCGTGCGGGGCCGCAGTCCGCAGCGGGCCCGGGACGACTCAGCCGAGGTCGACGACGACCTTGCCCGCGACGCGCCCCGTCGCGACGCGCTCGAGCGCCTCGGCGGCAGCCTCGAACGGGTAGACGCGCTCGACGACCGGGCGCAGCCGACCCGTCTCCACCAGGCCCGCGAGGTGCTCGAGATCACGCCTAGCCGGCCGGTAGCCGAACACCCGGATGCTCTGACGGCTGACGAGCGCCGCCAACGCCCCGTGCGCCATGCGCGGCAGCGGCCCGAGCACCGGACCGCCGTTGCCCGAGTTGAGCAGCAGGACACCCCTCGGGGCGAGGACCCGACGCACCTCCCGCAGGCGTCGGTTCAGCACGTTGTCGAGGACGACGTCGTACTCGCCAGACCGAGTGAAGTCCTCGACGGTGTAGTCGACCACCCGCGCAGCACCCAGCGAGCGCACCATCTCCGCGTTCCGCCCGCTGCACACCCCGGTCACCTCCGCGCCGAGGCCGACGGCGAGCTGCACCGCCACGTGGCCCACCCCGCCGGACGCGCCGTTGATCAGCAGCCGTGTCCCGGGCCCGACCTCGGCCACGCGCAGAGCGCGCAAGGCGGTGAGCCCTGCCATCGGCAGCGCGGCCGCCTCGGCGAACGACAGCGTCGCGGGCTTCGGGGCGAGCACGCCCTGCGGCAGGACCGCGAGCTCGGCCAACATCCCCAGCCCTCGGTCGTCGTCCGACTCGCCGAACACCTCGTCACCGGGCCGCAGGCCCTCGACGGCGGACCCGACTGCGACCACCACTCCCGCGACGTCCTTGCCGCGGCCGGTGCCCGCGGGGCGGCGCAGACCGGTCGTCGCACGCACCAGCGCCGGCCGGCCGCGGGTGAGGAAGAGGTCAGCGGGGTTGAGCCCCACTGCGCGCACGCTCACCAGCACGTCGGTGTCGCCCGGAGCGGGCACCTCGACCTCGGTCAGGCGCAGCACGTCCGCCGGCGGCCCGTAGCGGTCGTGCACGACGGCGCGCATCACTCCACGCTCCGCAGCAGCTGCTCGATCGCCGCGAGTCGCGACCGTACCTCGGCGGTGTCGGCCGCCACGCGCTGCTGCGCGTCGAGGGTCGTGGCCGCGAGCTTCTCGTACCGGTCGACGAGCTTGCGGACGGCGTCCTCCTGGGCCGCGGTGATGCGCAGCTTACGGTTCTCGTGGACGGTCGACGCGATCCCCACCAGTGCCAGGAAGGCGAGGAAGACGAGCCCGAGGACGAAGACGACCGTCGGCCACTCGAGCGACCCGCCCGGGTCGGCCGCCGCGGCGGCGAGCGTCCATTGCGTGTTCGGGGACATCACTGCTTCTCCTTGCGTCGGGAACCCGCTGCAGGGTCGGTGGTCACGGACCTGGCGGCCTCGGCCAGGTGCTCCGGGGTGAGATGCAGGTCGAGCGGCGCCACCTCGTAGAACTTGAGGGCCTTGCCGTCCGCCGAGAGCTCGAGAGCACCGACGACGAGGCCGGCGGCCTCGAGGCGCTGTAGGTGCATGTGGAGCAGCGGACGGCTGATGCCGACCACCCGCGCCAGGTTGCTCACGTAGTCGCGCCCGCCCACGAGCGCGCCGAGGATCCGCAGCCGCACCGGGTTCGCCAGTGCCGCGAAGACCTCGACCAGCGCATCGCCGTCGGGTGCCGTCATGTCTGCCCTCTTACACCTGTCAGATAACTCTTACAGGGGAAAGGTACAGACGGTCACTGGGATCGCGCAAGGCTGCGGGACGGGCTCAGGCCGGCGCGGCCGGACGAACCTCCAGGACCGTCAGCGCTGCGCGGCCGGCCCGGCCGCTCGAGCCCGCTGGACCACCTCGGGCAGTGCGCCGACGAGTGCGTCCACGTCCGCGCGGGTCGAGGTGGCGCCCAGGGAGAACCGCAGCGCTCCGCGCGCGTCGGCCTCGTCCATGCCCGTCGCGAGCAGCACGTGCGACGGCTGGGGCACGCCTGCCTGGCAGGCCGACCCGGTCGAGCAGCAGATGCCCCGGCTGTCGAGCAGGTACAGCAGCGAGTCTCCCTCGCACCCGGGAAAGGTGAAGTGCGCGTTGGCGGGCAGTCGGGCCGGCTGGCCCCCGGCCCGGGTGGTTGCGCCCGCTCCTCCCGCCGGCGCGTCGGTGTCCGGCGCGGCGTCCGGCTCGGGCCCGGTCAACCGTGCCTCGGGCACCGCACCGCGCACTCCCGCGACGAACTGGCGGCCGCCCGGC
>CAYQFJ010000020.1:0-29715 GCA_964416715.1 uncultured Actinotalea sp. | reverse complement strand
GTTCGGCGGCTCATCCCCGCTCGCGGGGAGACGACCCGGTCTGCGCCCGGGTGATCTGCACCGTCGCCGGCTCATCCCCGCTCGCGGGGAGACGACAGCGTGGCCGACGCCGCAGTCCCGAACCCGGACGGCTCATCCCCGCTCGCGGGGAGACGACGGCACCAAGACGTCGCGCACGAGCGTGGACGACGGCTCATCCCCGCTCGCGGGGAGACGACTTCGGCGTGTGGGTTGACCGCGAGGACGCCGACGGCTCATCCCCGCTCGCGGGGAGACGACCGGACCCGCTTCGAGGTCCTGCGCCGCGACAACGGCTCATCCCCGCTCGCGGGGAGACGACCGGGTTCAACCCCCTGCCGCGTCATACCGGTACGGCTCATCCCCGCTCGCGGGGAGACGACGACGGCTTGCCGAGGATGTACCGGTCACCGGACGGCTCATCCCCGCTCGCGGGGAGACGACGAAGAGCCGCGCCTGATGTTCGCACTCGACCAGGGCTCATCCCCGCTCGCGGGGAGACGACGAGAACGCCAAGGTCAACTCCGACGCGGCGTCGGGCTCATCCCCGCTCGCGGGGAGACGACCTTTGGGTTCAGGCCGCCGAGGTGCGACGGGCGGGCTCATCCCCGCTCGCGGGGAGACGACTCACGGCCGCGATCTTCGCGGTGCGCAACGCGAGGGCTCATCCCCGCTCGCGGGGAGACGACGAGGACGAACCGACGATCAGCGACGAGTACCACGGCTCATCCCCGCTCGCGGGGAGACGACACCTCGTCGGCGGGCGTCAGGTCCGGGCGGGCGGGCTCATCCCCGCTCGCGGGGAGACGACCACGTCCCGCGCATCAGTCCGCTGCGGGATGCGGGCTCATCCCCGCTCGCGGGGAGACGACGCTGCACGACGGCTCCGGCCGCTGCCCCGACTGGGCTCATCCCCGCTCGCGGGGAGACGACCTGCGCGAGGGAACCCTCGGCCGCATCCTGGGCGGCTCATCCCCGCTCGCGGGGAGACGACCCGATCCGGGTGAGCGGCGACCTGGAGCGCGAGGGCTCATCCCCGCTCGCGGGGAGACGACGCAGATGCACTGAGATTCCTCGACCTCGCGGACGGCTCATCCCCGCTCGCGGGGAGACGACAGTGGCCGGTCGAGTCGATCCGGCAGGAGTGCAGGCTCATCCCCGCTCGCGGGGAGACGACTCAGACCTGGCCCGCGCGGCGGCGCCCCAGGGAGGCTCATCCCCGCTCGCGGGGAGACGACGAACCCGCCCTCCGGGGCGTAAGCCGCTTGCAGGGCTCATCCCCGCTCGCGGGGAGACGACGCGCCGGCCGACCGGTCTATTCGACGGTGCCGAGGCTCATCCCCGCTCGCGGGGAGACGACCCACCGCGTCAAGGCACGCTGCGCTCTTCGGCCGGCTCATCCCCGCTCGCGGGGAGACGACGGACCCAGGGACAGTACCCCCAGATCGGTGTCCGGCTCATCCCCGCTCGCGGGGAGACGACTACCTCGGGATCACCAACAACCCCGAGAGGCGAGGCTCATCCCCGCTCGCGGGGAGACGACGTTCAAAGACAGAGACTGCATCACACTCACCCTGGCTCATCCCCGCTCGCGGGGAGACGACCCGCTGGACGAGTTCGTCAAGGTCCGCGAGGGGGGCTCATCCCCGCTCGCGGGGAGACGACCACTGGGCGGCGTCGGCGTCGAGCCGGTCCGCCGGCTCATCCCCGCTCGCGGGGAGACGACGCGCGGATGTACGTGCGCACGACGTCCACCCTGGGCTCATCCCCGCTCGCGGGGAGACGACATCGAACAGCCCGTGCAAATCCACCTCGCGGAGGGCTCATCCCCGCTCGCGGGGAGACGACAGCCTCCAGGAACTCCCGCCCCGCCTCGCGCAGGGCTCATCCCCGCTCGCGGGGAGACGACGCGGACGAGCTGGCGTGGCAGCTGGAGCAGCAGGGCTCATCCCCGCTCGCGGGGAGACGACAGGGCGCGGCCGGCGGTGTCCCAGGCTGCACGGGGCTCATCCCCGCTCGCGGGGAGACGACCCCACCAAGGAGGGCCGCCCGGCGCGCGTCTACGGCTCATCCCCGCTCGCGGGGAGACGACGGCCTCGTCCCACGCCGAGAACAGACCCGCCGCGGCTCATCCCCGCTCGCGGGGAGACGACCCGCGTGAGCGGTGCGGTGTGGTGCGGGAACACGGCTCATCCCCGCTCGCGGGGAGACGACCACCCCGAGCTGGAGGTCGGTCCGGGCCGCTGGGGCTCATCCCCGCTCGCGGGGAGACGACCAGATCGTCCACGAGGGCGGAGTGCGTCGTCGGGGCTCATCCCCGCTCGCGGGGAGACGACGGTCGCCAGCATGAGACCCCACCCGTCCGGGAGGGCTCATCCCCGCTCGCGGGGAGACGACGTGGCGATGGCTGTGGTCCGCGCGACGGCAGCGGGCTCATCCCCGCTCGCGGGGAGACGACGCCCGGGTCGTCCCGGCGTGGTTGCGAGGCCGCGGCTCATCCCCGCTCGCGGGGAGACGACTTCGTCGACGCGGATGGGAAGCCGATACCGCAGGGCTCATCCCCGCTCGCGGGGAGACGACCGAGCCGAGAGGATGATGGTGTTGCGATGAGCGGGCTCATCCCCGCTCGCGGGGAGACGACCACGTAGTGTTCCTCCCGCATCAGCGAGAGCGCGGCTCATCCCCGCTCGCGGGGAGACGACAGACGTTTGCGCTGGTCAGGCCGGGTGTTCAGGGGCTCATCCCCGCTCGCGGGGAGACGACTTCCACCCGATCCGGCCACCAGTATGGAGGATCGGCTCATCCCCGCTCGCGGGGAGACGACAGCTTCCGTGTCAGCGTGGGTGAGCGCTACAGCGGCTCATCCCCGCTCGCGGGGAGACGACGTCGACGGGTCGCCGGTGTGCAGGGACAGGTAGGGCTCATCCCCGCTCGCGGGGAGACGACTCCATGATCCAGCCACCAGCCGGAACCAGGAGCGGCTCATCCCCGCTCGCGGGGAGACGACGTGGACGTGGAATTCGTCCTTGGCGAACCGACCGGCTCATCCCCGCTCGCGGGGAGACGACGGGCCGGTCAGGTAGTTGCTGGGCAGGTGGGGGGGCTCATCCCCGCTCGCGGGGAGACGACCAACTGCCCTTTCCAGTTCTGATTCCGAGACGGGGCTCATCCCCGCTCGCGGGGAGACGACAGGTCCACGGACGTCGCCGTCCCGGAGCCCGACGGCTCATCCCCGCTCGCGGGGAGACGACTTGGTGGAACTCGACGCGAGCTGCTGGCGGATCGGCTCATCCCCGCTCGCGGGGAGACGACCTCGAGCGCCACTACATCAAGCCCGGCCAGGACGGCTCATCCCCGCTCGCGGGGAGACGACCTTGATCGCCAGGCACTCGGCCCAGGGTCGGCGGGCTCATCCCCGCTCGCGGGGAGACGACGTCGACCCCTCAGACGTGCCCGACCCCGCCGAGGGCTCATCCCCGCTCGCGGGGAGACGACTTCTGCTGTTGGTTTCCGCTGCCTCAACCGGGGGGCTCATCCCCGCTCGCGGGGAGACGACTCGCCGGACCGAGCAGTCGTGGAACCGGGTCGGGGCTCATCCCCGCTCGCGGGGAGACGACTTCAACGCCAACGACGGGTTCCGGACGGGGCACGGCTCATCCCCGCTCGCGGGGAGACGACGGTCATGGCTGACCACCCCGGGCGATGCGGGCGGGCTCATCCCCGCTCGCGGGGAGACGACTCGGCGTCCCCGTTCTCGGGGTTCAGGCGGGCTGGCTCATCCCCGCTCGCGGGGAGACGACGCCAGGCGACGGGCACCGGCCTTGACCTGCACCGGCTCATCCCCGCTCGCGGGGAGACGACTTGTCCCTGGCGCGCACCACCTTGCGCCGACGCGGCTCATCCCCGCTCGCGGGGAGACGACTTTGGCGGCGCTGTTGGTGGTGACGCTCGACCCGGCTCATCCCCGCTCGCGGGGAGACGACAGCTGCAACGCGCGCTCGGTCAGCGTGTACGACGGCTCATCCCCGCTCGCGGGGAGACGACGACTACACGGCCCGCGGGTACGACGCGACGAAGGGCTCATCCCCGCTCGCGGGGAGACGACCCTGGCACGCGCCCTCGGCTCGGTGGGCGGCTGGGCTCATCCCCGCTCGCGGGGAGACGACAGTCGGTACAGGTGCGTACCGTGCGCGCCACGCGGCTCATCCCCGCTCGCGGGGAGACGACCGTGGGGCTGTGGTCTGGGGTTCACGGGCCCGGGGCTCATCCCCGCTCGCGGGGAGACGACCCGGCCATGGTCCGGGCGGGTCGCTCCAGGAACGGCTCATCCCCGCTCGCGGGGAGACGACGTGTACGTGTAATCGGAACGGCGGAGACCGCCCGGCTCATCCCCGCTCGCGGGGAGACGACCGGACCGCACGAGCCGCATCCTGGATGCCGGAGGGCTCATCCCCGCTCGCGGGGAGACGACGAGGGCATGATCGGCGGCTACATCCGCGGCGCCGGCTCATCCCCGCTCGCGGGGAGACGACTTTAAGCCTTCTCCGACGTGGTGCCGGTCGGTGGGCTCATCCCCGCTCGCAGGGAGACGACGAGGTTGTGTCCGAGACGCGCGTGCACCTGTCGGGCTCATCCCCGCTCGCGGGGAGACGACATCAGGACGTCGATCTTCTGGTGCTCGGACGGCGGCTCATCCCCGCTCGCGGGGAGACGACACTTGCTGACCAGCGAGGTTACCACCGGGGCAGCCCGACAGAATTCAGTTGCCGGACAGGCAGGTCGGGCTGCAGGTGGGCCACGACGCCGCGGGCATCTCTCGGCGGCGGGCACGTGCCAAGATCAGTCGAACGCGGCAGCATGACGAGTTTCGCTCATGATGCTGGCCTGTCGATGACTAGCCCGGCCTCGTGCGACCGAGCTCCACCCGACGAAAGGCCACCCCATGTCGTTCCAGGCATACCTCGACACGATCGAGGACAAGACCGGCCTCACCCCGCGCCAGCTGCTCGACCTCGCCCACGCCAAGGGTCTCGACGCCCCGGGGACCAAGGCGGGGGAGGTCGTCGCCTGGCTCGCCGAGGACTACGGCCTGGGCCGCGGCCACGCGATGGCACTGTGGCACGTGATCAAGAACGGGCCGACGATCAGCTCGAAGCACGTCGGGACCACCGGATCCCACGCCGACGACTCCGACACCCTGTGGCTCGACGGCAAGGCCACGCGGCCTACGTCGTAGCTTCCCCGAGCCGGCGGCGCAGGAACCGGCGCTCGGCCTCCGTCGGAGCCTCGGCGATCGCCCGGCGGTACGCGACCGCCGCGTCGCCCGAACGTCCCGCCCGGCGGAGGAGATCGGCCTCCGCCGCGGCAAGCGAACCTGCCATACCGACGACGTCGGCCCGGCCCGCATCCCTCCACGCCCCCAGCGCACGCAGTCCCGCCTCCGGCCCGTCGGCCATCCCGACGGCGACGGCACGCGCGAGCTCGGCGTGCGGCGTCGGACCGAGGGCGAGCAGTCGGTCGTAGAGGCGGACCACCAGCGGCCAGTCGGTGCGGTCCGCCCGGTCGACGGTGCTGTGGCAGGCGGCGATCTCGGCCTGCAGCAGGTACGGCCCGTCGCCCACCGCCAGCGACTGGGCGGTGCGCAGTGCGCGGACGCCCTCCTCGACCCGTTCCCGGTCCCAGCGCGTCCGGTCCTGCTCGTCGAGCGGCACGAGCTCACCGCGCTCGTCCAGCCGAGCCGGACGTCGCGCGTCGTGCAGGAGCATCAGAGCGAGCGTGGCGTGCACCTCCGCCTCACCGGGGAGCAGACCGGCCAGGAGCCGGCCGAGGCGGATGGCCTCGACGCAGAGGTCCACCCGGACCGGCGCGTCCCCCGAGCTCGCGGAGTACCCCTCCGTGAAGAGGAGGTAGACCACGGCGAGCACACCGTCCAGCCGCGCGGGCAGCTGCTCGGCGTCGGGCACCCGGTACGGGATGCGCGCGTGGGCGATCTTCTGCCGGGCTCGGACGAGGCGTTTGGCCATGGCTGCCTCGGTCACCCCGAAGGCCCGGGCGATCTCACCGACCGTCAGTCCACAGACCGTCCG
This sequence comes from uncultured Actinotalea sp., assembly GCA_964416715.1. Lineage (GTDB taxonomy): Bacteria > Actinomycetota > Actinomycetes > Actinomycetales > Cellulomonadaceae > Actinotalea. The sequence continues at coordinate 23,611 of CAYQFJ010000020.1, read as the reverse complement.
GAGGGTGAGCGCGACCCTCGCCTCGAGCGGGAGCGCCGGGTGCGCGCACGTGAAGACCAGCCGGAGCCGGTCGTCGGCCAGGTGCGCGGCGTCGTCGGCCACCGTCTCGGTCTCCCCAGCGGCCCGCTCCTCGAGCAGGGCGAGCTCACGCACCCGTCGTTCCTGCGAGCCGCGACGACGCAGCCGGTCCCGTGCCTCGTTCCGGGCCACGGTGGTGAGCCAGGCGCCGGGCCGCTCCGGGACGCCGTCGGCCGGCCAGCGGACGGCGGCACGGGCGAACGCCTCCTGGACGCAGTCCTCCGCGAGGTCCCAGTCCTCGGTCACCCGGATGAGGGTCGCGACCAGGCTTGCGCGCTCGGTGGTGAACGCATCGACCAGCGCGCGCCCGACGACGTCCCCGTCCGGCGTCTCGGGTGCGCCCGGGGTCAGATCGGCCACAGGGGTCGGACCTCGATCAGACCGTGCCGCGCGCCGGGGTGCGAGCCCGCAGCCTCGATCGCCGCGTCCAGGTCGGGCAGGTCGAGCAGGTTGTACCCCGCGACCTGCTCGGCGAGCTCGGCGAACGGTCCGTGCGTGACGACGGTCCGCCCCTGCTGCACGCGCACGGTCATCGCCTCGGCGGCGGGGGCGAGCGGTGAGCCCCCGCGGTCGGCGTCACGCTCACGCATCCGCTGGACCCATTGCTCGGTGGTGAGGTCACGCCGCGGGTCCTCGGGCCGTGGCTGCGGGGCGGCCGGTGAGGAGCCCATGATCAGCAGGTACGTCGACGGCCCGGCACGCAGGTCGCCGTCCTCGCCGTCGTCCGGGGCGATCACGCCGTCGCCCGGCCGGTGCGGCTGCAGCCGTCGCAGCTCGAGCGACCCGAACCGGGCCACCGGATGGCCCGCCGCGACCTCGACCGCCTCCTCGTCACTGGAGACCTCGAGCAGGTCGAAGCCCGCGATCTGCTCGGCCACCTCGGCGAAGGGTCCGTGGGTGATGGCCACGGAGCCGTCCCAGGCATGCACGGTTGTCGCGGTCGACGGCGGGTGCAGTCGTTCACCGGCAAGGTGCCGGCCGCGACGAACGGCCTCGGCGTACCAGGCGCCCGGGTCGGACTCCTCGGGCGTCGGGTCCGCGTCCTCGGGTACCCGGACGAGCATCAGGTAGCGCATGGTCTCTCCTTCGGTCCACACCGGCGGGAGCCGGCTGCCATACCGACGCACGAGGGCGGGCTGAGAGGACACCTTCGGGGACGCTCGTGCACACCTGTCCTACGTGGGCTCGTGCCGACGTCGTCCGGACGTGCCGCACCTCGCGGTGCCCGATCTCGCGGTGCCCGATCTCGCAGTGCCCGATCTCGCAGTGCCCGATCTCGCGGTGCCCGATCTCGCGGTGCCCGATCTCGCGGTGCCCGATCTCGCGGTGCCCGCCGTGGATCGGCGGAGCTACATCCGGAGGACTCACATGGACCAGGCATACCTGCTCGCCCTGCTCGGCCCGGCACTGACCGCACGGGACGCGCGGTCGGCGATGCCCGACGCACCCGTGGTCACGGACGGTCCCGGCGCGGCACGTTCATGGATTTGGCCCTTCTTGCTGCGACGCAGGCTGTGAGCAGGCTCACCGTACGTCCGCGAGCAGCTCCTTCCACCACGGCCGCCAAGCCTCGCCCGCCTCGGCGGAGTCGAGCCCGGCGTGGTTGACACCGACGGCGGCCTTGGGCGGCGCGCCGTCGGCGACCTTGCGGGCCGAGATGGTCACGCTCACCCTGCTGCCGTCGACCAGTCCCACCCGCCAGTAGCGCCACTTCTCGGTGCGGGAGACCGACGGCTCACCGTCGAGCGCCACCCCGTCCAGCTGGGTCCGCCCGGCCATCGTGGTGAGCCAGGCCTCCAGCGCGTCGTCGATGGTCCCGGGCACCGTCCTGGAGACGGCCACCGAGAAGTCACCCCGCGACGTCTGGCCCGAGGCCCGCAGCCCGTGGTCCTGCTCGAAGTCGACGGCGATGCTCTGCGCCCACCAGCCCGTGTTCAGCGGCTCGTCGGTGGCCGCGTGCCGCCAGATGCCGAGCTCGCCGAGGCGCTGCTCGGCCAGCCGCGCGATCGCCGCGTGGTCCCGGTCCTGGGCCGCCTGCGACGTCAGCCACGCGGTCCACTCCGACCACGCGACACCGGTCGCCTTCTCGATGCCGTTCGCCCGAGCTCCCATGGTCGCCATCGTGGCACGGTCCGGCCCGACGGCGACCGGTTGCGCTCGCTCTCAGGGCCCGACGCGCGGGTTCCCGACCACGTACTCGACCACCCGGGCGACGGTCTCGGCGTCCGCCAGGATGCGTTGGTGGCCCAGGCCGTCCGTGGTCAGCAGGTCGGCACCGGGCCAGGTGGCGGCCAGCCGCTCCCCCACGGCGTAGGGCGTCTCCTTGTCGCGGCGGTCGTGGACCACGAGCGTCGGTGGCATCTGCCCGTCCGCACCCCGCGGACCCAGGTCGAATGAGCCGAGCGCCCGCTTGCAGTAGTCCTCGATCAGGTCGACCAGCCCGCCGTGGATGCGGTCACCGAAGCCGAGCGTGCGCGCGAAGTCCCCGATCATCGAGGAGAAGTCCTCACTGGGCCCGATGAGCACGAGGCGCTGCGTGGGCAGGCCGGCGGCCACGACCTCCGACGCCGACGTGCAGCCCAGGGAGTGCGCCACGACTCCGGCGGCCGGGCCGAACTCGTCCGCCACCGCCTGGAACCCCTCCATGAGCTCCATGAGGTTCCCTCGGCCCGGACCCATCTCGCCGACGTCCGACTCCCCGTGTCCGGGCGCGTCGAACGCGACCACGCGGTGCCCGGCGTCGACCAGCGGCTGGGCGAAGGCGCCGAGCTGACCCCGCCAGCCACCCCAGCCGTGGACCAGGTACACCGTCGGCCCGTCACCCCAGGACTCGGCGACCACCGCACCGCCGCGCGGGACCGGGTGCCGGGTCAGCGCTCCCTCGACCGGGCGCAGGTCCCGGCGTCGGCCGGCGTTCTGCGGAAGGGTGCACCAGAGGTCGAGCGCCCTGACGGCGCCTTTGCGCGGGGCGACGCGCTCCAGGGTGGCGAACGTGGCGCGCAGTGCGGTGAGCTGTGCCAGACCGCGGAGCCGCGCGGCGCGGCCGCGGTTCGAGGTCCGTTGTGGGGTGAAGGTCATGATGGGCCCCCGGTGTGGGTGGTCGGACTCAGGATGATGGCGACGGGTGCCAGGGGTGCGCGCGGGCGGCGTCCGTGCGGTGTGCCTGGGCGGCGTCCGTGCGGTGCGCGCGGGCGGCGTCGAGCAGCGCCTCGACGGCGGTGCGGGCGCGGGGCTCCGCCGTCGGGTCGTCCAGCAGACGGAGCCGGTGATGGAACGCGAGCATGACGCCGTAGAGGTCGGCGGCGAACTGCTCGGCGTCGGCGTCGGGGCGGAACTCCCCCTCGCGGATGCCGCCGGCGAAGATGCGCGCGATCGCGGCGGCGAGCTCCAGGTGCAGCTCGCGCAGCCGGTCGCGGACGGGGCCGGGTTGGTCGTCGAGCTCGGCGCTCGCCTTGACGAAGACGCAGCCGCCGGGCTGTCGCACCAGGCCGCACCTCAGCCAGCGGTCGACCAGGTCGCGTACCCGCGCCTCACCCCGCGGTGCCTTGAGGGCAGGAAGGAGCACGGACGCCGTGAACTCCTCGGCCGCGGCGTCGAGCACCGCGAGCTGGAGCGCGGTCTTCGACCCGAAGTGCGCGTAGAGGCCGCTCTTGGACAGACCGGTCTCGGTGGCGAGGTCTCCGATCGTCAGGCCGCCGAGGCCGACGCGCATCGCGGCGGCGACGGCACGCCCGAGGATCGCCTCGCGGGTTCGGGCGCCCTTGGATGGTGGTTCAGCCACTGCACTGGCGTTTGGCACTCGTCGAAAATAGCACGATCGTTCGTGCTGCGCAGGATCAGGTACGCGCGGTGGTCGTCGGCTGCCGGTTGGTGGCCGATGGTCAGGAGCCGCAGCGGGTTCGGGGCCGGGATCGTAAGAAAGAGCCTCGCAGGGGTTGTGTTCGAACAGGTGTTCGACTACGCTGGATGTCAGGGACGAGGCAAGTGAGTCGATGGCGGGGGGCGGACGGTGACGACGACAACGCTCGGCGCCCCGCGCGTCGGAGGTGACCGCCGTGTCATCCGTCCTGGTGCGGCCGGAACCGATGTCGAGCCGATCGGTCGGCTCGATCGCGCCGGAACCGCTTCTTCCCGGCCTGATCCCGCACGCTCCGACGTCGTCGGGCTCGGTGGTGCAGTGAGTCGCCTGAGCCGCGCCGCACAAGAGCTGGACGACGCCGTCCGTGGCGCGTGCGATGGGGGTTCGGCCACCGGTGCTGGTGCGTTGAGCACCTCGGAACGACGACGGATGCTGACTGATGTCGACCGGGCGATCGCCGTACTGACCTCCACGCGGGCCGACCTCCTGATCGCCGAGCGGGACGACGAGACCTGGCGTGGCGCCGGGGACCCATCGGTCGAGGCTTGGCGCGGACGTACGTCGAAGGCGGGCAAGCGAGCGGCGACAGGCGAGGTGCGCCAGGCCGAGGCGCTGACCACGATGCCACGGGTACGTGGCGCTGCGCTCGACGGGTCGATCTCGATGGAGCACGTCGACGTCTTCGCCAAGGTCGCCGCAACCGCGCCGGCTCCGGTACGACAGGCGATGCAGTCGCCCCGGGCCCAGGACGAGCTGCTCGCGATCGCCCGCAAGGTCGACGCGAGCACGTTCGCGAAGTCGGCCGGACACTGGGCAGCCGAGCAGGACCCGCTCTCTCACGAGCGCGGCCACCAGGCGCAGCGCGCGGCCCGCTACCTGCACCTGACCGACACGGACGAGGGCGTCCGGATCAAGGGCCGGCTCGACTCGATGAGCGGTCACCGGCTACGGCTCGCCCTCGAGGCGGCCAGCCCACGCCCCGGGAGCGACGACGACCGCAGCGGTGAGCAGCGCCGCGCCGACGGCCTGGTCGTGCTCGCCGAGGCAGTTCTGACCTCCACCGAGACGACGTCGGGTGCTGCCGTCCGCCCGCACGTGTCGATGCACCTGACCGAGGAGACCTGGGCTGCGCTCCGCGCGTACTTCCGGAACAGCCACGACGGCGGCCCGGACGAGAAGCGGGACGACGGCCGGCGCACGGTCGGGCAAGACCACCGCGACCGCGAAGCCGGTGCGCCGAGTCTGCGCTACGACCCGGTGACTCTCGACGACGGCACCCCGGTGCCGATGAGCGAGGTCGCCCGGGTGCTGTGCGACTGCGAGCTGACCCGAGTCGTGATCGACGCCGACGGTGCGGTCCTGGACCTGGGCCGGGCCCAGCGCACCTACGCAGGAGTCCAGCGCCGTGCCGTGGTCGCCCGCGACCGCACCTGCGCTTGGCCCGGGTGCGGGCAGAACGCACGTTGGTGCGAGGTCCACCACATCCGGTGGTGGGACCGGGACGACGGAGCTACGTCGGTGGAGAACGGTGTGCTCCTGTGCAGCTTTCACCATCACGAGGTGCACCGTCGTGACCTGACGATCACCCGGGTCGGCGAGCGCGCCGCAGACTCCGCTGACGAGGCGGCTGCGAGACGTCCCGGCGGTCAGGCGCCGGTCGGTGTACCACCCCCGGGCGAACCCGCCGACCGAAGCTGGGTGGGCAAGTCACCACCGGACCATGCAGGCGATCCGGACACCGGCGATCAGAGAGTCACCCATGGTCCACCACCGGGAGCAACCCGGCGTCGGCGGAGCGCCGGCGACCCCGCGCACCCTTACGTCCGCTACATCTTCCGCACCTCGGACGGCCGGACGGTCGCACCCGTGCACCGATCGGGTCGCGTACCCGCGGGGGCGTCATGATCGGGTCGCCGGGGGCGCTGCCGTCGCCGGGCTGGCCGGAGTCTCTGGGCGCGGGCGTCGCCGGGGAAGCCAGAGTCACCGGGCGCGCGGGCGTCGCCAGGTTTGCCGGGGGCGCTGGAGGCGCCAGGGTTGGCCGGAGTCGTCCAAGGCGCTGGCGTCGCCGGGGTCAGCCGCGGTGGTCGGGTTCGCCGCGGTCGGCGGGGCTACCGGGGTTGCCGCGGTCGCCGAGGTCGGAGGCGCGGACCGCGGCGGCGAAGGCCTCGGCCGCCGCGGTGCTGAACAGCACGAACCTCACCAGTCGCACCGAGGGTGCCCGGGTGTCGAGAACGTCACGGGTGCCGAGCCAGGCTCGCACCGCGGTCACGGCGATGTGAGCAACCTCGTCGACGTCCCAGCCGTAGGCGCCGGCGCTGACTGCGGGGAATGCGATCGACGCGGCACCGACCTCAGCGGCGACGTCCAGGGAGCGGGTGAAGCACGAGGCCAGCAGCGCCGGGTCGGTCTGGCCGGCGTGCCGGTTGGGGCCGACGGTGTGGATCACCCAGCGGCAGGGCAGCCGGCCCGCACCAGTGGCCACGGCTTCACCGACCGGGAGCCCGTCGGGCAGCGAGGTGCGGCGCAGCTCGCGGCACTGCGCCACCAGCTCCGGGCCGGCCGCAGCGTGGATGGCACCGTCCACACCTCCGCCACCGAGCAGCGACGAGTTGGCCGCGTTGACGATCGCGTCGACGCGCTCGCGGGTGATGTCACCCTCGACGCACTCCACCACGGTCTCCACGACCCCAGTATCGGCAACCGGGCGCCGTTCGGCCGCCGGATGGCTGGTTGAATCGTCACGGACCACCCAACACCCTCAGGACTGGAGCCCCATGCAGCAGCGTCGGATCGGAGACAGGCAGGTCAGCGCGATCGGGTTCGGCGGTATGCCGATCTCGTTGGCCGGACGGCCGGACGAGGTCCAGGCGATCGCCACGATCCACGCGGCGCTCGACGCCGGCATCACGCTGATCGACACCGCGGACGCCTACTGCCGCGACCGGGTCGACACCGGGCACAACGAGATCCTCATCGCCAAGGCGCTGCGCCAGGCGGGCGTCACACCGGACCAGGTGCTCGTCGCCACGAAGGGTGGTCACCGCCGCGACGACGACGGTGCGTGGTACGTGGAGGGCAAGGCCGACTACCTCCGCCGCGCGTGCGACGCCTCGCTACAGCGACTCGACGTCGACGCGATCGGCCTGTACCAGTACCACCGCCCCGACCCGCGCGTGCCCTACGAGGAGCCGATCGGCGTCCTGCGGGAGCTGCTCGACGCCGGCAAGATCCTGATGGCCGGCATCTCCAACGCGGACGTCGATCAGATCCGGATCGCGCACGAGGTGCTCGGGGAGCGGCTCGTGTCCGTCCAGAACCAGTACGCACCGGCCTACCGCAACAGCCAGGACGAGCTCGAGCTGTGCGCTGAGCTGGGCATCGCCTTCCTCGCGTGGGGTCCGCTGGGCGGCGCTGCCCACGCCCAGGAGCTGGGCAGCAAGCACTCCGCGTTCGCCGCGGTCGCCGCCGAGCGGGGCGTGAGCCCGCAGCAGGTGGCGTTGGCCTGGGAGCTGGCGAAGGCCGATGTCGTCATCCCCATCCCGGGCGCACGTCGCGAGCCGAGCGTCCGCGACTCCGCCGCGGCCGTGGACCTGACGCTCACCGCCGAGGAGCTCGCGCGGCTGGGTTGAGTCACCGCGGGAGCGGTGCGGTGACCGTCAGGGGGCGGCCGACTCGAGGACCAGGGTGACCGGACCGTCGTTGACCAGCTCGACGGCCATGTCCGCACCGAACACCCCGGTCACGACCTCCAGGCCGCGTGCACGCAGGGCCGCGACGACGGCGTCCACCAGCGGCTCGGCGACCGGTCCTGGTGCGGCGGCGTTCCAGGTGGGTCGCCGGCCCTTGCGGGTGTCGCCGTAGAGCGTGAACTGGCTGACCACGAGTACCGGTGCCCCGGCGTCGGACGCGGAACGCTCGTCGCGCAGGATCCGTAGCTCGGCGATCTTCCGGGCGATGACCTCGGCCTGAGCCGTTCCGTCGTCGTGGGTCACGCCGACGAGCGCGACGAGGCCCGGCTCGTCGAGAGCGGCCACCACCGCGCCGTCGACGGTCACCGACGCCCGGGTCACTCGCTGGATGACGGCCCTCATGACGAGGTCACTGCGCCCGAGACGATCCGTCGGATCGCCGTCACCGCGGTCACCAACCGCCGGTCCCCGGTCCGCCCGCACCGCGGCCCGAGTACGGCGCCACCGCCGGCTTGACGTCGACCAGGTAGACGATGGCCGCGACCGCGGCGATCAGGGCGATGAAGAACGGGGCCAAGCCGAAGCCCAGCGGGTACGGGATGGCGACGAACGCGACCGCCGTGGCGACCGCGAGGATCGCGAGCCAGAAGTTCTTGGTGCGCTTGCCCGCACGCGGGAACGCCGGCGCCGGGCGACGCAGCACGTCCACCAGCGCGACCACCGTCAGCCCGAAGACGAACAGGTGCAGCAGGAGGAAGATGACGATCTGCAGGTTCCCGACCACGGGACGAGCCTACGAGACCGCCTCGTCGTCGACGGTCACCTGTCCGGGATCCAGCACGACCACCCGGTCGCGACCGTCCCGCTTGGCCCGGTACAGCGCGTCGTCGGCGGCGCGGTACAGCTCCTCGATCCCACCGTCCCCGGCGCCGGCGTGCGCGACCCCGATGCTCACCGTCAGGTGGATCGGGCCGACGTCGGTGCGCATCGGGTCGCGCTGCACGATCTCGCGCAGGTTCTCGGCGAGCCGTCGGCCCTCCTCCCGCGCGACGTCGGGTACGAGCACGGCGAGCTCGTCGCCGCCGAACCGGGCCACGGTGTCGCCGCGTCGCACGGCGTTCCGCAGCAACCGACCCACGTGCACCAGCACCTCGTCACCCACGGGGTGACCGTGCGCGTCGTTGATCTCCTTGAAGTTGTCCAGGTCGATCAGCAGCAACGCGGTGCCGAGCCGCCCGGGGTCCCTTGCGGCCAGCACCGCGAGGTCGTCGACGCGGGCGGCCCCGACCCGCGCGGTGACGTCGGACGGGCGTGCGGCGAGCACGAGCTCCGCCTTCTCCTCCAGCGCCCGCCGCGTGGCCAGGCCGGTGAGTCCGTCGAGCGCGGCGACCCGCCGGAGCTGTTCCACGAGGGCGTCCTGGTGCCGACCCATCTTCACCAGCACCCAGGTCAGTGCCACGATCGCGACCAGGACGAAGGCGTGGTCGCTGATGGCCTGCTCGGGGGGCAGCAGGGTGAAGACGACCACGGCGTCGGCGACGACGGCCGCGACGGCGACGGTCCACGCCGCTCCCGCTCGCAGGAAGGTGCCTGCGTAGACGACCGGGAGCAGGAAGCCGACCTGGGCTCCCCCACCCGCATCCTCGGTGATCAGGTTCAGGCTGAGCACGACCGCCACGGCCCCGAAGGCCAGGAAGAACCAGGACCGCTGCGGCAAGCGGCTGTAGTGCACCCACAGCAGCGCACCGAGCGCGACCAGCGCCAGGGTGATCGCGAGGGCCGTCCAGGCCACCGGACGGGCACTGCTGGCGACGACGGCGATCTCGCCCAGCGCGACGGCGACGGCGGACACGAAGAAGAGGCCCGCCGCCGTACGGGCTGCGGATCGCCCTTGTCGCGGTCCGAACCCGTTCGTGTCCACGACTACTGATCGGTAGCTCGACCGAGGAGTTGAGACATCAACGACCGCACGCCGGGGGTGATATCGGCGCGCGCCGTGCCGGGCTGCCGATCGGTCGTCAGGGCCGGGCGCGTGGTGTCAGCCCACGGGTCACCGGCGGCGGCGGCGGTGGTCGGTCCGCCGAGACACCCTCCCCGGGGACGATGACCTCCTGGGCGGCGGCCACGGCACCACCGTCGCAGTCGGCGAGCAGGTCTGCCGACGCGTCGGTGTTGCGCTTGACCACCCCGAGCGCGATCGGACCGAGCTCGTGGTGCCTCGCGACGCTGGTGACGGTGCCGACCGAACGCTCCCCGAGGCGCACCTCGGCCCCGGGGTCCGGGATCAGGGTTCCCGTGCCGTCCAGGTGCAGCATGACCAGACGCCGGGGCGGGCGGCCGAGGTTGTGCACCCGCGCGATCGTCTCCTGACCGCGGTAGCAACCCTTGTGCAGGTGGACCGCCGTGCGCAGCCAGTCGAGCTCGTGCGGGATGGTGCGGTGGTCGATGTCCGTCGCGGCCCGCGGTCGCCACGCCTCGACCCGCAGCGCCTCGGTCGCCCAGGTGCCCACGAGGCGCCACCCGGCGGCCTCGCGCACCGCGACGGCGTCGGTGAGCTCCGCGCGGGGGACGAGCACCAGCCGCCACGCACGTTCGCGGCCGGGGTGCTCGGCGTCGGGCGGGCCGTAGCGCGTCCCGCCGGGCAGCGTGCGCGGCCACGGGTCGCACCAGGTCACCGGCTCGCCGTCGGCGCCCTCGGCGTCGACCGCCTCCCCGAGCACCGCCCAGTCGGCCGTGACGTCCGTGACCTCCACGCGCATCATGAAGCGCATCGAGTCCAGCCAGGCGGCGAGCGCGGGTGCACCACGGGGCGCGGGTGGGGCGCCCTCCGGAGGAACGGGACCGGAGCCCTCGGCCGCGGGTCCGTCCGCCGTCTCGGCGTCGCCCACCGGGGCGTCGTCCACCGGGGCTCCCCGGGTCCCGACGGGCTCGGTGATGAGCCAGGTCGTCGTCCCGTCGTCGACCACTGCGGCGACGTGCTCGACGCGGCCGTGCGGGCTGAGCACCATCGTCTCGGTCGAGGTCCGCGGGGGCAGGGACGTGAGCTCCTGGGAGGTGATCGAGTTCAGCCAGGTCAACCGGTCCGGGCCGGTCACGGTCACCACGCCCAGGTGCGACTGGTCGACCACGGCGCCCCCGGCGGCCAGGGCGCGCTGTTCCCCGGTCGGGTCACCGTAGTGCCAGGCGACCCCCGCGTCCGGGCCGGCGGCCGCGACGGCACCGTGCCGGGCGAGCAACGGGCTGGGCGCCGGGGCCGACGGGTCCTGCGCCGGGCGACCCTCCGGGAGGGCGCCCTGTGCCGACGTGTCCGTCATGATCCCTCGACCCGGCTCAACCGCGCCGACGCGTACGACTGCATCGGCTCACCGAAGGCCGCCATGTCCCATGCCCACATGAGCTCACCCTCCACCAGGCCGTACATCCGGGTCGAGGCGGCGACCTCGGCGGCGTCGGGCGTGCGGGCGATGAGGTCGCTGGTCAGGTCGATACGGCCGTTGCCGGCGACCCCGGCGAACAGGGTGAGGTGACCGGCGGGGTCCACGAGGAGCAGCTCGACCGGGTGACGGTCGGCGGGCAGGTCATCGGGGCGGTCCGGGGGCACCCGCCAGTAGCCGGACTCCGTCCCCCACACCCTGCCGTCCGTGTCGGGCAGGGTGAGCGTGCTGGTCCAGCGCAGGTACGGGCCGCCGTCGTGGTCGACGAGGACCTCTTGCGCGACCGGCGTCTCCGGGATGTTCGGGTAGCCGACCATCCCCTCACCACGCCAGTGGCCGACCAGCCACGCGAGCGGGTACGCCTCGGGTGCGAGACCTTCGGGAAGGGTGAACGTCATCGCTCAGCGCTGACCCTTGAAGAGCTTGAGCACCACGTGGAGTGCGAACCAACCGATCACGAGCGCGGCGGCGACCAGAAGTCCGATGAACAAGAGCTCCATGGCGACCATGCGTCGATCCTACGTCGTCGTGCAGCGAAGTCTCCCGCCGCTCCCGGTCGGCCAGGGGCCCCACCCGCGCACCGAGGACGTCCCGTCGTCACCAGCCTCCGTGGTTGGTACACCTAGCGGCTCGGACACCGATACTGGCCCACAGACCCGTCGGTGCATCCCCATTAGGCTCGGGCCATGGCCTCTTCCACGCACGACGGCGCCGGGCACACCGCGACGGAGCCACGCGGCCTGGTGGTCAAGACCACGTCCGGTGCCGACCGGCCCGAGGCGTGCAACCAGGCGTTCACCGTCGCGGCCGCCGCGGTGGCCGCCGGTGCCCAGGTCAGCCTGTGGCTCACCGGGGAGGCCGCCTGGCTGGCGCTGCCCGGGCGGACCGCGGACGTCGCGCTCGAGCACGCGACGCCGCTGGGCGAGCTGCTCGCGCTCGTGCTCGCCGACGGGACCGTCACGGTCTGCAGCCAGTGCGCCGCCCGGCGCAGCATCACGGCCGACGCCGTCGTGCCCGGCGTGCGGGTGGCGGGTTCCGCGGTGTTCGTGGAGGAGTCGTTGCGACCCGGGGTCCAGGCGCTCGTGTACTGACGGAGCCGACGGCGCTCCCGGCTGCGCGCCTAACCGACCAGCACGCGCCCGACGACGTAGACCAGCACCCCGCTGACCGCGACCGGCAGCACCACCGCCGCGAGACCCGCGGGCGCGCGCCGCAGCGCGGGCAGCCGGTCGAAGAGCACGTACAGCGCGGCGACCAGGATCCCGGTCGCCAGCCCCAGCGCCGCCCCGGAGAGCAGGTCGAGCTCGGGCATCACGTACCCGACCGCACCGCCGCCGACGACGGAGGCGACCACGGTCATCATCGCTCCGGTCCAGCCGCCCAGCGGCACCGCGGACACCGCCGCCCCGACCGCGAGCGCGACCGCACCGCCGACCACCAGCGACACCCCACCCGGCGAGCGCAGCGCGGCGAGCCACCCCGCGGCGGCCGCGGCCACGAGCACCCCGGTGACGGTCCCGGTCACCGACTCGACGAGCCGGTGCCGCCCGTCCTGGCGGGCGAGTTCGTTGACGAAGGCCAGCACGACCGCGAGCGCGACGACGACGGGCAGGTCGCGCAGGAACGGCTGTCCCCGGGTGGCGTAGACCACGATGACGCCACCGGCACCACCGAGCGCCACCACCACCGCGGAACCGAGCGGCGAGGGCAGCTCCAGCAGGACGGGCCAGCCTGCGGCGAGCGCCAGCGCGACCACGGCGGTGACGCCGGCCAGCGGCAGCTCGCCCAGGAAACCGGCGACCGCGACCAGCGCCGCCGCCACCGCGGTGACGACCGCACGGGTCGAGACGTCCTTGAGCACGGGCAGAGTCTTCCAGATCGACGGCGACCGCAGATCACACGCCTGAAACATGCCGGCGGTACGGTGGGAACCCTTCCGGCAGGAGGCGGACCCGTGGCAGACCTGTTGCTGCTCACACCCAGCACCGAGGGCTCGGCCCAGGTGCTGCCCGCGCTCGCCCTGCTCGGCCACCGGGTGCGGGTGCTCCCCTCCGAGCCGTCCGCGCTGCTGGACGCCCCCGACAGCGACGTCCTGCTGCTCGACGCCCGGCGCGACCTCGCCTCGGCGCGCTCGACCTGCCGGCTGCTGCGGGCCACCGGTCTGACGGTCCCGCTGGTGCTGGTCCTGACCGAGGGCGGGCTGACCGCGGTGACCGCGGAGTGGGGCGCCGCCGACGTGCTGCTCGCGGACGCCTCGCCGGCGGAGGTCGAGGCGCGGCTGCGGCTCGTGATCGAGCGCGCGGGGGCCGGGGCCGAGGACGACGTCGACCAGGAGATCTCGTCGGGCGACCTCACGATCGACGCCGGCGGCTACACCGCGCGGGTGCGCGGCCGGCCGCTGGACCTGACGTACAAGGAGTTCGAGCTGCTGAAGTACCTGGCGCAGCACCCCGGGCGGGTCTTCACCCGGGCACAGGTGCTCCAGGAGGTGTGGGGGTACGACTACTTCGGCGGCACCCGCACGGTCGACGTGCACGTGCGGCGGCTGCGCGCCAAGCTCGGCCCCGAGCACGAGCAGCTCATCGGTACCGTGCGCAACGTCGGCTACCGTTTCGACCCACCGCGCGAGCGGAGCGTCGGCAGTACGGACGGCTCGGGTGGCCCTGACGCCGACGCAGGCGCCGTTGCCGGGGACCGGGCACCCGACGAAGCCGACCGACCCGGTACTGCTCAGCGCGCCGAACCGCCCGCGGAGGCGAGCCGCTGACGGACGTCGTCCATGTCGACGTCGCGGACCGCCTGGACCAGGCGGTCGATCGCCGTCGCCGACAGCAGCGCGATCTCCTCGTACACCAGGATCCCGTCCCGGTGGATCATCAGGTCCGGGAACCGCAGCACGCCGCGCTCGGTCGCCAGGCGGTGCTCGGCGACCGCGTCCACCCGGCCGAAGGTGACGTCGGGGTGCAGCTCGGCGACCCGTGCGTACTCGGGGGAGAACGCGCGGCACGGCCCGCACCACTCGGCCCACCACTCGACCAGGACGATGCCCTCGGCGACGACCCGGTGGTACGTGTCACCGGTCAACGCGATCGTGGCCACCCTCGCCCTCCCACGACGCCGATGGGGCGACGCCGATTGTTTTTACCACCTGAGCCGGACAAAATACTGCCATGGTTCCCGACGCCGCCGAGCAGGGGCGACTGTGCGAGGCGCTGCGCGAGGTGATCGACCCCGAGCTCGGCGTGGACATCGTGTCTTTGGGTCTGCTGTACGGGCTCGAGCTGGCCGACCGGACGGCGGAGGTCGTCATGACCACGACCACTCCGGCCTGCCCGCTGGGCGGGTACCTCTCGGACGAGGTCGAGCGGGTGCTGCTGGGCACGGACGCGGTCGACCGGGTGGAGATCGACCTCGTCCACGAGCCCGCGTGGAGCGCGGCGATGATGAGCGAGGACGTGAAGCAGGCGTTCGGCTGGTGATGCGGGCCGGTGGCGACCCTGGACAGGTGGCGGCCCCGGAACGGTGACGACCGCGGATGGGTGACGACCCCGGACCGGTGACGACCGCCCACCCCACGGCGGGTTAGGCTCTGTCCCGGTGCGCCGGGAAGTCTGGTCGGCAGACGACCAGCCCTGCCCGACCAGCCCACGAGGAGCCCGATGACGCGCCGCGCCCGAAGCCGATCCACCGACACCGGCACCACTGCGGGCACCGGTAGCAACGGCACCGGAGCGCGACGCCTGTTCGATCGGCTCTCGCCGGGCGGTGAGCGGAACTTCCTGGACACGCTGCGGTCCGAGACCGCGGGGGGCACTCTCCTGCTCATCGGCGCCGTCATCGCACTGACCTGGGCGAACTCCCCGTGGCGGGACGGCTACACCGCGATGCGGGAGACCGTCGTCGGCCCCGCCGCGCTCGGGCTCGACCTCTCCCTCGCGCACTGGGCGAGCGACGGCCTGCTCGCCATCTTCTTCTTCGTCGTGGGGCTGGAGCTCAAGCGCGAGTTCGTCACCGGTGAGCTCCGCCGGCCGGCCACGGCCGCCGTCCCGGTGGTGGCGGCGGTGGGCGGGATGGCCGTCCCCGCGATCATCTACGTGGTGGTCAACCTCAATGCCGCCGATGGCGACCTCGCCGGCTGGGCCGTGCCCACCGCCACGGACATCGCGTTCGCGGTGTCGGTGCTCGCGATCGTCGGCCGGCACCTTCCGGCCGCGCTCCGCGCCTTCCTGCTCACCCTCGCCGTGGTCGACGACCTGCTCGCCATCATCGTCATCGCCGTCTTCTACAACGACACGACGCGAGTGCTCCCCCTGATCGGCGCACTGGGCGTCGCGGCCCTGTTCGCGGTGGCCGTCCAACGCGGGATCACCACGCCGCTGCTGCTGGTCCCACTGGCCGTCGGCACCTGGCTGCTCATGCACTCGTCGGGCATCCACGCGACCATCGCCGGCGTGCTGCTCGGCCTCCTCACACCTGCCGTCGCCCGCCCTGGTGCGGTCGACCTGACGAGCCCGGCCGAGCGGTTCGAGCACCGCTGGCGTCCGGTGTCCGCCGGCCTGGCGGTCCCGGTCTTCGCCCTGTTCGCAGCCGGGGTCCCGCTCGACCCGTCCACGTTGGCCGACGCCGCCGCCGACCCGGTCGCCCAGGGTGTCGTCCTCGGCCTGGTTCTCGGCAAGCCGATCGGCATCGTGCTCACCACCTGGCTGGTCTCGAAGGCGACCCGCACACCGCTCGCCGGGGGTGTCACCTGGACCGGCATCGTCGGCATCGGGATGGTCGCGGGCATCGGCTTCACCGTCTCGCTGCTGATCGGCGAGCTGGCCTTCGGCGACGGCACGGCGCGGGACGACCACGTGCGCGCCGCCGTCCTGTGCGCATCGCTGGTCGCGGCGCTCGTCGGAGGGGCCCTGCTCGCCCTGCGGGGACGTCGCCGGCACAAGTCACAGGTGGCTGCCACGGGGTAGGTTGCACGACGTGACCGACTCGTCAGCGGTGCTCGTCGACGGCCCCTGGCGGCACCTCTTCGTCGCGGCGAACGGCGCACGGTTCCACGTCGCAGAGCTCGACCCGGGGCGCGGCAGCCGCAGCGCCGAGGCCCCGCTGGTCGTGCTGCTGCACGGGTTCGCCCAGACGTGGTGGACCTGGCGCCACCAGCTCCCGGCCCTGGCCGACGCCGGCTACCGCACCGCCGCCATCGACCTGCGCGGGGCGGGTGCCTCGGACAAGCCGCCGCAGGGCTACGACATCCCCACGCTGACCAGGGACGTGGCCGGGGTGATCCGGTCCCTCGGCGCGAGCGAGGCCGTCGTCGTCGGGCGCGGGGTGGGCGGGACGGTGGCGTGGTCCATGCCGACGCTGCGGCCGGAGGTCACCCGCGCCGTCGCGGCACTGGCCGCCCCGCACCCGGACGCGATGCACACCGGGAGGGTGGCGAGGGCCTTGCTGCGCCGCACCACCGCGCGTCGGCTCGCGTTCTTCCAGCTCCCGTACTTCCCGGAGCGGCGGATGACCCGGGGCGACCTGGCCGTCCGGCTGCTCACCGAGTGGGGCGCCCCCGGGTGGCTCGACTCCCAGCCGGCCGAGACCGCCGAGATGTACCGCATCGCGTCCCAGGTGCCGTTCGCGGCGCACAGCGGACTGGAGACCCTGCGCTGGCTGGTGCGGTCCACCCCGCGCGTCGACGGGCAGCGCTACCTGACGGCGGTACGCGCCCCGATCGAGGTCCCGGTGCTCCAGGTGCACGGCGAGGCGGACCGCTGCATCCCGGTCGCGGTGGCCGAGAGCCCGTACGCCGAACCGCACCGCTTCGAGACCGTGCCCCACGCCGGGCACTACCTCCCCGAGGAGGCGCCCGAGCGGGTCAACGAGCTGCTGGTGGACTGGTTGGGGTCGCTGCCGGACTGAGGTTCGTGCCCAGCGCCCGGGGTGCCCGCACGAGGTGACCCGCCGGCCCCGGCGGACTCAGGGCCGGACGAGTGCCGCGGCGAGCTCCGGGTCCGTCTCCCCGATTCCGAACGACGGGCACAGCCGCGCGACCGGGCAAGCGCCGCAGGCGGCGCGGCGGGAGTGGCAGGTGCGGCGGCCGTGGAAGATCATCCGGTGCGAGAACATGGTCCAGTCCCGGTCCGGGATCAGGGCGCCGAGCGCGTGCTCGATCTTGACCGGGTCCTCGAGGTCGGTGAGCCCGAGCCGACGGGCCACCCGGCCGACGTGGGTGTCGACCGGCAGCCCCGGCACCCCGAAGGCGTTGCCCAGCACCACGTTCGCGGTCTTGCGTCCGACGCCGGGCAGGGCGACCAGCTCGGCCATCGTGGCCGGCACCTCGCCGTCGTGCCGCTCGACCAGCGCCTGCGCCAGCCCGACGAGCGACCGCGCCTTGGCGCGGAAGAAGCCGGTGGGACGGATCAGCTCCTCCAGCTCCGTCGCGTCGGCCTCGGCGAGCGCGACGGCGTCCGGGTACCGGGCGAAGAGGGCGGGGGTGACCTGGTTCACCCGGACGTCGGTGGTCTGTGCGGACAGCACCGTGGCTACCAGGAGCTCCAGCGGGGTGGTGAAGTCCAGCTCGCAGCGCGCGTCGGGGTAGCGCTCGGCCAGCAGCGCGTCGATCCGGCGGGCCCGGCGCACCAGTCCGGTCGGCGGGCGCGTGCGGGACGCACCCGTGCCGGTTCCCTCGTCGGGACGGGAGACGCCGGCCATGGCCACAGCGTACGCACCGACGTCGGGCGTTGCTCCGTCCGGTTGCTCCGTCCGGTTGCTCCGTCCGGTTGCTCCACGCTGTGGCTCCGCCCGGTTACTCCGTCCTGTTGCTCCCTCCTGCTGCTCCCCGTTGCTCCGCCCTACCCGTTGGGGTGAACCTCTCGCCGCGTGCTCAAGTCGCCCGGCCGGAGGGACGAATGTCAGACCAGGACGGGCCGACGGTCGGCACGCCAGGAGGGACGGCCATGACGGTGGCGGGTACGGACACGCCACGGCGGCTCGACGCGGACGCACGTGCCGCGCGTCGTGCGCTGCGTGCGGAGCGCGCCCAGATCCTGCGCTGGCGCCGTCTGCTGCGCGCCCGGCTCGACCTCACGGTGGCGCGGTTCGCCCCACCGGAGAACCTCGGCGAGTTCGCCTGGGACCTGCTCCCCGCGGCCCAGCTCGCCCTCCCGACGACCGCCGAGCTGGCCGACGCGGTCAACGGCTGCCGCGGCCGCGGGCAGGACGCGGTGGAGACCATGGAACGCCTGCGCGCGCTGGACCGCCGACTGGCGGCCTACCAGGAGGAGCTCGACCGCGCGATCGAGCTGCGCACCGTGGGCGTCGTGGTGGACATCGCCGCACCCGAGGGCTGCCCCGCTCCGGACGGCCGGCCCGAGAGCTGACCGGCGCCCGTCACCGGATCTGAGCCTCGATACGGCAAGATGGAGCAGACGACGGACGCTGTCGCTCCGTCGACCTGCGACCGGAAGGGCAGGACGTGCACGACGACGTGGTGCTCTCGGCGCCGCTGTTCGCGGGGATCGACCCCGACGCCGCTGCTGCGCTCTTCACCTCGATGACGACCGTGCACCTGCCGCGGGGGCAGGCCCTCTTCCAGGAGGGCGACCGGGGTGACCGGCTGTACGTGATCGGCGCGGGCAAGGTCAAGCTCGGTCGACGCTCGAACGACGGGCGGGAGAACCTGCTGTCCGTGCTCGGGCCGGCGGAGATGTTCGGCGAGCTCTCCCTGTTCGACCCCGGGCCCCGGACCGCCACCGCCACCGCCGTCGCGGACGCCACGCTGTACCAGCTCAACCACGACGAGCTGATCGCCTGGCTCGAGCAGTACCCGCCGGTGGCCAAGCACCTGCTGGAGGCGCTCGCCCGGCGGCTGCGTCGGACCAACGAGGCGCTGGCCGACCTGGTCTTCTCCGACGTCCCCGGCCGGGTCGCCAAGGCGTTGCTCGACCTGTCCACCCGGTTCGGCGAACCGACCGACGACGGGGTGCGGGTCGCCCACGACCTCACCCAGGAGGAGCTGGCCCAGCTCGTCGGCGCCTCGCGGGAGACGGTGAACAAGGCGCTGGCCGACTTCACCTCCCGCGGCTGGGTCCGCCGCGACGGCCGCGCCATCGTGCTCCTGGACATGGCCCGCCTGGAGAAGCGGGCCCGCTGACCCCCCCTCACACCCCTTCCAACGTCCGAGGTTCTCTTGGGTATAGGCCAGTGTTCCTCGGACGTTACGGACGTCGGGTCAGGTGAGCTCGGCGACCAGCTCGACCTCGACCGGTGAGTCCATGGGCAGCACCGCGACGCCGACGGCGCTGCGGGCGTGCACCCCGGCCTCGCCGAACACCTGGCCGAGCAGCTCGCTCGCACCGTTGATCACCTGCGGCTGCCCGGTGAACGAGGGGTCGCTGGCCACGAAGCCGACCAGCTTGACGATCCGCCGCACCCGGTCCAGGCTGCCGGCCTGTTCGGCGAGTGCGGCCAGCGCGTTGAGCACGGCCGTGCGTGCCAGGTCCGCCGCGGTCTCGGGAGCGACCAGCCCGTCGCCGACGCCGACCTTCCCGGTGACCGGCAGCCTGCCGTCGACGAATGGGAGCTGACCGGAGGTCCAGACCTGGCTGCCGGTGTGCACCGCCGGGACGTACGCCGCCACCGGCGCGGCGACCTCCGGCAGGGACAGCCCGAGATCGGCCAGACGCTTCGTGACGCCGCCGGTGCTCACCCGTCCGCCTTCGGGCGCTTGAGGTAGGCGACCAGACCGGTGCCGTCCGGACCGGGGATCACCTGGACCAGCTCCCAGCCGTCGGCGCCCCACTGGTCGAGGATCGCCTTGGTGGCGTGGACGATGAGCGGAACGGTTGCGTATTCCCATGTGGTGGCCATGGCCCGAACGCTACCCGTCCCGTGAACCGGCCGAGCCCTTGCAGGATCTCCACATCCGCTCCACCCTCCGCGGCGGACGCACGGCGTCGGCCTCCCGTAGTCTGAAACCATGGTGTCCTCTGCGCGCGGTCAGGCGGCCGGTTCGCCCCAGCGACGGCCGGGTCGACAGGTGAACGCGCTCCAGGCGCTGGCCCTGCTGCTCGCGTTCGTGCTGGTGGCCGGCGTCGGCGGGGTGCTGGGTGCCGGGCTGGTCATGCCGGCCGTCGCCACGACGAGCGCCCTGACCGACAACTCGGTCCGGCTCTTCGAGGACCTGCCCACGGAGCTGGAGCAGGTGCCGCTGTCGGAGAAGTCGGTGATCCTCGCGGCCGACGGCACCAAGCTCGCGACCTTCTACGACCAGAACCGGATCGTCGTCCCGCTCGAGGACGTCTCCCTGGCGATGCAGCACGCCGTCATCGCCACCGAGGACCGCCGCTACTACGAACACGGCGGCGTCGACCTCATGGGCATGACGCGCGCATTCGTCAACAACCTCCTGGAGAAGGACACCGAGGGCGGCTCGACGCTGACCCAGCAGTACGTGAAGAACGCGCTCATCCAGGCGGCCCTGGACAGCGACGACCCGCAGGAGCGCGCTGACGCGATCGACGCCGCGCGGACCTCCGAGGGCGCCGAAGGCTACGCGCGCAAGCTCGCCGAGGCCAAGCTCGCCGTCGCGCTCGAGCAGCGGATGAGCAAGGACCAGATCCTCGAGGCGTACCTCAACATCTCCCAGTTCGGGCTGTCGGTCTACGGCGTCGAGGCCGCGGCGCAGTACTTCTTCTCCGTCCCCGCGTCGGAGCTGACGTACCTCCAGGCGGCGACCATCGCCGGGATCACCAAGGCCCCCAGCGACTACGACCCCGAGCGCAACCCCGAGGCCGCCGAGAAGCGCCGGAACACGGTGCTGAGCCTGATGCTGCGCGAGGACTACATCACCCAGGAGGAGTACACGACCGGCGTCGCGACCCCGCTGGCGGACACGCTCAAGATCGGCGACGTCTCCCTGGGCTGCATGGAGGCCAACTCGGTGGCCAACGCCGGGTACTTCTGTGACTACGTGACCAAGATCATCGCGCAGAACCCGGCCTTCGGGGAGACGGCGCAGGAGCGCGCCCGGCTGCTCTATCGTGGCGGCCTGACCATCACCACGACGCTCGACCCCACGATCCAGGCGATCGCCGACGAAGAGGTCAAGGCAGGCATCCCGGTCGACGACCCTTCCGGTGTCGCGTCGGCGATCTCCGTCGTCGAACCGGGTACCGGCAAGGTCCTCGCGATGGCACAGAACCGGATCTACAACCCCTCGACGACGGCCGGACCGGGCGAGACCGCGGTGAACTACAACACCGACAGCGCCTACGGATCCTCCAAGGGCTTCCACCCCGGGTCGACCTTCAAGCCGTTCACGCTGGCCCAGTGGCTCAAGGAGGGTCACGCCGTCCGCGAGATCATCGACGCCCGGCTGCGCCCGTTCGACATGTCGAAGTTCAACGCCCCGTGCACCCAGCTCACCGGGACGTACAAGTTCGGCAACGCCGAGGGCCGCGGCGGCGTGATGTCCGTGCTGGACGCGACCCGCAGGTCGGTGAACTCGGGCTACATCGAGATGGCCAGCCAGCTCAACCTGTGCGAGATCTTCGAGACCGCTGCCTCGCTCGGCGTGCACAAGGCCAATGGTGAGCCGGTGGACGTGCTGCCGTCCAACGTGCTGGGTTCGACCGAGATCGCGCCGCTGACCATGGCCGCGGCGTTCGCGGCGTTCGCCGCCGAGGGGACGTTCTGCGAGCCGATCGCGATCTCCAAGGTGGTTGACTCCGAGGGCAATGAGATCGAACCGCCGCCGGCGAACTGCCGTCAGGCGCTGTCCGTGGACATCGCCAGAGGGGTGAACTGGACCCTGGAGCACGTCTGGCAGGGCACCGCGAGCGCCGTCGGCGGATTGCCCGGGCGACGCCCGTCAGCCGGCAAGACCGGGACGACATCGCGGAACGAGTACACCTGGTTCGTCGGGTACACGCCTCAGATCGCGACGGCCGTCTGGGTCGGGCGCCCGGAGGGCATGATCCCGATCAAGGGGGAAACCATCAACGGGCGGTACTATCGGAGCGGCATCTACGGCTCGTCGATCGCGGCGCCCACCTGGAAGCGGTTCATGTCGCGCGCCCACGAAGGGCTGCCCGTCGTGCCGTTCACCGACCCGAGCAGCACCATGCTCAACGGTGTGCAGATCCGAGTGCCCGACGTCCGCGGCAAGTCGCGCGCCGATGCGATCGACATCCTCGAAGACGCCGGTTTCCACGTCCGGGGGGACGACCCGGACGCCGTCTTCGACCCACTTCCCGCCGGGACCGTCACCGGCACCAGCCCCGGTGCTGGAGCGACACAGACCCGCGGCACGCTGATCGGACTGGTCGTGTCCAAGGGGCCGGAGCCGGAGCCGGATCCCCCGCCCCAGGGCGACGACGATGATGATGATGAGCAGGGGCCGGAGGGCCCTCGCGGACCACGTAACCCTGGTGGCGGACCGGATAACCCAGGCGGCGGCGGACCGGATGACCCGTGACCTCGGTCCGCTCGCCCGCACCCTGGCTGTCACGGGGGCACTCGGCGTCGGCGCCCTCGCCTGGGCGAGCGTCGAGGTGCGCTGGTTCGCGCTGCGCCGCGTCGTCGTCCCGGTGCTCGCACCCGGGGCTCCGTCGTTGCGGGTGCTGCACGTCTCCGACCTGCACCTGACACCGCGCCGCCGCGAGACGGTCGAGTGGACCCGCACGCTGGCCCGGCTCGAGCCGGACCTGGTGATCAACACCGGCGACAACCTGGCGCACGTCGACGCGCTGCCCACGGTGCTCGAGGCGCTGGAGCCGCTGCTCGACATCCCCGGCGCGTTCGTCATGGGCTCGAACGACTACTACGCGCCCGTCCCCAAGAATCCCGCCCGGTACCTGCGTGCGGACCCGCGGGACTCGGAGGCTCTGCCCGATGTCGCCCTGCCCGGTGAGGATCTGCGCGCCGCCTTCCGTGCGGCTGGCTGGGCCGACCTGTACAACCGCCGCGAGACCGTCGAGGTCGACGGCCGACGAGTCGCCCTCGTCGGGGTCGACGACGCCCACCTGGACCGCGACCGGTTCCCCGCGAAGGTGGCCCGTGACGCCACGGGACGACCGCGGGCCGACGTCCACCTCGGCGTCACCCACGCGCCCTACCGTCGGATCCTGGACGCGATGCACGACGACGGCGTCGACCTGATCCTCGCCGGCCACACGCACGGTGGCCAGCTCTGCGTGCCGTGGTACGGCGCGCTGGTGACCAACTGCGACCTCGACCCGGCCCGGGCCAAGGGACTGCAAGGCTGGCCCGGTGCCCGGCCGGACGACCCCACCGATCCCGAGAGCGCCGCGACGTCGACGTGGCTGCACGTCTCGGCGGGCCTGGGCACGTCCCCCTACGCACCCGTGCGCTTCGCCTGCCGGCCCGAGGCGACGCTGCTCACGCTCGTCGGCCGCTGACGCGACGTCGGGCGCCCGCTGCGGCGAACGTCGTCCGGTCGTCGAGGTGACGTCAGGACGCCCCTGTCGCGTGGGCTATCCTTGACTGGCTCCGCGGGGTGTGGCGCAGCTTGGTAGCGCGCTTCGTTCGGGACGAAGAGGTCGCAG